>JAJZGX010000033.1 GCA_021804825.1 Pseudomonadota bacterium | reverse complement strand
CGTCAGCGCGCCCCGGCCTTGCCGCGGGCCCGCCGGTCAGCCATTTCACATTGGCCAATGGCATGGAGGTGGTGCTGATTGAAGATCATCGCGCCCCGGTGGTGACGCACATGGTGTGGTATCGCAATGGCTCGGCCGATGATCCGCCGATGAAATCGGGGATTGCGCATTTCCTTGAGCATCTGATGTTCAAGGGCACGAAAAATCATGAAAAGGGCTATTATTCCAACCTGATCGCCGATCTCGGCGGGCAGGAAAACGCCTTTACCTCGAATGATTATACTGCCTATTTTCAGCGCGTCGCCCGCGAGCACCTGGCAACCGTCATGGCCTATGAGGCGGATCGCATGGTCAATCTGGTGCTGGACGATGCGACCGTCAATCCCGAGCGCGATGTCGTGCTGGAAGAGCGACGCATGCGCACCGACAATGACCCCGCTGCCCAATTGCAGGAAGCAGTTCACGCCGCGCTTTTCACCCAGCACCCCTATGGCAAGCCGGTGATTGGCTGGGGCCACGAGATCGAGACGCTCGATCGCCATGATGCCATGGCCTATTACCAGCGCTTCTATACGCCCGAGAATGCCATTCTGGTGGTGGCGGGCGATGTCACGCGTGCCGAAGTCGAGCCGCTGGCCAAAGTCCATTATGGCGCCATCCCGGCGCGTGGCGAACGCCCGGTGCGGTTGCGCCCGCAGGAACCGCCGGCCTATGCCCATCGGCTGGTGGAATTGCGCGATGCCAAGGTCGAACAGCCGAGCCATCAGGCTTTGTATATTGTGCCATCGGCCCTGACCGCCAAAGCTGGCGAACAGGATGCGCTCGAACTCCTCAGCCACTTGCTAGGCGGTGGCCAGACCAGCCTGCTTTATCGCAAATTGGTGCTTGAGCAGCAGATCGCCGTGGCGGCTGGAGCCTATTACATGGGCGGCGCGGTCGATGACACGCGCTTCTTCCTTTATGCCGTGCCGGCCGAGGGCGTCTCGCTCGAAGCTCTGGATGCCGCCATCGAGGCGGAACTGGCTGCGGTGCAGCGCGAAGGCGTGGCCGCCGACGACCTTGCCCGCGCCAAAACCCGGATGATCGCCGATGCGGTTTATGCCCAGGACAGCCAGGCAACTTTGGCGCGCTGGTATGGCGCGGCGCTGGCAACCGGCGAGAATGTGGCGAGCATCAGCGAATGGCCGCAGCGCATTGGCGCGGTCAGCGCCGAACGTATTACCACCGCCGCGCATTTGCTCAAGCGCCAGCGCGCGGTAACCGGCTATTTGAAGACTGTTGAGGCGGAAGCAAACCATGAATGAATTGTCGCAAGCCGGCCTCACGGCGTCACGCGCCAGCCGCGTCCAAAAGGTGACATCGCCTTCTGGCGTCACCGCTTGGCTGGTTGAAGATTATGCCGTGCCGATCATTGCCGTCGATTTCGCGTTTCGCGCCGGGGCGGCGCAAGACCCGCTCGACAAATTTGGTGCCGTGATGTTGATGTCGGCGCTGCTTGATGAGGGCGCCGGGGCACTCGATGGCGCTGCCTTCCACAATGCGCTGGACGACAAGGCGATTGAACTGTCGTTCTCGGCCGACCGCGATCATGTCAGCGGCCATGTGCGCGCCTTGGCAGGCGAGGCCGCAAGCGCCTTCACTTTGCTGGGCCTTGCGTTGAATGAGCCACGTTTTGACGAAGATGCGCTTGAGCGCGTCAAGGCGCAGATGGTCGCCGGCCTGAAGCACGAGGCCAATGACCCCGACAGCGTCTCGGGACGGGCTTTTCGTGCTGCGGCCTTCCCCAACCACCCCTATGGCCACGCAGCGCGTGGCACCATCGAGAGCGTGCCGGGCATCACCCGCGTCGATGTCGCCAGCCTGCATTCCGCATTGCTGGCGCGCGACAATCTCTGCATCGCCGTGGTGGGGGCGATCAGCGCCCCGACATTGGCAGCCGAACTCGAACGCGTGTTTGCGCCGCTCGCCCAAAAGGCGAGAACCCGCGCCATTGCGCCGGTAACCATGGCAGCACTCGGTGAAACCCGGGTCAGCGATCTTGATCTCACACAGTCGACCGTGCGCTTTGGCCGCCCCGGCCTCGACCTGCATGATGCTGATTACAGCGCCGCAATGGTCGTCAATCACGTGCTCGGTGGCGGCATTTTCACCGCGAGATTGTTTCGCGAGGTGCGGGAAAAGCGCGGCCTTGCCTATTCAGTCTATTCGCAACTCGCCAATTATGACCGCTGTGACCTGCTGACCGGCGCGACCACCACCAAAAACGAGCGTGTCGCCGAATCCCTCGAGGTCATTTCCCGCGAGATCAAGGCTTTGGGTCAGGATGGCCCGACCGCTGAGGAACTGGACAAGGCCAAGCGCTATCTGACCGGCTCCTATGCCTTGCGCTTTGACACATCCAGCAAGATTGCCGGCCAATTGGTGTTCCTGCAAATCGCTGGCTTTGATGTGACCCAGCTCGACAGACGCAATGTCGAAATCGAGGCGGTGACAATGGCCGATGCCCAGCGTGCGGCGGCGCGGCTCTTTGGCGATGGCAAACTCCTCGTGGCGATCGCCGGGCGACCGCAAGGCCTTTGAACCGGATTTACCGACGATGAGCCAGATCCGTCGCCTCGATCCTTTGCTGATCGACCAGATCGCTGCGGGCGAGGTGATTGAGCGTCCGGCCGCCGCCGTCAAGGAACTGGTCGAAAACGCGCTCGACGCCGGTGCGACCGCTATCGAGGTGGTGATCGAGCAGGGCGGCAAGCGGCTGATCCGGGTCACGGATGACGGCGAGGGCATGGCGGCGGCAGATCTGGCGCTGGCAGTCGAGCGCCATGCCACCTCAAAATTGAGCCATGGCGATTTGCAGCGTCTGACGACCTTGGGGTTTCGCGGCGAGGCCTTGCCGTCGATTGGCGCGGTGGCACGGCTTGATCTGACCTCGCGCCGCCACGATGGCAGTCCGGGTCACCGCCTGACCGTCGATTGCGGCGTCAAGGGCGACGTCATGCCGGCCGCCGCCACGCCCGGCACCAAAGTGGAAATCCGCGACCTTTTCGCTGCCGTTCCGGCAAGGCTGAAATTCCTCAAATCCGACCGCGCCGAGGCGCTGGCCGTCGCCGAGGCCGTGAAACGGCTGGCCATGGCGCATCCTGACGTGCGTTTCGGCCTGCACGGCGAGGGCATTCAGGGTTTCGACTGGCCGGCATGTGGCCCGCATGATGACGGCACGGCGCGGCTTGGCCAAAGTCTGGGCGAAGACTTTCTGGCCAATGCGCTTGAGGTCAATGCCGCCCGCGAAGGTGTGACTTTAGCAGGCTTTTGCGGCCTGCCGACGCTGCATCGTGGCAACGCGCAATTGCAATATCTTCACGTCAATGGCCGCCCGGTGCGTGACCGCCTGCTACAGGGCGCCGTGCGTGCGGCCTATATGGATTACCTGCCGGCCGACCGGCACCCCTTGCTGGCGCTGTTCATCAGCTGTGATCCGGCCTGGGTTGATGTCAACGTCCATCCCGCCAAGGCCGAAGTGCGGTTTGCTGATCCGGGACTGGTGCGCGGCCTGATCGTTGGAGCGCTGAAGGCGACCCTTGCCGGGGCGCTGCACCGCGCCTCCAGCACCGGCGGCGACAGGGCCTTCGAGCGGCTCAGCGCCCATGCTGCCCCGCCGCGCCCGCCCGGTAACTGGAACTGGCAGCAATCGCCCGCAGCACCGAGCTTTGCGGGCTTTAGCGAGCCTGCGGTGCGCAGCTTTGCCGGGCCGGAACCGGATGTGGTGAGCGAAGCCCCGCTGGGCGCGGCCTGCGCGCAAATTCACGACGCATTCATTCTGGCGCAGACCGGCCGCGGTCTCGTGATCGTCGACCAGCACGCCGCCCATGAACGGCTGGTCTATGAACGCCTGAAGACATTGCGCGCAAAGGGACCGCAGGCCGGGCAGGGCCTGCTCATGCCGACCGTCATCGATCTCGATGAGTCCGGCCTTACCGCGCTTGAAGCGGTGCAGGGCGAACTTGCCGACCTCGGCCTTGCCCTTGAACGTTTTGGGCCGGGGGCCGTGCTGGTGCGCGCCACACCCACGACACTGGGCGACATCAACCCTGAACAATTGGTGCGCGACCTCGCCGACACTCTGGTCGATGACGGACGCCTGATGGCACTGGAGCAGAAGATCGATCATGTCCTGAAAACCTTCGCTTGCCACCATTCGGTGCGCGCGGGACGTCGCTTGCGGCTCGAAGAAATGAATGCGCTGCTGCGGGAAATGGAAGCAACGCCGGGGTCAGGCCAATGCAATCACGGCCGCCCGACATGGATCGAACTGCCGCTCAGCGATCTCGAACGGCTGTTTGGCCGCAAATAGGGCGTGATCAAAGCTTGTTTCGGCCACGCCATGCTGGCACAAGAACGCGACCGCTCAACCCCGGAAACTCGTCATGTTCGCGATCCACGCCCATCAAATGCTGGCCCAATACGGCTATGTCGCGATTTTCATGCTCGTTGCTGCCGAAAGCCTCGGCCTGCCGATGCCCGGCGAAATCGTGCTGGTGAGCGCCGCCATCCTGGCTGGCACCACCCATGCCTTGAACATTGTCGCCATCATCACAATCGTGTCATTGGCGGCCTTTGTCGGCTCCACCATCGGCTATGAAATCGGCCGCCATTTCGGTTTGCGCCTGTTGCTGAAGCATGGCGACAAAATCGGCATGGATGGAAGCCGGATCAAACTCGGTCAATATCTGTTCATGCGTTATGGCGGCTTGATCGTGTTTCTTGGCCGCTTCGTCGCCTTGCTGCGCGCCTTTGCCGCGCTGCTGGCCGGCATCAACCGCTATGGCTGGCCGCAATTCATGCTCTGGAATGCCGCAGGTGCCGTGGTCTGGGCGACATTTTACGGAATGGGCGGCTATTATTTTGGCAAATCCATCGACAAAATCACCGGCCCCTTGGGAATTGTGGCGCTGTTGCTGGCCCTCGGCGGATTTGTCTTCGCCTGGCGGCTATTTAAGCGCAGCGAAGCCGAATTGCAGCGTGCTGCCGAGGAGGCGTTTCCCGGCCCGCTTGTGCCATGAATTTCATGCTCTGAATCCGGCCCGAACAGCAGCAAATTAAGCAATTTGGCAAGTCTTCGACCCGCTACGATTTGCGCTAATGACAGCGTAGTTACTAATGTGTTAGCACTCCACCGCGTTGAGCGCGTCAGGGGCCTTTTGGTGATGTGCGTGGCGCGCCCGTGCCTTGTTCAGTTGAGGTGTAGCGTGATGTCGTCGAGGTTCATGCCTTCTGCCGCCCTGGCGGGGATGCTGTCCGTGGCCCTGCTGCCAGCCTGCGCGGCGCATGGCGTCATCGATGCGGTTCTGGTGCGGATGGCGGCGCCCATGCCGCAAGGCGAGATTATCATCAGCCAGCATCTGCGACGGTTGTTTTTCACCCTGGGTGACGGTCACGCCATCTCTTACCCGGTCGCCGTGCCCAAGCCCGGCAAGCAATGGCGGGGCTCAACCTACATCAACGGCAAATATGTCCGCCCGGCATGGTCGCCTCCGGCCTCCGTCAAACGTGATTTTCCGAATTTGCCCGCCGTCATCGCCGGTGGCTCGCCGCATAACCCGATGGGGGTGCGCGCCTTGTCACTGGAGCGCAACGAAATTGCTATTCATGGCACCGACATGCCATGGAGCATCGGGCACGCCGTCTCATATGGTTGCATCCGTATGCACAATGCTGACATCCGCGATCTTTACGCGCGGGTGAATGTGGGCACACGGGTCATCATGGAGCCCTGACTGGCGGGCTAGCCAGCAATCTCTCGAAACCAGGTCAAAAAATCAACAGGGGAGGGCCTAAATGACCGATCATCTCACAAGTGTAAGAAAATACGCCGCCAAGGCAGACGAAAACCATGTGGCGGCGATTGTCAAACATCTAGGCATTGCCTTGCGCAACCGCAATTCATCGCTGGTGGCATGTTCCGACAAGGCAGAATTGGACCGGGTGCGCGAAAGCTGGTGCAAGCGCAAACTCGGTCTGGAAGATGACAGCAAGATCGACGCCGCGATCAGGCAGGTTTGCACCACCATGCATGCCGATCACGACAAGGCGAGGGTGACGTTCTATTATTTGCTGGCTGCGCATTTCAAGAAGCTTGACAGTCTCATCAAGAAATAAGCCCAAACCATTCACGGCGCACGCTGATCTGGCGCCAAAGCGGCAAATGCCCCTTTGGTGCACCAACCATGACGCCTGCCGCCGTGATAGACCCGCACCAAACCCGCCGCCAGCATCAGGCCATCGAGATTTTCGGGTGGAGCCTGCGGCGCTGTCGGGTCGTAGACCCAGACGCTGGCATCGATACGCCCACCGTATTTATCGACACCGACCTCGCGCAGCATGACACGGCGCCCGCCGATGAAATCGCGCAGCGTCGAGCGCGCGGCCCTCGCCCCGCGTGCTTCGGCGGCGCAGCGCGCGTGCAACTCCGGCGCATCGATGCCGCGCACCCGCACCAGCGTGACTTTCTCAAGGCCAAACCATATCCGCATCTTTGCCTCGAACGTGTCGCCATCGATGATATGGGTGACCATAGCTGGATATGGGCCGGGCAGCGGGTCTCGCCGAAAGCTGCCGCCAAGGCCGAACCGCGCGGTGGTGGCCGGGCGCGGCGGCGCAACGGTGCGACGATGGCTGGCAGCCGGACTGGTTGTCGCCAGCAAAGCTGCGGATGCCGTGAGAACGACACTGCGGAGTTTGGTCATGAAGCGCTCCTTTTTCTCGTGAGGGAGAACTGCTGTTGCAAAAGCCCGGTTGGTCAGTGACCAAAGTTGGCATTATGTCCTACTATCACGAAAACATAAGATGACAATCCTATAGAAGGTAAAAAATCCTATATTATTTTGCCGTCAACATGGTGCACAGCGAACCTTGCGCAACGCAGGCCGCGTGCCCTTTACACTGAGGCGCTGATTGGCTATCTGGTTCGCGCAACAGCCCCGGCCTTGCGCCGGGTTTTTTTTGGCCTGTAGCCGCAATCGCGGGGATGCGCGCGGCAGAATCGGTGCAAAATATGGCGAATGTGGTGGTGGTAGGTGCCCAGTGGGGCGATGAGGGCAAAGGCAAGATTGTTGACTGGCTGTCAACGTCCGCCGATGTCGTGGTGCGCTTCCAGGGCGGGCATAATGCCGGACACACGCTGGTCATCGGCGGCAAGGTCTACAAGCTGGCGCTGCTGCCCTCCGGCATCGTGCGCCCTGGCAAATTATCCGTCATCGGCAATGGCGTGGTGCTCGATCCCGAGCATCTGGTGAAGGAAATCGCCGCGCTGCGCGCCGATGGCGTGACCATCAGCCCGGAAAATCTGAAAATCGCCGAAAATGTCACGCTGATCCTGCCGCTGCATCGCGAACTTGATGCCCATCGCGAACAGGCGGCGGGCGCAGGCACCAAAATCGGCACGACCATGCGCGGCATTGGCCCAGCCTATGAGGACAAGGTCGGGCGGCGCGGCATCAGATTGATGGACATTGCCGAACCGGACAGCCTCGATGACAAGATCGCGCGGGTTCTCGCCCATCACAATCCGTTGCGGCGCGGGCTGGGGATCGGTGAGGTTGATGGCGTGGTCTTGCGCAAGTTGTTGCTGAGCCTGGCACCCCAGCTCTTGCCCTTCATGGATGTGGCATGGCAGCGTCTGACGGACTTGCGCCGCGCCGGCAAGCGCATCTTGTTTGAAGGCGCGCAAGGCGCCTTGCTCGATGTCGATCATGGCACTTACCCGTTCGTGACGTCGTCCAATACCGTCGCGGCGGCGGCGGCAACGGGCTCAGGCCTGGGGCCGGGAGCTATCGGCTATGTGCTCGGCATTGCCAAGGCCTATACCACGCGCGTTGGCGGCGGGCCGTTTCCGACCGAACTCGATAATGAGATCGGTCGCCGGATCGGCGAGCGTGGCCATGAATTTGGCACCAACACCGGGCGGCCGCGGCGCTGCGGCTGGTTTGATGCAGTTGCGGTGCGCCAGGCGGTGGCGACCTCGGGCATCAACGGGCTGGCTCTGACCAAGCTTGATATTCTCGATGGTTTCGAGACCCTCAACATCTGCACGGCCTATGAGCTTGACGGCAAGCATATCGACCACATGCCCGCCGCTCAGGCGACACAGGCGCGTCTCAAGCCCGTTTATGAAACCATGCCCGGCTGGTCTGGCTCGACTCAAGGCGCGCGCTCCTGGGCCGATCTTCCGGCACAAGCGGTGAAATATGTGCGCAGAATTGAAGAATTGACGCAGGCTCCTGTTGCAATTGCCTCGACGAGTCCCGAACGTGACGACACGATTCTGGTGCATGATCCTTTTCAGGACTAAGGTGAAGAGAACAGGCGGCATCACCTATGGCAGATTATTTTTCCCTGATTGAACGTGCGGTCGCAAATTTGACGCCTGACAATGTCAGCGGGCGGGCAGAAAAATATCGCCAGGCTGAAAAGGCGCTGGCCAATTATCTCGCTGGCATGAATCCGCCCATGAGCGCCGAAGGCGTCCAGACCGAAATGGCGGCCCTTGCCGCTGCCTGCAGTCAGGTAGAAGCGAAATTCACCGGTGCGTCTGACGCAAAACCGGACGCAGATAGCGCCGCAACGATCCGCCCGCCCAACGCGCCACCGGCGGCGGTAAAGGCCCCGCAGGCGCCCGCTTTTCCGCAGGCACCGGCTTCGCCGCAAGTGCCGCCACCACAGGTTTCATCACCGCAGGTTTCGCCACCACAATGGCGCCCGCCTGCCCAGACTTCGACGACCCAGACTTCGTCCGCGCAAACGCAACGTCCGTCATTGCCGGAATCCGCGAGCAATGCCAGCGCTGGCACCGGCGATGAGCAGGCACCGCCGCGGCGCGGCTACATGATTTTTTTGGTTCTGGGACTTTTGGCAATTGGCGCGACCGCTGGGGTTGCCGAATTCCTGCTGCCTCCCAAACCGGTCAGCAAACCCGTGACGATTGCCACGACGACCGTGCATAAGGTGAAGGTTGCGCCAGTAGCACCACCCGCTGCAGAACCCGCCGCCCCGGCGAAAAGCACAGCGCAGGTTGGTGCCTCGGACACCACGGCCGCAGCACCCGCTGCCACACCGGCCGCAGCCCCGGCTGCGGATAACAGCGCTGCCGACCAGACGCCGGCAGCTCAGGCGACACAAGATCAAACCCTTGTCGCCAGCCACGCTTTGCTCGTGGTTCAGGTGGCACCCTTGGCTGGCGCGACAGGCAACCAACCGACCCAGAAAGGCTACCAAGGCACGACGACGTGGCGTGTGGTTGATGTCAACAGTGCCGGACAGCCGCTGCAGAAAGCCGTTGTCGCCCATGCGGAAATTCCGGACGCTGATGTCAGTGTCAAAGTCACCATCCAGAAGAACACCGACAAGGTTTTTCCGGCCTCCCACACCATCAGGGTCGATTTCAAGCAGCTGCCGGGCAACACCACGGGCGCCGTCAAGGTTATGCTGATGCCGGCCATGCGCGAGGAAGCCAAGCCCGCCGGGACGCCGCTTACCGGCCTGACCACGCCGGTGCTCGACAATCACTTCATTGTCGCCCTGCAGGACGATCCCAACGTTGAAACCAAGAATTTGAACCTGTTGAAGACGCGGGCCTGGATGGATCTGCGCGTTCGGTTCGCCAATGGTCTGGTGGCGGTATTTTCCATCGAAAAGGGCACGCAAGGTGATCAGGCCCTCGCCGAGGCGCTCAAGTCCTGGGGCGAATGAGGCTGCGCTCGCCTTGTCCTCGAGAAACGCGCAGGAGCGGCACCAGGGCTTGCCGTCGCGGCTTCGATGCCTTCATGCAAAACGCTGCGCCATGTCGCGCTTGCCAGACGATTGGCGTGACTTTGCACCTGTGACATACAACGCCATTGCAGGGAGCGCCGAGAGCAGCCACAATGGCCCCGACAGAATGGGAGAGCGCATTGAAATCCTATAACCATACCAAAGCGACACTGGAACTCATGCGCCGCGCGCCGGTGATCCCGGTGCTCACCATCGAGGATGTGGCGGACGGCGTCGAACTGGCGCGCACACTTGTGTCTGCGGGCCTCATGGTGCTTGAAATCACCTTGCGCACACCCACCGCGCTCGCCGCCATGAAGGCCATTGCCGACGCCGTGCCGGGCGCGATCGTCGGGGCAGGCACCATTGTCGAAGCCGCTCAGATCACCGCCAGCATCGAAGCCGGTGCGACGTTTCTGGTATCGCCCGGCACGACGCCAAGCCTCATTGCCGCAGCTCTGGCGGCACCGGTGCCGTTTCTCCCCGGTGTTGCCACGGCCAGCGAGGCCATGCACCTGCGCGAACACGGCTTTCGTGCCTTGAAGTTCTTTCCCGCAGAATCTGCGGGCGGGGTAGGGGCGCTGTCCTCGCTCGCGGGGCCGCTGGCCGACCTTTCCTTCTGCCCCACCGGCGGCATAGACGCGGCCCGCGCGCCGTCTTATCTTGCCTTGCGCAATGTCGAATGCGTCGGCGGCTCGTGGATGGTGCCAAAGGCTGCTCTTGCGCAACGCGATTACGCCACCATCCACGCACTGGCGGCCACTGCCGCCAGACTGGGGCGTCCGTGAACCCGGCCGACGACGGCATTTTGATCGCCGATTTACCCGGCGGCGATGGCGTCGATGTTGCCTTGCCGGCAACGCTGCAAAGCCCTCTGGTGGTGAGTTCGCCGCATTCCGGGCGCACGTTTCCACCCTCCTTCCTTAGTCAGGTACGGCTCGGCATTGCGGCGCTGCGCCGCTCGGAAGATGCCTTTGTCGATGAGCTTTTCGGGAGCGCGCCGGGGCTGGGCGCGCCGCTGATATCAGCAAAATTCCCGCGGGTCTTCGTGGATGTCAACCGCGAGCCTTTGGAACTCGACCCGCGCATGTTCGACGGACGCCTGCCACCCGGTGCCAATACCCGCTCGTTGCGTGTCGCCGGCGGGCTTGGCACGCTGGCCCGCCTCGCCGGGGATGGGCAAGAGCTTTATGCCGAGCGCCTGCCGGTGAGCGAGGCCCTGAAGCGCATCGAGCGCTGCTACCTGCCTTATCACGCCAGGCTCGCCGCCCTCATCGCCAGCGCGCGCGCCGCCTTTGGTGTCTGCATCCTGATCGATGCCCATTCCATGCCTTCAACCATAATGGGTGCCAACGCCCGCGAAGAGCCGATGCACGCCGATTTTGTGATTGGTGACCGCTTTGGTTCGAGCTGCGATCCGCGGCTGATGGAGGCAATAGAGGCCAGCCTTCGCGGTGCAGGTTATATTGTGCAGCGCAACAAACCCTATGCCGGGGGCTACATCACCGAGCACTATGGCAACCCCTATGGCCGGGTTCATTGCGTGCAAATTGAAATCAATCGGGCGCTTTACATGAACGAACTGGCCTTCGAGCGCAGCACCGGCTTTGCCGTGGTCAAGGCGAATATCGAGCGCTTGTGTAGTGATATCAACACAATGAGCTTTGGAAGCTTCATCCAGCCACGCCGCGCAGCCGAATAGGTAAAAAAAGAGGCCGCCGTGTTGCCACAGCGGCCCAAGTCTAGGGAGGAAACGCCCAAGGAGGGCATCGGCAGTAACAACGTTACTGCACCGCAACAATATGCTCTTGCGCCGCACAAAAAGCAAGTGCGAATTTTCATGCCGATGACGCCTGTGACGCCCTGTCGCAAGGGGCAAGCTAACTTTTTGAAATTTATGTAATTGTTCGCAATGTCAGGTTGACATCGGCGCGCCCGGCGTTTTTGAATCAAGGCAACATCAAGGCAAGAGAGCGCCGTTTGTCGCGTGCGATCACGGCAATTCGGCCGCCCCGGCTATTTCAGGTCAATGGCGTGGAACTTGCCGTGGCTATCGATCTGGGTGCCCCAGACCTTGTGCGACGCCTGATGGTTATCCATCGAGAATGACAGCGGCGTGCCAAGGCCCATATCGTAATTATGCAGTGATTCCAACGAACTTACGATGCTGTTGGTGGTGATCGGTTTGGCATCGATGTCAATTGCATGCAGCAGCAATTCCGCGTCGATGTAACCTTCGAGCGAGACATAATCAGGGGCTTCGCCGGGAAAATATGTCGAAATGGCCGACTTGTATTTGAGAATCAGCGTCGAATAGGCATCGACAGCAGGCACGACCTGGGTAACGACCACGCCATCGGCATATTTGCCCCCGAGCAGCATCAATTCCTCGGCGAGTGAAGTCGAGCCGACGAAGGAAATGTTGGTGTAGATCATTTTGGGAAAACGATCCCTGGTGCGACCGATGAATCGAGCCGCGGCGCGATAGGTGGCAACCATGATCACCGCCTTGATACGCCCATGCTGCGCCAGCAATTGCTTGACGGCAGGCTCAACCTCGATGGTGTTGCGCTTGTAATTGAATCGCGGCGGCGGCAGCGGATTGCCGGGCAGCGCGCGATAGGCCCTGGCAACACCGGCATAACCGGCATCGCCATAACCATCATCTTGCGCGAACACGGCGATCTGGTTTGGCTTGAGGCGGCGCACCTGCAAAAGGTAATTGACCGTTGCGGCCATTTCTTCAGCATAGCTGGCGCGATAATTGAACACATAGCGGTCGGGCGGATCATTGCGCAGCAGCGCCGCGCCGGTAAAAGCCCCGAAAAACAGCTTATGCGCCTTGAGCGCTATCGGCAGCGCCACCGCGGATGTGGGTGTCCCGACATTGCCAATGAAGCCGAAAACCTTCTGCTGGTCGATCAACTGGTTCATGGCATCGGCTGTGCGTGATGGCTGATAGCCGTCATCCGCGACCGCCAGCTTGAATGAAATGCCATGCACCCCGCCAAGTGCATTGGCCTGATCAAAAGCGCTTTCGATGCCGATTTTCATTTCCCGCCCGAGCGATCGCGATGGGCCGGAAAACGGCGCTACCATGCCAAATGTCAGGGTGCGGGCCGGAGCTGCGGGCGCTGGTGGCGCGGGCGTCACCGTCGGGGCGACGGGTTGCGGCCCGTTGGAGGTGCCCGTCGGCAGGGGTGTCGCTGCCTTGGGTGCTACAGCCCCGGGAGCTGCTTGCGCCATGACAAGCCGCGAGGCCTTGACCGCTGCTTGTGCGCCTGAGGCAATATCCGGCAACACCAGCTTCGGCGATGTCGCCGAGAGCGGCGGCGTTGCATCCTTAGTTTGATCCGGATCGGCGGATGCGGAAGCTTCGGAAGCTTGCGCCGCCAGCGGATTGTCGGGCTGGGTGGCAACGGCGGAACTGCCGGGCAGGGCGCGGCCGTGCAACACAAAGGCCGCTGCCCCGACACCGGCCAGCACCAGCACGCCGAGCAGCACCATCAGGCTCAGGGCATTGGGGCCGGAAGCAACTTTGGGCATCGTATTTTCGGGTGCATCGGGCGCTTTGGGTGCCATCGTCTGGTTGACTTCGATGACGCCAGTCTCATGCGCAGCCTGTTGCAATACGGCGCCAAGCGAGGTGCGAGCATTCAGCTTGCCGGGCGCCCTGCCACCATGGACAGTTCTCTCGCTTGAACGTGGAGACCACATTGCCATTCCCGACTCCTCAACACGCAGGACGCATAAACAAAGCTAATCTTGTTCTAAACTGTTGGATTAACTAGCATATTGACGAACACGCCGCAAGCCGGGCAGCGCTGACCTTCCTCGCGCCCGGTATTGTGGAGCATCAAACCTCGTCTTTATGGCGTCAAACCGCACCACATCACGAAGGGGGCCGCGCCTCTCATGCCAAAGCTTTTGGTCGCACCAGAGGGGTTGCGTCTCGCGAAATGAACCGCGATGGTAGGAGATAAGACATAACGGGGAGATTATAATTGACTTATGAAAACATCATCGTCGCGATTGAAGGCGCCGTTGGCCTGATCACCCTCAACCGGGTGGCGGCGTTGAACGCTTTGTCGACGCCACTGATTGACGAATTGAATGCGGCCTTGACGGCTTTCGAGACCGATGCCGCGATTGGAGCCATCGTCATTACCGGCTCGGCCAAGGCCTTTGCCGCCGGTGCGGATATCCGCGAAATGCGCGACAAGCGCTATTTCGATGTCTATCTCGAAGATTTCATCACCTCCTGGGAGGGGGTCAGCCGCACCCGCAAGCCCGTGATTGCGGCGGTGGCCGGCTACGCCCTTGGCGGCGGCTGCGAACTCGCCATGATGTGTGATTTCATCATTGCCGCCGACAATGCCAAATTCGGCCAGCCGGAGATCAATCTCGGCGTCATCCCGGGAGCGGGTGGCACACAGCGGCTCACCCGCTTTGTTGGCAAGTCCAAAGCCATGGATATGTGCCTGACCGGGCGCATGATGGACGCAAATGAGGCCGAACGCGCCGGTCTGGTGTCACGGATCGTGCCTCTGGCAAGCCTTCTTGATGAGGCGCTCAAGGCGGCGGCGATCATTGCCAGCCTGTCCCGGCCAGCCGTGATGCTGGCAAAGGAGAGCGTCAACCGTGCTTATGAAACCACGCTCGCGGAGGGCATCAGATTCGAGCGCCGGGTATTCCACTCGCTGTTTGCTGGACATGACCAAAAAGAAGGCATGTCAGCGTTTCTGGAAAAGCGCCCCGCCAAATTTCAGAACCGCTGAGCGGAGCCCATCCAGATGTTGCTCCTGACGCTGGCGCTGCTGTGCCTTGCTGCCTTTACCGCAGGATATATTGATGCGATTGGCGGCGGCGGTGGCCTTCTGACCGTGCCGGTGCTGGCCTTGGCCGGTTACAGTCCGCTGGCGGCGCTGGCCACCAACAAGCTGCAATCCACATTTGGGTCGGGCACAGCGGCGCTCGCCTATCTGCGGGCCGAGAACATTGAACTGCGCAAGGTCTGGCGCTTGCCGGTTGCCGCGGGGCTCGGGGCGCTGCTGGGGGTGGCGACATTGTCGCAGCTTCCATCGGGCCTGATCATGAAGGTTTTGCCGGTGCTGCTGGTGCTGGTGGCGCTGTATTTTCTGCTCTCGCCGCACATCAGCGATTCGGATTCGCACGCGCGCCTGAGCCTGCCGGTGCTGGGCCTGACCCTGGTGCCGCTGTTGGGGTTTTATGACGGTGCCTTCGGGCCGGGCACCGGCGCCTTCCTTATGATCACCTTTGTCGAAGTCGCCGGATTTGGGATGATCAAGGCGGCAGCCCATACCAAAATCTGCAATCTTGCTTCAAATATCTGCGCGCTGGCCGCCTGGATCATTGCTGGCAAGGTGGTGTGGGGCGTGGGCCTGATGATGGGGGTGGCGCAGTTTCTCGGCGCGCGCCTTGGTGCCCGCATGGCCGTGTCGCGCGGGGCGCGACTGGTGCGCCCGGTGCTGATCGTCATCTGCCTTGTGCTGGCGATCAAGATTGGCGTTCAGCATTATTTGCCGCGCTGACGGGTGAGCTTCGGAAGCCAATCATTAACCATGTTGCGGCAAGACTGACGCCGTCACGCGGTTGGCCCCGGTGCGCTTGTCCCTTGTCCTTGCCTGCAGAATCGCCATGCCACAAGCAAATCCCCCCGTTGCGCGCCGCCACCGCTATCTTTCGCTCGAAGGCGCGCTGCAACTGCTGTGGTGGGCCGCTATTTCCATCTCCTGCATCGAGGACATCAAACCCGCGCCTTACGACATTCTGCTGGTGCTGATGATGCCCATCTGGCTGTTCACCCGCTTCACCTTGAATCGGGTGTTGATCGCTTTTTGCGGGCTGCTTCTGGCGCGCCAGTTTCTCGAAATGTTTGCGCTCTTGCCCTATGTCACCGAGCAGGATGCGTTCCAATATACCTATTATTCGACCGTGGTTTTCACCTTCGCGATGTTTTCTGCGTTGTTTCTGGCCAATAACACCCACGAACGGGTCAATATATTCCTCAAGGCCTATTTCATTTCCTGCTGCATTACCAGCCTTGCCGCCGTCGTCGGATTTCTGAACATCGCCGGAATGGCGGCGCATTTCGAGGTCGAGGGTCAGCGCGCCGCTGGCACCTTCAATGACCCCAATGTCATGGGCTCGTTCTGCGTGCTCGGGGCGCTCTACGGCCTGCAGGTGGTGCTGCGCGCCAGCCCGAAACGGGCGATGATCCTGTTTCCGTTTCTGCTGCTGGTCTGCAGCGGCATCTTGTTGAGCTTTTCGCGCGGGTCGTGGGGCGCGCTCGTCGTCACCTCGATGCTGATGGGGCTGCTGACATATGTCACCAGCCCCAGTGCGCGCGCCCGCCGCCGCGTGGCGCTCACCTTCGCGACCATTCTGAGCCTTGTGGTGCTGTTGTTTCTGGTGCTGCTGCTCAACCCTGATTTCAGCAAATTCTTCTTTGAGCGCGCGCAATTGCTGCATTCCTACGACACCGGCGCCACCGGGCGCTTTGGCAACCAGATGCGCTCGTTGAAACATCTGTTCTCGTTGCCCTGGGGCTATGGCCCGCTCAGGTTTCGGCTGTATTATGGTCTGGAACCGCACGAATCCTACATTGGTGCCTTTGCCAATTCCGGCTGGCTCGCCGGGTTTGTCTTCATCTCCCTGTCGCTGACCACAAATTTTGTCGGGTTGCGACTGGCTTTGAAGCCCTCGCCCTACCAACGCTATGCGCAGATCATCTGGCCGGCAACGCTCGCCCATTTCGTGCAGGCCTTTCAAATCGATATCGATCATTGGCCGTTCTTTTCACTGGCCATGGGCGCGGTCTGGGGGCTGGAAGCGGCGCGCCAGAACTGGCTGGGGCGCGCCCGCGCTGCCGCCTTGCATGCGCCTTCGCCCATGCCGCGGCTCGAGGCCGAGCCCGCGTGAAATGAGGGCGCCAGTGCCCCGATTGGCTCTGTTCAAACGGCGAACGAGCGCCTATATTCGTTGTGTCACCGCAAGGCGACTATGGCGATAAACGGACTTCGTAATAGATTTTCCGGACCCGGGGGCGGTACCCGGCGCCTCCACCCAAGCAGCCGCGTGGCCGCTTTGGTGGGGGCGAAACAGCTTCGACGGGGAGTTAAAAGGAAGTTTTTTTGCCCGGCATGATACCACCGTTATCGGGTCAAACTAGTAGTTGCAAATGACAACTATGCTCCGGTGGCCCTCGCTGCGTAATGCAGTGCTGGTACCGAAATTAAGCCCTGTGGGTTAGCACCTTCAGGCGGGGTTCGGAGGCACCTGGCAACAGAAGCCTCCACTTGTTTTGACGGTGGCTCTTTGCGAGGCAGGCACGAATAAAATGGCAGAAGACCTGATCCGCTATGATCTCAAAGTTCAAAAGGCCATGCGCCAGGTGATCCGTGGCGTCATTGGTGATGCTGCCCGTGAGGGTCTGCCCGGCGGGCATTTCTTCCAGATCAGTTTTCGCACCGATGCGCCGGGCGTCAAACTCTCGCCCGAACTGCTGAAGCGTTGCCCCGAGCAGATGACCATCATCCTGCAATATCAATTTCAGGATTTGGTGGTCAGCGATCACAACCTTGAAGTTGTGCTGTTTTTCAACCACGTGCCGGAGCGGCTGCTGGTTCCTTTCAGCGCTATCACCGAATTTTATGACCCCTCCGTGCAATTTGGTCTGCGCTTCGACGTGGCCAGCGTCGACGAACCTGCCGCCGAACCGGCCCCACAAGCCCCCAAACTCGCAACTCCGGCCACCGCTGCCGAGCAATTGGCCAAAAACATCGAGGAACGCGGCAAGCGCATACATAAGGAACCTGCGGCCGATGCCAGCGCTGGTGATGACAGCGGCAAGGTCGTCGCGGTCGATTTTTCCCGGCGCAAACCCTGAGCGACCCGGCGCATGAGCGAGATCATCAATCTGCGCCGCGCCCGCAAGCAGGCCAAGCGCGCCGAGGCGGCGGCTATCGCAGCTCAGAACCGCACCGCCTATGGCCGTAGCGGCGCGGAACGCGAACTGGCAGTAAAGACCGAGGCTCTTGAAACGCGGCGCTGGCAGGGCCACGCCATGACAAAGCGCAACCCTGAAGATGAGCGCTGATCCAACCCTTGTGACCAAACATTCGGTGATGGTTGCCGGACACGCGACCAGCATTTCGCTGGAACATGCCTTTTGGGAGGCATTGCGCAGCGAAGCGGCACGACGCGGCATGTCGCGTGCCGCCTTGATCGGCGAGATTGATGCCAGGCGCGGCAAGGCCAATCTGTCCAGCGCGCTGCGCGTGCATCTGCTCGAGCGTGCCGCCGTCAATGCGCTGGCGCCGCACCCGCCGGTGGCACCAGCATGAGCGGCGGCGGCGGCGCTTTGGCAGGCGCAGCCTGAAAATGTAGCGGTGCCAGCGGCTTGATGACGATGGGTGCGGCAGGGGGCGGCTTTGGCGTCGTCATTATTTTTTTGGCCGCGAGCAAGGCTTTTTGCGCGGCACTGGCGTCCACGGCCTTCTTGGCTGCGGCAGCAGCAGCGGCGCGCTGAGCCTCGAAGTTTTTCTCATATGCGGCATCGCGCTCCATTTTGCGCCAGCCGCGCAACCTGCGCACGAACATCGCCCGCTCCTGAACATCGGCCTTGAAGGCGGCAATCTTGGCCTTTTGCACGGCTATGGCTCTGGTGGCGAGGCCATCAAGCAGGCCGCCCATGTCGATTTGCCGTTGCGGATGGGCCAGCGGCCCGCTGAAGCTCAAGCCGATATGCGGCGGCGTGCCGCTCCATAAAGCTGGCGCCGGGGCAGGGGGCAGCAACAGGGTCTGCTTCAACCCGGCTTGCTTCAGATCGAGCGTGATATGCAGGCTGCCATCTGCCGCCGCCGGGCGAAGGTCGAGAACGCCGCCGGAGAGCGTGGCGACCAGCTTTTGATCACCCAGATTGAAGGGAGCCTTGTCGAGCGCGCTTTGCAGCAGCGTGCCGACATGCGCCGCCCCGATATGCCGCGCACCATCACCCAAGGCCAGCAAGGTGGCGCCGAGCGCGCGCGGATCTGCTCTTGGCACCTGCGGCTGGTGCAGCGTGAAAGCACCTTCGCCCGCCAGATTTTTCAGCAATCCGGCACGAGATGAGCCGGTGCTCGCCATGGTGATTGTGCCATCGAGGCGCGTCTTGAGGCTGGGCTCGTCCACCTGCGCGCCCACGAAGCGCACTGCGCCCGAGGCTGATGCCTGTGTGCCGTGGCGCGAAATGGTGAGCTTGCCTATAAGTTTGCCCCCTGCAAGAGCGCCCTGAAACCGATCCAGCGTCAAAGTATGGTGCTGCAAGCTGAGATCGAACGAGGCTGGCTCGGCAGCCGCCGCGTTCTGGGCAATGCTGAAATGCGGGGATTGCAGATGAAGCGCGCTGAAATCCAGACGATCGAACTGAGGCCCGAATGTCTGAGCGGAGGCGAACTCCGTTTCGTTGGAGGGTATCGTGCCGAGCACCAGCCCGCCAAGGGCGCGCAAGCTCAGCCTATCGGCTTCGAGGCTGCCGCTGAGCACCGGATTGGCGTTTCTGGTGCGATGCCACCGGAGGTTGCCACTGAAAGCATCGCCGTCAACCACGCCCTTGATGGCGCTCAGATCGTAACGAGCATCATGACTTTTGAACGCCGCGGTCACATGAAAAGGCAATTGCGCGCTAGTCACCGGCAGGGCGAGGGCCAGCGCGCGGGTCAGCGCCAGCACATCCGGGCTTTGCAATTGCACTGTGCCCTCGGCATCGAGCCCTTGCGGGTCTGGACGCAACCGGCACTCGCAGGTGAAGCTGGTTCCCGCCACCGCGCCCGCGGCGCTGACATGATAACCTGCATCATTTGCCTTGACATCGAGTGTGACATCGGCGCTGCCGAGGCCCTGCAAGGGCAAGGTCTCAAGCCCGACTTGGCGCAAGAACGACGCGCCGTCCGGAGCTTTCAATGTGATGTGAGCATCAAGGCCATCCGTGCCGGGTGTCAAGCTGCCGACGATATTTGTTGCCGCCAGCGTGCCGCTGGCCTGCGCAGTCACGCCATGATCGGAGGTCTTTGTAGCGCCTGTCTTGCTGCTGGCGACAATATGCAGTCGTGCGGGAGCCAGAAACGGCGCACGCGCCTGCAAAGCCGACGTCATCGGCCCCGGAAACAGCCGCGCCAGCAAGGCACTGGCTTCCACGAGGCGGGACGCGGAAATATCGGCCTGCAACACGCCACCATCTGCACCCAAGGCCCCAGATGCCGAAATATTGGCCCCGCCGAGATGCGCAACCCTCAACTTCGTGAGGTCAAGCTGGCCATGGCTTCGCGTGAGGTGAAACTCGACATTGCCGGCATCGATCATGCCGCTCCCAAAATGTGCAACACGCACCGCATGGGCGCGCAGCGCCAGATCGAGATCAAGTGCCGCATTACCCAGACTCGAACCCTGCGGCACCTGATCGAGATCAAGCGTCGGTGCGTCGAGATCGGCAAAGAGCCGCGCGGGCTTTTGTCCACCTGCGGACGTATAGGCGATAGCACCTTTCAGCCGGGTGCGATCGAGCCGCAGCATCGCCTTCTGGCTGGCGAAACTGACCCGCGACACTTGCAGCGGCCCGCGCCAGCCCAATTGTTCGAAGGGAAGGGCCTTCAGCCTTGCGGCAAGAGCATCGGCCAGCGGCAGGTGCAAGCGGCCCAGCCATCGTGCCAAGGCACGGCTGTCATCGGTGCTCGCAGCAATTGTGCCTTTGAAATCCACCGCCGCACCACGGTCTACCGCGCCCCGCACATCAAGCTTCGTGCCGGCCGGTGCCAGACCCGCAAAATCGATCATTGCGGGTTGCGCAGGCGCGAGTTGCAGCCGGGCGCTGACATTGCGCACGCCATCCGCACCCCAATTGATGACCGGCACCGTCGTCGACAGGTTCAGCGCGAAGGGCAGGGTCTCGTGTTGATCTGTCGCTGCCAGCCATGCCAGCGGATCGAAGGTCACTACCGCCAGCGCCGCATCAGGCTTGCGCGACTTGGCAGCCATAAACTGATCAAGGTCGATCTGGCTCGCCGCAAGAGCGATGGTGGCGTGCGCTAGCGGCGCAAAATCCACGCTGCCAGCGCCGGTTGCATGCAGTGCCGCCGCCCCGCTGCCCAAGGTCAGCGTCAGTTTTTGCGCCGTCACATGCGCCAGATCGGCGCCCACCGCCATGTGCGCAACCCAAGGCAGAACACGGGAGGCTGGCGTGGCACGCACATTGCCCTGAAGCTGCAAATCGCCCTTCGCCGTCAGCGGCGCGGCACCCCATGTCATGACCCCGGTAAAATCCGCCTGCGGCCATGACCCGACAGCCGAAGTTGACCATGTCAGGGTCATTTCATGATGATGGAGTTCACCGCAATCAAGGCTGAACGGCAAATCCCCTTGCGGGCTGGCGACAGTTCCGGTGGCGTGCAGCGGGCCGAACAGCGATGGCGCCGTCGCTGTCATATTGAGCTTGGCGAGTGTCAGCAGCGGCGTGCCATCCCGCTGCACCAGGCTTATCTCGCCGTCGCTCATGCGCAAGGCCGCCAGCGCAACGCCCCGCATGTGGGGAGATTGCGGCCAAGGCAGATCAAACCCACCCGCCGCAGTCTGCACCAGCGTGATATGGGCGTGCTGGAAGGAGGCTGTGGTGAGTTCAAACTTGCCCTGCAGCAACGGCATGACGGCAAGATCAAGCTTGACATCGCGGGCCATGAACCGGCTTTCCGTCGCCGTGCCCCCCACCACCAACGCGCCTAGGCGCAATTTTGGGGCGGGCAACAACCGCAGGCTGATAGGCCCGCTGAGTTGCACGGGCCGCCCCAGCCATTGCGTCAGATGCGTCGCCATGACGTCGCGCTCGGCGTCCCAATTGACAAATTGCGGACCGATCAGCGCGGTGCAAAGCACCAGCACCAGAAACAGCCCGAAAAACGTCAAGAATTCCCGCACAACATGCTTCCTTGCCCGGCTTAAGATGTGGCCTGTGCTGGGCCGGAACTCAATCCATGGGGAGAATTTTTCCCGGATTCATCAAACCTCTGGGGTCGAGCGCGCGCTTCACGGCGGCCATCATGGCCAAGGTGGAGGCCCCATGTTCGCGTTTCATGTATTTCACCTTGCCCTGACCCACACCATGTTCTCCGGTGCAGGTTCCCTCCATCGCCAGCGCGCGTTCGATCAATCTGTCAAGAAACGCCGCTACGCGCTGGTTTTCACCGGTTTTGGTCGGATCGAACATCAACCCCAAATGAAAATTGCCATCGCCGACATGGCCGACGATCGGAGCAATCAAACCCGTCGCGGTAATGTCGGCCTGCGTGGCCTCGACACAATCAGCAAGCCGCGAGATCGGCACACAGACATCGGTGGAAATGCTCGAAAAGCCGGGGGCAAGGCCAAGCGTCGCCCAATAGACATCATGGCGCGCCTGCCAGAGCTTGGTGCGTTCCTCCGGTTTGGCCGTCCATTGGAAGGTGCCAGCGCCGAATTCCGCGGCAATCTCGCCAAAGCGCTTGGCCTGTTCGGCAACACCGGCATCGCTGCCATGGAATTCGAGAAACAGCATCGGCTGCTCGGGCATGGACAATTTGGAATAGGCATTGCAGGCCTTGACCTGCAAGGCATCCAGCAACTCGATGCGCGCTACCGGCAGGCCGGATTGAATGGTGGCGATGGTTGCATCGCAAGCCGCCCGCACGCTGGGAAACGGGCAGATGCCGCCGGCAATCGCCTCGGGAATGCCGTGCAGACGCAGCGTGATTTCCGTGATGATGCCAAGCGTGCCTTCCGCGCCGATCAGCAAGCGCGCCAGATCATAGCCCGCCGATGATTTGCGCGCCCGCCCGCCGGTGCGCACCACCGAGCCATCCGCCAGCACCGCTTCCAGGGCAATGACGTTATCGCGCATCGTGCCATAGCGCACGGCATTGGTGCCGGAAGCCCGCGTCGATGCCATGCCGCCGAGCGAAGCATCTGCGCCCGGATCAATGGGGAAGAACAAGCCGGAATCACGCAGATTTTCATTGAGAAATTTGCGCGTTACACCGGGTTCAATCACGCAATCGAGGTCTTCGGCATGCACGCCGATGATCCGCCGCATCAACCCCATGTCAAGGCAAAGCCCGCCGAGCGGCGCGTTGACATGACCTTCGAGCGACGTCCCGGTGCCAAACGGGATCATCGGCACATTGTGTTCACCGCACAAATGCACGATTTCGACCACTTCATCACGGCTCAGCGGTTGCACCACGGCGTCCGGCGGCTGATTGGCGATGACGCTCAGCGTATGAGCATGCTGGCGACGAAATTCCGCGCCCACATGAAAGCGGTTGCCAAAGCGCTGCTGCAACTGCGCCCGAAGCGTCTCGGGGAGCGGAGGGCGGGGCGCGGCGCTGGTCATGGCTTGCAGATCCTTGCAGATAATTTCACCCGGGATACGCGCAAAATCAAGGCATTGCCAGAGCTTCCCGGCGCTCAGCCCACGGATTCGCGCTGGCGTTCAATTTGCTGGATCACGCGGAACAGGTCGGAACTGGAAAAGGCAGCCAGTCGCAGATCAGCCGAGAGCACCGCCGGGTCGGAAATCACTTTGGTGCGGATGCCTTCCTCGCGCAGCCCCCACACCAGCGGCGCATAATCGCCATCAGCCGCCACCAGCACCAGAAAATCCGGCTTCAGCCGGGCGCAGGTCAAGGCGAGCCTGATCATCAGGCGCTGATCATCACTATGTTTGACTTCCTGCGTGTGCCGGTTCATCCGCGCCGGCGCTTCGATGACATTGACGCCTTGCTCTTGCAACGCATAGGCCATCTTGGAATAATTGCTGTTGGCCGTGGAAACATCGTCAGGATTGAGCGAGGCCGGTGGAAAACGAATAACCGGCGCAAATACCTCCAGCACTTCATCATGATCGCCAGCGATGAAATCATGAAACTCCCGAAACGGGAAACGCCGCTGCATCACATCAATTGATTTGAGGGCATGAAAAACAAATTGTGTATCGACACCAATGATAATGCGCACATTATTTTCCTTTGCGGCGGGCAAGGTCAATTTATTTTGTTAAATCAAATCCATCTTCACGCCATGAAATTATAATTCAGCGCCGTTAAAAATTCAATATTGGCTAAAGTTCAATTCAGAAATGGCGACGTCGCAGCTTCCAGCCATTTTTTGGCCCCTTGGTTGACATGGGGCAGGAGACATTGGCGCACAGTTGCGTGATAAGCATTGAGCCAGTCGATTTCCTGTTTGTCCAGCAAGGAAAACTCGATGGCTCGCTTGTCGATCGGCGCGACGCTCAAGGTCTCGAAGCCCAGCATCGCGCGCTCTCCATGTTTGACCTTCACATCTGTGACCACGACCAGATTTTCAATTCTGATGCCAAATTCATGGGCCAGGTAATAGCCCGGCTCGTTGGAGAGGATCATTCCTTGTTGCAGCGCGACATGGCCCATTTTCGAAATGCGCTGCGGCCCTTCGTGAACGCTGAGATAGGCCCCGACGCCATGGCCGGTGCCATGGTCGAAATCCTTGCCCTCGCGCCACAGCGGCAAACGCGCCAGAGCATCAAGTTGCGCGCCAGATGTGCCATGCGGGAACATGGCCCGGCTCAGGGCGATATGGCCCTGCAACACCCGCGTGAAGCACCGCCGCATGGCGGCGCTCGTTCGCCCCACGGCAATCGTGCGGGTGATGTCGGTGGTGCCATCGCGATATTGCGCGCCTGAATCAATCAGAAACAAGCCCGGTGTGATCGCGATATTGCTGGCTTCCGACACCCGGTAATGTGGAATGGCAGCGTGTGGCCCGGCAGCGGAAATCGTCGGGAAGGAAATATCGCGCAACTGGCCGGTTGCGCGCCGAAACCCTTCCAGTGCCCGCGCGGCATCGATTTCAGTGAGGCTGCCACCGCGCACGGCCTTGTCGAACCAGCACAGGAAATGCACCATGGCGACGCCATCGCGCAGGTGCGCCCGCCGCATGCCAGCAAGTTCGGCCGGCGTCTTGGTGGCTTTGAGAAGGGTGATGGGGTCGTGGCCGACATCCGCTTTCCCGCCAGCCGCCTGAAGCCGCACCACCAGAGCCTGCGCCGCCGTCGCATGATCAAAGCGCACCGCCATGCCCTGGCCGCCGCGTTCGTCGAGCAACGCGGGCAAGGCCGCAGGCACCGCAAAGGTCGCAATCCCCGCCATGGCCTTCCCGAGTTCGGCGCTGATCTTGCCGGAATCGCAGAAAATTGTCGCCATGCCCTCAGGCGGAATATAGCCATAGGCCAGCGCTAGCGGCGTGTGTGCGACATCGGCACCGCGCAGATTGAAAGCCCAGCACAGATTGTGCGGATCGCTGATCAGCAGCCCGCCGCCGCCCGGCAATTTGCTGCGGATCAGGGCCAGCTTGTCGGCCACGCCAAGCCCCGCGAGTCGGGTCGGCTGCACCACCATCATGCCTTTCGGGCGCGGCGGGCGATCCCGCCATACAGCATCGAGCGGGTTGGGCTCCAGCGCCAGCAGCCGCGCCCCGGCCATGTGAACCGCAGCTTCCAGACGCTTCACCTGTCCATCGGTATGCAGCCATGGATCATAGCCAAAAACCATATCGGCTTTGAGGTTGGCCGCTAGCCATGCCTCGGGCGAGGTCTCGCCGAGCTGTTGTGGCGCAAACAGCTCGACATCGACATCATCCCGCACTTGCAGCGTATAACGACCATCCACAAAAATTGCCGCGCGGTCGTGCATCACCAGCGCGGTGCCGGCCGATCCGGCAAAACCAGTGAGCCAGGCCAGACGCTCGTCGCAGGGCGGCACATATTCGTTCTGGTGCTGATCTGCCCGCGGAATGATGAAGCCGTCGATCTGAAGGGCTTTCAGATGCGCCCGCAAGGCCGCAAGGCGAGGAGCGGCGACAGCGGGGTCGCGATGATCGGAGAAATCCTGAAACTGGCTTGGCATCAAAGTAATATTCGGCATGTCCCTGCGTCTTCGCTAAGTGTCGACCCGCTGCAAGAGTAGCGTTGCCCAGCCTTCCACGTCCAGCCGTCTGGCAAGGTGAAAGCCCTGCCAGCGAAAAGCGCTGAGAACCCCGGCAACATCGCCCGCCAGCAAACCTGAAACGATGATCTGGCCGTGCAATGTGCAAACCAGAGCGAGATCCGCCGCCATCCGCCGCAACGGGCGTGCAAGGATATTGGCGAAAATCAGATCATAGGGTGCTGCGCCGCGCAAGGCGGGATGATCAACTCCCGCCGCCGCCACCACCCGCACCCACGGACCAACACCGTTGAGGGCCACATTGGCGCATGCCACCTTTGCGGCAATCGGATCAATATCACCGGCGACGACACGACGGCGCAGGACCTTGGCGGCGGCAATCGCCAGCACGCCGGTGCCGGTGCCGACATCGAGCACATGGCGCGGCCACCGCGTCTTCAGCACGCCATCAAACATCATGAGGCAGCCGCGTGTCGTGCCATGATGGCCGGTGCCGAATGCCAGCGCCGCCTCGATCTCGAGCGCCACATCATGATGACGGCGCAACTCCCGATCATGCTGGCCATGCAGCCAGAACCGCCCGGCGCGCACCGGGGCCAGCCCTTCAAGCGACCGTGCAATCCAGTCTGCCGCGGCAACTTCAGTAAGCTCAGCAGCGCCAGCACGCGCCGTCCCCAGTTGTGCCGCGATAAATTCGCGCGCAAGATCGAGGCCCGCCTCATCCTCAAGGCAAAATTCCAGTACCCATTGGCCGGGCCGCCATGACGGCGTCGCGGTCTGGATTTCATAGCAACCAATGGCCATCGGCGCCAATTCCAACAGCGCATCGGCTTCGCGCGCCAGCCTCATGCCCTCGGCCTCGTCGGTATCGATGCGCAACACCCATGTAGGCGGCGAGACGGCGGCAGGGCTGGTGGCAAGATGGGGGACGCGTGCAATCATGACGCGGCGATAGCAGTGATCTCCAGCGCTGTCACCAAGGTTGCGCACTCCTCTCGCCTTCCGCGTCGGCCTGCCTTAAGCTGAGGCACACGGGCGTAGTTTCAAACGGCCCGAATTCTGGCGAGACCTTTCATGCCCTGCACCTTTCACACTCTGGATGTCTTCACCGGGCAACGCTTCGCGGGCAACCCGCTGGCGGTGGTGCTGGAAGCCGATCTGCTCTCCGACCACGAGATGCAAGCAATCGCGCGCGAATTCAACCTGTCGGAAACCGTCTTCGTCATGGAGCCGCGTGACCCAGATCGG
>JAJZGX010000122.1 GCA_021804825.1 Pseudomonadota bacterium | reverse complement strand
GAGCGAACTGCTCTGTGGCGAGGCCAGCTATGCCGAGGTCATCCACCGCGACCCGCAATCCCGGCTCCATTTCATCGGTTTTGGTCAGGGCTCGCTCGGCGCGCGCGGCGACCTTGAAGTCGTGCTCGAAGTGCTCGGCGAGAGTTATGACCACGTGCTGTTGTTTTGCCGCCTGCAAGGCGAGGGCATCAACGCTGCCGATGTGGCGCCGCTGGCTGATTATGTCGTGCTGAATGAGGCCGATCGCCTTGACCCGGCGGTGGCCAGCCGCTTTCAGGCGCGCTTTGGCGCCGGGGGGGCGCCCATTGTCTTGCTGGCGCAGTCGCCGGCGCCGCCGTCATTGTTGCGGCGGCACGGCCTCTCGTGACCGCAGGCGACGGCGCAAACGAAGCGAGGTCGTCCACAGAAACTCATTCTGCTTGATCACGCGCTTGGCCCGCAATGCCGCACGCTGCACATGTGCGGCAGCCAAACCGGCGGCACTGATGGGCAAAATCGTGTCAAACAGCGGTTCGTCCTCAGGGCAATAGAGTTTTTTGTAGCTGCCCTCACCGACGCCCAGATCAAAACCCGTCAAGCCATCCTCGCAGCAGCGCGCCACCAGCCAGTTGAGCAGGCACTCCCCCGGACTTGAACGGGCGATCTCGGGATCGAGGCATATGGAATTGACCATGGCCTGGAATTGGCCGCGGTGAATACCGCCGCCATAGGTCGCGACAATGCGCTCGCCGACGGTCAAGGTCGCCCAGCGCATGCGGGCTGGCTCGGCGGCGGTGGCTGGATGCGACAGGCGGCGCATGAATGCCAGCGTCCGGGCGTCGCAAGCGAGGTCACTGATGCCCATCTCGCGAAGTCGCGCCGATTTTTGTTGGCCAAAGGCCATGATCGCTGCCTCGATGGCTTGCGTCGTTTCGGCAAAATCGCAACGCGTGGGACCCATTTCCTGCAAACGGCGGAACTTTCGGGCGAGCTTTTTGCGATGATCCCTGGAAAGCAGTCCTGCCAGCAATGTCTCGGCCGGAGGCTGCAGGGCGCCCCGATGTCCGAAACTGGGGCTTGGCTGGGTGGCGAGCAGCGCCAGCGGATTGGCCGTACCGTCCCATTGGCCGGGCTGATTGAGCAGGACAAAGCTGTCCGGACATGGCTGCATCTGGTGGGCGGCCTGATGAAGCAAATGTTGCACGGCAGCCATGTCCCAGCGGTCTTGCGGGCGAAACAGCGCCAGATTGAAATTGGAATCCTTCGCCCCGGTGAAGCGCGCCTGATGCAGCCATCCCCGGCGCACCATCACCAGCGGCAACAGGAAACAGGGCTTATCATCCGCGTCATAGGCCACGATAATGCGCAGCTTGCCGGCATCGGCCGCGCCGATGCTGGCGTGCCAGGCTGCTGCCCAGTGGCGGGTCTGGTACCAGGACACCGGTGCGCAAGCCTCAAGGCGTGACCAGGCCGCGGCGCAACTGTCCATTGAATCGTGAATTTCGGTGCGGCAAAACGGCATGGCGGTCACAGGCTGTGCCGCGCTTTCCAGCGTGCCGCCAAGAGACATTTGTTGCACCCCGCTCATGATCATTGCTGCCCGGCGCTGTTCATGCAAGATTCGGGCTGAGTATGGCATAGGCTATACCATATGCTCTCTCGGAGGTGTTTAATGCGTCTGATCATTGCGTTCCTGCTGCCTTGGCTCACGTTTTTCACCATTGGTCGCCCATTCAGCGGCTTTATCTGTCTGATCCTGCAGATCACCTTGCTGGGCTGGATCCCGGCGACGATCTGGGCTGTGTATGCCTTGAACCAATATGAAACCGAAAAGAAAATAAATCATGCCATGCTGCACCGAGACTAGACGAGGGTTTCTCGGGTCGTGAACGGCCGGAAGGCAGCGATGGATGCACGCCACAAAATGATTGCTGCCGGGTTATCGGGCCTTGCGCTTTCGGGGGCGGCGCGCGTGTTTCAGCCCCTGACCAGCGGGCGCGGGGCGCTGCTGATGTTTCACCATGTGCGCCCGTGGCGCGGTGATGCCTTCGCGCCCAATCGCATTTTGGAAATCACGCCGGAATTTCTGGAGACGGTCATTCTCGAAACCCGCAAGGCCGGCTTCGAGATCATCAGTCTCGATGATTGTGCCCAGCGCCTGCGCGAACCGGCGGCGGCGGGCGGGCGGCCCTTCGCGGTCTTCACCTTCGATGACGGCTACCGCGACAATGCCGAATTTGCGCTGCCGGTGCTCGAGCGTCACGACGTGCCCTTCACGCTTTATGCAACGACCGGCTTTGCGGATCGCACGGCGCGGCTGTGGTGGCGCGAACTGGAACTGGCGCTGCGCCATGTGACACGGCTGCGCTGCAGCACATCGCAGGGCGATCTCGACCTTCCCGCCGTCACGCCCCAAGAAAAGCAGGCGGCCTTTCGTGCGCTCTACTGGGCCTTGCGGGCGGGATCGGAAGCGGCCTTGCTGGAAAGTGTCGGCAAGCTCTTCGGCGAAATTGGCGGTGACAGTGCCGCTCTGGTCGAGCGTCTTTGCCTTGATTGGGAGGGTCTTGCCGCCATCAGCCCCCACAGACTTTGAACCATCGGGGTGCATACTCTGACGCATCCGCGCCTCGCCAAATTGCCCTTGGAGCAGGCGCAGCGCGAAATGGGCGAAGCCCGCGACGAGATTGCCCGCCGCTTGCAGGTGCCAGCTGCGCACCTGTCTTTCCCGATCGGCGATCCATCCTCGGCCGGCCCGCGCGAATTTGCTCTGGCACGCGAAATGGGCTTCAGCACGGCGGTGACGACGCGTCCCGGCATGGTGATGCAGGCGCATGCAGCGCGCATGCAAGCGCTGCCGCGCCTGTCGGTCAATGGCTTGCACCAGTCACGCCGCGCCTTTAGCGCCCTGCTTTCGGGTCTGCCCTTCGCGCTGATGAACCGGTTTCAGCCTGCCTGAAAATCATCGGGCCGTTGCATCCAGCGGATCAGCGGCATCAGCGGCAAAATCCAGGCAAGGCCGAGCACGGCGTAAATGAGCGCCTGCGCGAGCGCGCCGAAATGGGTCATGCCGTGACCCTGTACAAGAACCATGGCGACAAGCCCGTAGACCACCACGAAGGTGAGCATGGCAAAGGCCCCAATCAATTTTCTTCGACGCATGGACATGGCCGGGTTCCTTCATGGGCGCTGCTGCGGTCATGGGCGCGACAGGGCAATGCCTCGACGTGACCGTCTGCGCGCTATATTGAGCGTTATCATGTTATGCAAGCTCAAGGTGGCACGCAGCCTATGACCGATTGGATGTATTTTCCCGAAACGGCAGCGCGCGCTGTGGCACGCGACAATGTCAAGGCAGACTCGCTTCGCGCCGTGCGCGGCTGGTTATGGTTCATGGCGGCCATGGTGTTTGTGATGGTGCTGATCGGCGGCGCGACAAGGCTGACAGAATCAGGGCTTTCCATCACCGAATGGAAACCGGTCACCGGGGCTTTGCCGCCGCTGTCACAAGGCGACTGGCTGGCGCTGTTTGCGAAATACAAGCAGATTCCTCAATATAAACAATTATTTCCCGACATGACGCTGGCCCATTTCAAATATATTTACTTCTGGGAGTGGGCGCATCGGCTGCACGCGCGCCTGGTGGGGCTGGAAATGTTGCTGCCGCTCATCTGGTTCTGGATGCGCGGGGCCATTTCCAACAAATTTGCGCTGAAGCTGTTTCTGATCGGCGCCTTGATCGGTCTGCAGGGACTGGTCGGCTGGTATATGGTCAAATCCGGACTGACCCGCCGCGTCGAGGTGTCGCAATATCTTTTGGCGCTGCACCTGCTGCTGGCGAGTTTCACCTTCGCCTGCCTCGTCTGGCAAGCCGCGGGCCTCAGCGTGGCGACACCTTCGTCGCGGGCGACCGGGTTGCGCCCCTGGGCGCTCGCGCTGGCCTTGCTGGTGTTCATCCAGATCGGCTTTGGGGCGCTGGTTGCAGGGCTGCGCGCCGGACAGGTCAACAATACATGGCCGCTAATGGATGGGCATCTGCTGCTGCCTTTGCAGGTGCTTTTGCAGAAGCACCCGCTATGGCGCAATTTTTTTGACAATGTCGATACCGTGCAGTTCCAGCACCGCATGCTGGCCTATGGTGTCGTGGCCTTTGTGCTGGCTTATGTGTGGCGGGCCGGTGCAGGCGACAAAACCGCAGCGCGGCGCGCGGCCTTGCTGGTGGGTCTGGTCGCCTGTCAGGTGGCGCTGGGAATCGTCACGCTCGTGCTGGTCGTGCCGCTATGGGCCGGCCTGATGCATCAGAGCTTTGCGTTCATCCTGTTTGGAGCCACGATTTACAATCTGCGGGCGCTGTTTCAGCCAGCGTTCAGTGCCGTATCGAGATCGGCAGTAAGATCGGCGTGATCTTCCAGCCCCACCGAGAGGCGAACCACTTCGGGGCCAGCTCCCGCCGCTTCCTTCTGGGCGTCGGTCAATTGCCGATGCGTGGTTGATGCCGGGTGGATCACGAGCGAACGGGTGTCGCCGACATTGGCGACATGCGAGAACAATGACAGGTTCTTGACCAGCTTGATGCCGGCCTCATAACCGCCACGCAGCTTGAAGGTGAAGACGGCACCGGCGCCATGTGGCAACAACCGCTTGGCGAGAGCATGGCCCGGATCATGCGCCAGGCCCGGATAGGACACCGAAGCCACCTTGGGGTGGCCCGCGAGGAATTGCGCCACCACCAGCGCATTCTCGCAATGGCGATTCATGCGCAGCGGCAGCGTCTCGATGCCGGTGATGAGCATGAAGGCGTTGAAGGGCGACAGCGCCGGGCCAAGATCGCGCAGGCCGAGCACCCGGCAGGAAATTGCAAAAGCGAAATTGCCGAAGGTCTCGCCAAGCACCATGCCGCCATATTCGGGCCGTGGTGCTGAAATCATCGGGTAGCGGTTGTCCGCCATGAAATCGAACGAGCCGGCATCGACGATGAGCCCGCCCATGGAATTGCCGTGCCCGCCCAGAAATTTGGTGGCCGAGTGCAACACAATGTCGGCGCCATGCTCGATCGGGCGGAAGAGATAAGGGGTCGCCAGCGTGTTATCGACAATCAGGGGGATTTTGTGTGCCTTGGCAATTGCGGCTATGGCGGCAACATCGGTGACGGTGCCGCCGGGATTGGCAATCGATTCGATGAAAATCGCCTTGGTGCGCGGCGTGATTGCCGCCGCGAAGGAAGCAGGATCATCAACATCAGCCCATTTCACCTGCCAGCCGAAATTCTGGAACGAATGCGAGAACTGATTGATCGAGCCGCCATAAAGCTTGCGGGCGGCCACAAATTCATCATTCGGGGTCATGAGCGAGTGCAGGGCGATCACCTGCGCGGCATGACCGGAGGCCACCGCCAGCGCCGCCGTGCCACCCTCCAGCGCCGCAATGCGCTCTTCGAGAACGGCAGTCGTCGGGTTGGTGATGCGCGTATAAATGTTGCCGAAGGCCTGCAGGCCGAACAGCGAGGCGGCATGATCGACATCATCAAACACGAAGGACGTCGTTTGATAGATTGGCGTTGCCCGCGCGCCGGTGGCGGCATCGGGCTGGCTGCCCGCATGAATGGCTAATGTGGCAAAGCCGGGCGCGCGTGCTGACATGATGGCGGACTCCTCAAGTGATTGTGAGAAATTGCGATTTTCCATAGTTAAAGTCAAATTTTGTCATAAAATGACCACTATTGAAGTGCACGCAACATAGTTAACAATGTATTGATTGGTGTTGCACATTTATCACACGGCATCCGAAACAATACCACAAATTTCATTCGATCTGGTTCATGGGTTGACCTTCGTAATTTTTCGGTATTAGAGAAATGTATTGTTAATTGCACCGACGGTCGGTTGCGCTCACATGAGGACTATCATGAAAATCAAATTTCTTGCCGCAACAGCGCTTGTTGCTTCCTTCATCGCTGGCACCGCGCTGGCGTCGGATCTGCCTGGGCGGGTTTACAAGGGCGCGCCGCCTGCGCCTGTGGCTGTGCCGTCGTTCTCGTGGACCGGCTTTTATCTGGGTGCCGATGCCGGCTGGTCGCATCTGAACTCTGTCTCTGACACTGCGGCCGGTTCAGCGAGCAACAATGTCAACGGCTTCGCCATTGGTGCGCTGGCTGGCTACAACTATGAGTTCTCCGGCGGCTTCGTTGTCGGTGCCGAACTCGACGGCACCTACGTGACCGGAAAACATACAAATTCAACGGCGATCGCCGGTACCTCGGTGCAAGCTGGCCAAGAGTGGACCGATCATGCGCGGTTGCGCCTTGGCTATGCGTTTGATCGCGCCCTGATCTATGTTGCCGGTGGTTACACCTATGCCGATCACAACATTCTGTTCTCAGGTGCCAGCGCAGGTTCGGGCCCGAAGAGTCTGAATGGCTATAACCTCGGCGTTGGTGTCGATTATGCCGTGACCGACAACTGGCTGGTGCGTCTCGAATATATCCACGACCAGTTCGGCAACCGGAATTTCGCAACGACTGGCGCTGTGACGTCGGTTCGCCAGAAGACCAGCGACGATCTGGTGCGTGCGGCGCTCATCTACAAGTTCTGAGCGTGCCACGGCTGTTGCCGCGGCAATGGCGACTTGAAAATGCGAAAGGCCCGCAGCGATGCGGGCCTTTTTGCTGGAACGCGACATTTGTCGGCGGCCCCTTTCCGCTCGAACCAATTTCCTGTAATCCCGAGTTGAACAGGAGTGGCATTTCGTGGAACGGCTGCGGCTAATTTTGCTGGGGTTGGCGGGGCTCGTGATCGTGGGGCTGGTGCTGCAGGAGCACTACCCCAGCTTGCGGCCCGTGCAGGCCCTGGCCTTGACGGCGGGGGCGGGGGCTGGTGTGGCCAGTGCCGTGCCGGTATCCTATCTTGCTGACCCCGATACCAGCGCCTATTTCAGCGCCCTCAAAGACGCCTTGCCGCAGGAATATCAAGGCATTGTCCGACAAATTTCCTCGGTGCACGATGCTGTTGCCCCGGTTGGTGCCCCCGATGCGCTGGCCTTTGCCATGCGCCGCCTGCGCGAGGATTATGGCGTGCTGGCCGGGCGTGCGCCGATCGACAATCTCGACCGGATCACCGATGCGCAGCGGGCGATTCTGGCTGCGCTGGCGGGCATCAGCCCGGCAGCCTGCGTTGATTTCTATGAAGGGCGTCCCAGTGCGGCCTTGACCAGTTTCACCAGCAGTCACAACGCGCTGATGCTGGCGCTGGCGAATGCGGACCTTGCGGCCATCAGCGCTGGGCGTGGGCAAAGCGATGTTCCAGCCCAGCCCACGGCCACGGATTTTGCGGCTTTGACAAAGGCGCTGCAAAAGGCCGGGCTGGATGCGGCCATGATCGGGCTTCTGGTCGATGGCAAGATGCCCGCCAACAAACCCAGTGACGAACTG
>JAJZGX010000032.1 GCA_021804825.1 Pseudomonadota bacterium | reverse complement strand
TTTCGGGCCGGATGGCAGGGGCTTGAGACCGGCATCGGCCAGAATTTTGAAGGCAGGCGCATGGGCGGCCTGCACCACAAGTTGCGAATTGACCGGCACCGCCAGCGGCGCGCCCGCCGCACGCTGCAGCTTGATCAGCAGCGGCGGCTTGCCGGTATAGGCGGGTGGGTTCAGCCAGGCATCGACACGAAAGCCGGGGCCAGGGACAAAGGTGTGACGCCAGTCAAACGCCGCCGCCACGCGAATGTCACGCTGGCTGCCCGCGACCATGGCGCTGGCAACCAGCGCCACCAGCACTGCAGAGCGCAGCGCAAACGGATCGAGCCTTGCGAGGCGGGAGCGCGGCGGCTTGATGCGAATGGCGCTTGCAGCGCTGGCAAGACGGCGCAGGTGCAATGCCCAGAGTTCGCTTGTCGCCTGATCCTGCGACGGGTTGGCTAGCGCATCGACGAGGCCGGAAGCAGGATGATGTGCGCCGCCGGAATCGCGATCCAGCCGCGACAGACGCTCCTGTGTTCCGGGCCAGCGCAGCCGTGCGCCCGTCACGAGGATTGCGAGCGCGGCGACACCGAAGGCCACGACGCCGATGATGCGGCCAAGGCGCGGCAGGATCAGCCACAGGCCCGCGTAAGACAGGCTGAGAAACAAGCCGACGAGCACCAGCAAGGCCGCCAACACCGGCCAGAGCCGTTCCCACAAGAGCACACCACCGGCCCGGAGCGCGGCACGGCGCAACTGCGGGGGCATGTCCTTCGGGCTTTGTGGCGGCGCGTTGATCGGCATAGCTCCAATGTAGCGTGTCAGGTGGGCCTTGCCAGACAGCAAAATCAAAACATGGTTTTCGACCTAGCGGATTTTATCACAATTTCCTGGTCATGCGAATGGCGACGCGCGGGCGAAATCTGGGCGGTGCCATGCCCGTGCGGTCAATCGCCCCTGAAGACCGGCTGGCGCTTTTCTGCAAAGGCGGCGCGGCCTTCGCGGTAATCGTTGCTCTCATAGCAGCGGGCGACGGCGGCATCGACGATGGCGACATCGTGGTCGTGCGCCGGCTTGGCCAGTTCGCGCAGCGCGACCTTGGCGGCGGTCAGCGAGAGCGGCGCGTTATCGGCGATGTTGTGCAGTATGGCGGAGCTGGCGGCGGCAAATTCGGCATCCGGCATGATCTGCTGCACCAGTCCCCAGATCAGCGCCTGGTGCGCGTCAAAGGGCATGGCGGTGAACAGCACATGCGCTGCGGCGGCGGTGCCGATGGCGGCCACCAGCCGTTCCACCCCGGCAAAGGCGTAACCAATGCCAAGGCGGGCGGGCGGCAGCCGAAACTGCGCCGACACCGCCGCGACCCGGAAATCGCAAGCCAGAGCCAGCCCCATGCCGCCGCCGAAACACAGGCCATTGATCAACGCCACACTTGGCTTTCGCGCCGCCTTCAGGGCCGCTTCGGCAGCTTCCACAGCGGCATCATAGCGGCGCGCCGACAAGGTATCGTGACGTTCCTCGGCAAAGCGGGCAATATCGGCTCCGGCGCTGAAGGCCTTCTGGCCGGCGCCCGTCAGCGCAATGACCCGCACGCTGTTATCATCATCGGCACGCGCGATGAGGGCTGGCAAGCTCTGCCACATGGCGAGCGAAATCGCGTTCAGCCGCGTGGGCGTCTCCAGCGTGAGCGTGGCAATCCCGGATTCAATGCGCGCGCTGATCAATCCAGACATGCTGTGCCCCAAGCGATGAGGCTCGGTCTATGCGCGAGGATCGCTTGTCTGGCAATGGCGCGCCTTCAGACCCTCACAGCGTGTGCACGCCCTGGGCTATCATCGACTGGCGCAGTTTCTCCAGCGCCCGCACTTCGATCTGGCGCACGCGTTCTTTGGAGATGCCCAATTGCACCCCCAAGGTTTCGAGGGTTTCGCCGTTCTCCTCGAGGCGGCGTTGCTGCACGATCACCAGTTCGCGTGGGTTGAGACAGGCGAGCGCCCGTTGCAGACAGGCATGATGATAGGCTTGATCAGTGCCCTCTTCGACCAATTGATCAGCGCGCGGGCTGGCATCGACCATGAAATCCAGCCGCTCGGAACCCTCGCTTTCGCTATCGCCGCCTACTTGCGCGTTCAGCGAGACATCGCCGCCGGACAGGCGCTGGTTCATCCATTCGACATCGCCCGGCGAGACGCCAAGCGTATTGGCGATGGCGTTGAACACTTCGACGGTGCTGCCCTGCCCGGGCTTGTCAAGCAGGCGCGCACGCATCCGACGCAGGTTGAAAAACAAGGCCTTTTGCGCCGATGAGGTGCCACCGCGCACGATCGACCAATTGCGCAGCACGTAATCTTGAATGGCGGCTCTGATCCACCAGGTGGCATAAGTCGAGAAGCGCACTTCGCGCGAGGGATCAAATCTGGCAGCGGCTTCCAGCAGACCGATATGACCCTCCTGAATGAGGTCGGTTGCAGGCAGGCCGTAATTCTTGAAGCGGCCAGCGATCGATATCACCAGACGAATGTGCGCCTCGGCCAGTTTGTGCAGCGCTACCTGATCGCGCTGTTCTTTCCAGCGAACAGCTAGCCCATGTTCCTCGTCGCGCTCCAGATAAGGCGCGCGCATGGCAGCCTTGATGAACTGATTTCCAACCCCGACAAGCCAAGACATTGGTCGCTCCCATGGTGTTTGCAACTTCTACGCGGGACGCAGGAGATTGGATCACCAGTTGGAGCAATTATCTTGGGGGCTCATATATCGGGCACCGCTATTGAGCGATCACCTTGTACTCCTGGCCCGGCACCAGCCTGGCATTGTCGGCGAGGCCATTGATCATGCGGAAATAATCCACCGCCCGCGCTTGCGTGGCCATGGATGCAGCGAGGCTTGCCGCGGTATCACCCGGCTTGGCTGTCACCAGCGCCAGATGTTGCGGATGAACGTTCGCGGCGTCCTGCAAGCTCAGCCGATGAAATGAGGCTATGGATGCCATGAAAGCGGCATCCACATCCGGGGTGAGTTGGCGGGTGGCGAAAATCATCCGATAAACATCGGCGCCAAAGCGAATGACCGCGACCCGGAAATCCCAAGCGCCGGAATGGGCAATGGCGACAGCCGAGGGAAAGCCATTGGTCTGGCCTGTGGTGATGGTTGAAGCATCAAGGCCATCCAGCCAGCCTGATTTGAAATAATCGGTCAGGCTGGTTTGTGAGCGAAGCTGCACGCTATCCAGCCGCAGAGCTTCGGAGGCGTCCTTGTCGATGCCCAGCACCGCTTGGCGCGTGTTCTGCAACACGAAATTTTGCGGCGCGGTAAAGGCAAAATCAAGTTTGGGATGCAGAAACAGGCGCCCTTCGACCACACCGTTCACCGGCGAATCACCATAAATCATGCCGTTGATGGCTTGCAGGTAAGCCCGCCGTCCGCGCTCGCCAAGGCCAGGCGCACCAAGACTGCGCGCCTCGCGCAGCGCGGCGGCAATGCGTTGCGGCGTCGAGGGATGGGTTGCCATAATGTCAGGGCGCGAGGCATTGTTTTGCAAGCCATACAAGCTCTGGCGCAATTGCGTCGATTGGCTGAGGCTGGTGAGAAACCTGGCTGCGGCGAACGGATCATACCCGGCCCGGGCAATGACGTGAATGCCGATCTGGTCAGCATCGAGTTCCTGCTGACGCGAGAATTTCGCGAGCGCCAGTTCCGACCGGCTTTGCGTGGCTGCGCTTTGTTGCGGGGTTTCGATCTGTTCTGCGGCATGGCTGATCAGCGCCATGCGCTTGGCATATTCGGCGCGCTTGGCGGCGTGATGGGCTGTGACATGGCCGATTTCATGCGCCATGACGGCTGCAATTTCTGCAGTGTCGTTGGCGAGCACCAACAGGCCGCGCGTGACATAAATGTCGCCAGAGGGCAGCGCAAAGGCATTGACCTGCGGCGCATCGAGAATGGTCAGGCGGTAGGGCTGGGTGGTGCCCGGTGTGGCGGCGGCGAGCTTGCGCAAGACGCCATTGAGATAAGTTTCGGCGGCCGGCCAATGATAAACCCCGCCGAAAGTGGCAATCATGCGCCGCTCATCAGCGGGCAGCCGCTTCGGCACGCCCAGAACGGCGGGGGCTGCGGCCGGCAGGGCGACATTGAGCGCTGCGGTCGAAGGCCCCTGCCCGCCGATCCCAAAGCAGCCGGCAAGCGTCAGCGGCAGCACGAGGGCCACGAGCCGCTTCCAGCGCCGTGGCGCTGCAAAATCAAGGTGGTATGTGCCGATGGCTTTTATCAATGTGTGCTGGTCGCCCGTGGTTGCGCAGGCCAAGACCCACTGGTGTCTGTTATCTCAACTGCTTGCGGACGGGCAACCTCAATTTGCGGCCCAAATTTGGTCGAGAGCCGTCCGCGCACCCGAATGATATGCCCTTGCAAGGTTTGCGGCGGCGCGCCGGCCGCAAGAAAACGCTTCAAATCGGGCTTGATGATCGACACCTCGAAATCATGAAAACGGCGCGGGCCAAACCGGATATAGGTGCGATACCCCTTTGTTTCGACACTATAAACCCGACCGCGCACCACGATTTCATGCCCATCGAGATGGGCGAAAGCGTGTTTCAAGGCCGGATCGACTTCGGCGTGATCGTCATCGGCCCAAAGGCCAAGGCCGCCATCACGCGCTGTCTGCTCCGCTGCTCGCCATGCCGTGAGGCACGGCATGACGAGCGCAATATGCACCTGCACCAGACCGGCGGCAAGCAGCACCTGCTGCAAAGGCTGGTTGACCGCCGCGCCGGAGGTGTCCTTCGCGAAGACAACGGCATCAAGGCGCTGCCAGCGATCTGGCCGGTTCGCCACAGCCGCATAGGCAACCGTTTTGCCGACCAGACGTTTCTGCAATTTGGCGCGCACGAGTGCGGCATAATCCTTGCCCAGAACATGCCAGGCCGGAGCCCAGATGCCGGTGAGATGCAGCGTTTTGGCATCAGCAAGATGCACATCGAGCCAGCGGTCGATGCTGACAACCCGGCCCGTCGGCAGGCTGGCTGACGGCGTGCAAAGCGGACTTGGCCCGGCATGCGCGCCATGGGGCCAGGCCAGCAGCAGCAGCCAAAGCGCCATTTTTGATGACCGCTGGGCCGAGATCCAGCCCGCATATCCTTGCCTTTGCCACCTGCCCATAGGCTGCAAACTAGCAGAACAAGCCCGTGCACGCCACTTCGCCGACGCTGCGGCAACCATTGCGCCTTTGGCCGTCAGTGCTTTGATGCCAGATTCCGCCTGTCCCATCAGCGATGTTCACTTCTTGTTTCATGGTTGCTGTGAAATGAAGTCGAAGGTTCTGATAATTGGCGACGTGCACGATGAACCCTGGCTGAATGACGGCGCGGCATCGCTGGTGCCTTGCCCCAATGCCGCATGAAACGGCGGTCGCCGGATCAGACGCGGCGCGAATGACGACATGGCTGGCGTTCTTGACAGAATCATTCCCCACGGCACATGAAGCGGCACTTGCAAAAGAAGGTCATCGTCCATGTCCGCTACGCCGCCCGACCGCCTCGCCACTGATCCCGATAGCCCCTATTATGATGCAGCGGTGCTGGAGCGCGGCATTGGCGTGCGCTTCAAAGGCGTCGAGAAAACCAATGTTGACGAATATTGCCTCAGCGCGGGCTGGGTGCGGGTTGCCGTGGGCACGGCCCGCGACCGTCGCGGCAAACCGATGACCCTGAAACTGATGGGGCCGGTCGAGGTCTGGTTCAAGGACGAGCCGCAGGATCAGGCCGGATAAAGCGCGCCCAGCATGCGCCAGCCGCGTGCCCCCGTGACCGAGGGCAGATTGCCGACCTCTTGATCAAGATAGCGCAGCGCCAGCCAGGCGAAGGCCAGCGCCTCGACCGCCATGGGGTCAACCCCGGCGTTTTGCGTCGTTGTGACTTTGGCTGGTGCGAGCCTTTGGGCCAGCGCCGCCATCAGCGCAGTGTTCAAGGCGCCGCCGCCACAAACCAGCACGTCATCGGGCGGGCCGCCGACAAGCGCCATGCCGCGTGCGACGCTCTCGACGCTCAAAGCCAGCAATGTCGCCTGAATATCTGCTGCCGACAGGCTGGAGCCTTCAATATGGCGCTGCAACCAGGTGGCATTGAAAAGGTCTCGCCCGGTGCTTTTTGGCGGCGGGGCGGCAAAATACGGCTCTTGCAGCATCCTCGCCAATAATGGGCCATTCACGCTGCCGCTGGCCGCCAGGGCACCGTGCTTGTCGAATGAATGGCCGATGGTGGAGGCGCACCAGTGATCCATCAGAATGTTGGCCGGGCCGGTGTCAAAGCCCATGACCGGCGCGCTGTCGCCCGGCAAAAGCGTGATATTGGCGATGCCGCCAAGATTGAGGATCACCCGCCGAAAGGGTGCCGCAAAGCGGGCCGCGTGGAAGGCCGGCACCAGCGGTGCACCCTGACCGCCTGCCGCCATGTCGCGGCTGCGAAAATCGCAGATGGTTTGAATGCCGGTCATCTCTGCCAGGAGGGCACCGTTCAGCACCTGCCAGGTGTAGCCTGCGTCCGGGCGATGGCGCACGGTCTGGCCATGGGCGCCGATGGCGCTGACCGCAGCCGGGGCGAGGCCCGCGTCGGCAAGCAACCGGGCCACCGCCTCGCCATAAAGCCGTGCCACGGCTTCACCGGCCAGCGCCGCGCGATGAAGTTCATCGTCGCCCGGCTGGTTGAGCGCCAGACATGCGGCCGCAAGCTCGCGCGGATAGTCCAGATTGACGCTGGCGCGCAGGATGAGGCCCTGGTCATGTGCTTCAGCCAGCACCGCATCGACCCCGTCCATCGAGGTGCCGGACATGATGCCAATGAACAAGCGCGGTGCCATGGACTTCCCTTCGTTTTACGCAGCTTTGCAGGCGGGTCGCGCCAGCGTATACACATCGCGGTTAAAACATGTTCGGCCGCCTCGCCCCTTGCGGGCGTTTATGCGAGGACAGTTTTGTGACAGGGTCAAGAGCCTGCGCCGCCGATGCGGCCATGAGGCTGTGAAACATTGAGGGCAAGATGGCGGGACATAGCCAGTTCAAGAATATCATGCACAAAAAGGGCAAGCAGGATGCGCTGCGGGCCAAATTGTTTTCCAAGCTCGGCCGCGAAATTACCGTGGCGGCCAAGGCTGGTCTGCCTGATCCCACGATGAACGCCCGGCTGCGTTCGGCGATCATTGCGGCCAGAGCCGAAAACATGCCGCGCGACAATATCGAGCGAGCGATTCGCAAGGCTTCGGGTGCCGATGCCGAAACTTATTTCGAGGTGCGTTATGAGGGCTATGCGCCCGGCGGCGTCGCGGTGATTGTCGAAGCGCTGACCGACAACCGCAATCGCACGGCGGGCGAGGTGCGCTCCTACTTCACCAAATCCGGCGGCGCATTGGCAGAAACCGGGGCGGTCAGCTTCATGTTCGACCGGGTCGGCGTCGTCGAGTTTCCGCTCAAGGTCGCCAGCGCCGACGCCATGATCGAGGTCGCACTGGAATGCGGCGCGGATGATGTCATCAGCCAGGACGAAATGCATCAGATCATCACCACGGTCGAATCGTTGCGTGATGTCGCCAAGGCGCTTGAAGCGAAGTTTGGTGAGCCGAACAAGGCGGCTCTGGAATGGCGTCCACAAAACACGGTCGCAGTCGATGACGAAGCTGGCGAGAAAATCATCAAGCTGATCGATTCGCTCGAAGACAATGACGATGTGCAGACGGTATTTGCCAATTTCGAGGTGTCCGATGCGCTGATGGCGCGCATGGGCGGCTGATGGTGCAGGCTTCTGGATCACCCCGCCCTGTCAGCATCATTGGCCTTGATCCGGGATTGCGCCATACCGGCTGGGGTATCATCCGGCAGGAAGGCACGCATCTGAGCTTTGTCGCCTGCGGGCGGATTGATTCAACGACGACACTGGATATGGCGTCGCGCTTGCGGCAATTGCACGAGGGGTTGATGGCGGTGCTCGAAGCGCATCGGCCCGATGAAGCCGCGGTCGAGGAAACCTTCGTCAATCGTGATCCGCAATCGGCGCTGAAGTTGGGGCAGGCACGCGGCATCGCCCTGCTAGTGCCTGCGCTGATGGCGTGCCCGGTGGCCGAATATGCCGCCAATGTCGTGAAAAAGACGGTGGTGGGTGCCGGCCACGCCGACAAGGATCAGGTGGCGATGATGGTCAAGGTGCTTTTGCCGAAAGTCACAGCAGCAAGTGCCGACGCCTTTGATGCGCTGGCGGTGGCCATCACCCACGCGCAGCACCGGGCATCGCGGCAACGCCTGGCGAGGCTGGCATGATCGGCAAGCTCAAGGGCATCGTTGATTCGGTCGAGGAGGATCACGCCATTCTCGATGTTGGCGGGGTTGGCTATGTAGTGTTCTGCTCGACACGCACCTTGCAGCGGCTGCCGCGTGGCGAGGCGGTGGCGCTGGCCATCGAGACACAGGTGCGCGAAGACGCGATAAGGCTTTATGGCTTTCTCGGCCATGATGAGCGCGATTGGTTCCGCCTGTTGCAAAATGTGCAAGGCGTCGGCGCCAAGGTGGCGCTGGCTCTGCTCGGCACGCTGCCCCCCGCTGATCTCGCTCAGGCGCTCGCGTTGCAAGACAAGACGGCGGTGGCGCGTGCGCCGGGCGTCGGCCCGAAACTGGCGGCGCGCCTCGTCGCTGAACTCAAGGACAAGGCCCCGGCCTTCGCGACTGGCCTTGACCCGGCGGCGGCGCGCCTCGCCGGTGATGATGGCGATCGGGCTTTGCCGCGCCCGGCTCAGGATGCCATTTCGGCGCTGATCAATCTTGGCTACAGCCGTCCGCAGGCGGCGTCCGCAGTGGCGAGCGCGCTGCAGGCTCTGGGCGAGGGCGCCGAAGCCGGGGCGCTGATCCGGCGTGGTCTGCGCGATCTTGCCACGGGCTGAGCAGGTCGACAAAGATGCTGGCACAACTCCTTGCCCTGCAATTGACATGGACCCGGCCGGTCGAACACCTGCGCCCGCCGCAACCGGTGGCCTTCAATGCGGCAGCGGGGCGGGTCAGCAACTGGCGCGACAGCGCCATCGCCACTCTGGATTTGCGCGCAAAAGTCGCTGGAATTTTGCGGGTTCAATGGCACGCGCCGGTTTCGAAAAGCCCGCATGTTGCCATCGCGCGCTGCATCAGGCTCAATAATTACTGGTGCATCAAGGGCCGGGCATGGGCTGGCGAGATCGGCCATGATCATGAGGGCCATGCCGCCTTCGTCTCGCCTTTGGCGGGCGCTGTGGCCGCCGCACAATTGCTGCGGCGCTATTATCTTGATCATCATCGCACCAGCGCCCTTGCCATTGTGTCGCATTGGGCACCGGCATCATGTTTTGACGGCATCGCGCTGGTGGTTCCCCATGCCGATGCACCGCACGGCATTGGCGGAACATTGCGCGCCCGTTGGCTTGCCAGACACAGGGGCGCGGCGTTACGCCGGTTTTTTGCGCCCCTGCAGCGCCGCACCGCGATAAGCGGCAAACCCGCGCCGCTTTGCGCTGGCGGCAGTGTGCGCGTCAATGCCTATGCTGCGGCGGCGGGCGCCCATATTCAAGTGGCAGCCCATCAGGATCTGGGGTTGTTTCAGCCCGATGGCACGCCAACAGCGCATCTGGCGCAGATGATGGCCAATATGGCGGGAGTCGAAATCGGGCCGCAAAAAGTGGGCGCGACGCTGATAGCTGCGGCTTTGACGAGCTTGCCAGCCTGGCAACCGCCCGCCCCGCATTGATCAAGGCGCGTCCTTTTCCTGCCATTCCAGCGTGACCACGCGGCCCTCTTCGAGGGTCAGAGCGAGACGCCCGTGTTTGAGTTCGAGCGCCTTGGCACCGAAAATCTCGCGGCGCCAACCATGCAGCGCCAGACAATCGGCTTTGTCGGACGCCGCAATATCCTCGAGGTCGTCGGTTGTGGCGATGACGCGCGGTGCGACGCCCTCGGCCTCGCTCACCTGGCGCAGCAGCACTTTGAGCAATTCAACCGTCGCGCCACCCCCGCCATTGCGCTGATGTCGCTCCGGCGTCGGCAGGGTTTTGGGGTCGCGCTGCAAGCCCGCCGCGACCGCAGCAATAATGTCAGTGCCAGCCCTGGCGCGCTCCATGCCGCGCGGAAACGAACGCAATTGAGCGAGCGCAGCCGCATCCCTCGGCGCGGCCAGAGCAATTTCGATCAACAGGTCATCCTTGAGGACACGACCGCGTGGGATATCGCGCTCCTGCGCCTCGCGCTCGCGCCATTGTGCCAGTTCCATCAGCACGGCAATGTCGCGCGGCTTGCGCGCCCGGCTGCGAAACCGCTCCCAGGCGCGTTCGGGTGCCTGCATGTAGGTGGCTGGGTCCTTGAGTAGCGCCAGATCTTCATCGAGCCATGCGAGCCGACCCTCGCGCTGCAACTGATCATGCAAATGCCGATAGACCTTTTGCAAATGCGTCACGTCGGCAATGGCATAATCCAATTGTGCGGCACTGAGCGGCCTTTGTGCCCAATCCGTGAAGCGTGAGGATTTGTCGATGGTCAGGCCGCAGCATTGGCGCACCAGATCGCCATAGGACACCTGGTCACCATATCCGCAGACCATGGCGGCTATTTGCGTGTCAAATAGCGGCGATGGTACAGAGCCTGATAATTTCCAGATGATTTCAATATCCTGGCGCGCGGCGTGAAACACCTTGATGATACCGGGATCGCGCATCAACGCCAGGAAGGGTTCCAGGTCGAGCTTCGGCGCCAGCGCGTCAATCGCAAAGGCCTCGGTGCCGCCGGCAATCTGGATGAGGCAGAGCTTCGGCCAGAAGGTGGTCTCGCGATGAAATTCGGTGTCGACCGTGATAAATTCGCAGGATTTGAGAAGGGCGCAGGCCTCGGCCAGCGCGGTGGTGCTATCGACAAGCCTCATGCCGATTTACGCCGCAGCGGGCGGGAGCTTTCCCCGGTTCCCTCGATGTTGCATTGCGAGATTTCGGCGTTCAGGGCGTGCAACTCAGCGCAGAGCGCCATCGCATCTTTGGCATCCATTCCGGTTTGCCCGCGCACATCCAGGCAGGCCTTTTCGCCATCGCCGCGCAGCGCCCGGCCTTGCTCGGTGAGCATCACCTGAACAACGCGCTCGTCTGCGGTTTGTCGTGTCTTGATGATGAGGCCAGCTTTCTCGAGCCGTTTCAACACCGGACTCAGCGTGCCCGAATCCAGTTGCAGGGTGGCGCCAAGCGCGCTCACGGTCTGGCAATCCTTTTCCCAAAGCGCCAGCATCACCAAAAATTGCGGATAGGTCAGATCCATCTCGTTGAGCAACGGGCGGTAGGCACGGGTGATGGCATGGGTGGCGGCATAAAGCGCAAAGCACAATTGATTATCGAGGCGCATGAAGTCCGGCGGTGCGGCATCGGTTCGGTGTTTTTGACTCATGGCAACCTCTGCAATCTGGGCCGGACTCACGGCAGGCCTTACTGGCCTTGACGTAACATAAAGCTGGCACGTGGCCCAATGTGGGTTCGAAAATTCCGATTCGGCCCAAAATCACCCAAAACATCCGACATTGACCTTGACGGCGTGCGTGCGGAAATGTGACCGGCTTGTCAAGTGCCGCGGCCAGGGGGTCGCCGCTCAGGAGCTGCGCGATGGGGCCTGCCTTTCTCGATGTCACGTCTTCGGCGCTGGGCCAGCGCTGGGTCGGGCGGCTGGATGTGGCGGGGGACAATGCTGCCCGCGCCATGGTGCAGGCCTATGGCTATGACGATGCGCTGGCACGGGTGCTGGCCGGGCGTGGTGTCAAGCCTGAAGCCGCCGAAGGGTATTTGCATCCCAAACTGCGCGATCTGATGCCTGACCCGCTACAGCTGCTGGACATGCAGGCGGCAGTGAATCGCCTCGCCGAGGCCATCGAGCAGCGCGAGTGCGTGGCGATCTTCGGGGACTATGATGTCGATGGGGCGTGTTCGGCGGCGCTGCTGGCGGAATATCTGCAAGCCATGGCCTGTCCCTGCCTGCTCTATATTCCCGACCGCATCTTCGAGGGCTATGGCCCTAATGCCGAAGCCATGGAAAAGCTTCGGCAAGACGGCGCGCAGCTGCTGGTGACCGTCGACTGTGGCACGATGTCGCATGAGGTGCTGTCCGGATCGCTGGCCAAAGGCTTGCCGACGATCGTGCTCGATCATCATCAGGCACCCGAAGTCTTGCCGCAGGCGATTGTCGTCAATCCCAACCGGCAGGACGATGTCTCGGGGCTGGGTTATCTTTGCGCCGCTGGCGTGGTGCATCTGACTTTGGTGGCTTTGCAGCGCGAACTTGGCCGCCGCGGCTGGTTTGCTGACGGCAGCCCCCAACCCGATTTGATCGCGGCGCTTGATCTGGTGGCGCTGGCGACCGTCGCCGATGTCGCCGCGCTGATCAAGCTCAACCGCGCCTATGTGCAGCGTGGGCTCGAGGTGATGGCGCAGCGCCAGCGCGTCGGCCTCGCGGCTTTGGCCGATGTTGCGCGCCTGCACGGGCCATTGCGCGCCAGCCATCTCGGCTTCGCGCTCGGGCCGCGCATCAATGCTGGCGGGCGTATTGGCGATGCCGCGCTGGGCGCGAGGCTTCTAATGGAGCGCGATCCGCTGGAGGCGACGCGCATTGCCGGTGACCTTGACCGCTTGAACGAGGAGCGCCGCAGAATCGAGGCCGCCACGCTCGATGAAGCGCAGGCCGAAGCCGAGGCGGCGCAGGGCGGCGCGGATTTGCCCGCGGTGATCGTCACGGCGGCCGATGACTGGCACCCCGGCGTCGTCGGGCTGGTCGCGTCGCGGCTGCGCGAGACATTTCAGCGTCCGGCCTTCGCCATCGCCTACAGGGGCGCGACGGGCACAGGGTCGGGCCGTTCGGTGCCGGGAATCGATTTGGGGCGCGCGGTTCGCGAGGCGGTGGATGCCGGTTTGCTGATGAAGGGCGGTGGCCACGCCATGGCAGCGGGTCTGACCATCAAACGCGACCAGCTCGGGGCGTTTCGCGCCTGGCTGGAGCGCCGCTTCGCGGGCAAGATGCAGCAACTGCATGCTGCGGCGCATTTCGAGATTGATGCGGCGGTGACGGCGGGCGGGCTGACGCCGGTGCTGGCGCAAGGGCTCGAAGCGGCAGGGCCGTTTGGCGCGGGCAATCCCGAGCCGGTTTTCGTGCTGGCGGATCATTATGTGGTTGACGCGCTGGTGCTCAAGGACCAGCATGTCAAATTGCGGCTGCGCGGCCCCGATCGCAGCATGGCCGATGCCATCGCCTTTCGCGCCTATGGTCGCCCGCTCGGGTCAGCCCTGCTGGCGGCGCGTGGTGCAAGGCTGCATGTCGCAGGCGCATTGATGCACGAAATCTGGCAAGGACGCGCCCGCGTGCAATTGCGTATCGTTGATTGCGCCAGCGCCGAGTCATGAGGCCATGCGCATTTGAGAACTGGACTTATTGATGCGCGGCTTGCATAAGCACAGCTCAAGGGCGCCCAAAGGACATGACGCGATGAAATGGTTGTTGCAGATATTCACCTGGTGGAATGGGCAGACGCTCAACACCCGCTTTCATACATGGCGGCATGGCGAATTCGTCGGCCATGACGAATTTGGCAATTCCTATTATCGCACGAAAGGCGGCGTGATTGATCCGGCGCTGGGCTTCGAGCGGCGCTGGGTGATCTATGCCGGGGCGACCGAAGCCTCGATGACGCCAACCGGTTGGTATGGCTGGCTGCACCACACCAGCGACATCCCACCCACCAAGGAAGATTATCAGCGCCGCCCCTGGGAAGCGCCGTTTCTGCCCAATTTGACCGGCACGGCTCATGCCTATCGGCCTTCGGGTTCGCTGCTGGCGTCAGGCGTGCGCCCCCCTTCATCGGGCGATTATGATGCCTGGACGCCCGGCACCTGACATGGCAGAGGCGCGCGCCCTGTGCTAGGGTGCGGGGATCAAGGCAGGGAAGCTGAATTTGCGCTTCGTGAAACCATTTGTGCACATGGTGATTGTGTCTGCGGCGATGGTCAGCGCCATGGCCTTGGCCCACGCCGACAGAATCGAGAACCCGACGGCAACTTTTGCCGGGCTCGACAAGGTGACGGGGCGGATCATCCATTTCAAGGCGGCGATTGGCGAGACGGTGCAATTTGGCACGCTGCTGATCACGCCGCGGATTTGCAACAGCCGCCCGGCAACCGAGGCGCCGGAAACCGACAGTTTCATTCAGGTCGATGAAATCAAATCGAAAAACAAAGAGCAGCAGATTTTCTCCGGCTGGATTTTTGCCGACAGTCCGGGATTGAACGGCATCGAACATCCGATTTACGATGTCTGGCTGAAATCCTGCGAGGGCGGCACCAAGATTATCGCCACGGCCAAGCCGGACGTGCCGGCACCGACCGCGCAACCTGGGCCGGCTGTCGGGCCGACGGCTCAAGGTGCCACAAGCCCCTTGACGGACTTGCCGACACTGGCGCCGCCCAAAAAGCTTGTGGCGCAGCGGCCGCCGCGGCAATTGCACCCGATCCTGCGCCGTCAGGTCGTGCCACGCCAGCGCTTCTATCCGGTGGCACCGCCGACCTTGCAGGGCCACGACGGGATTTATTGACCGACAGATGCTCGCTTCACGAGGTGTTGCGCACGAGTGCCAGCACCGCGGCGCCGCGCAATGGTCTGCCGGTCGCGAAAGGGCGCTGTGTTACCGCGGGTGACAAGGCCGCGGCCAGCCTGAGCGCATAGGCGTCACGCGGAATTTCAATGGCACCGAGGCTGGCGAGATGCGGTGTCAGGAATTGTGCATCGAGCAAGACATAGCCATCGGCGCGCAAATGCGCCACCAGATGCGCCAGCGCCACTTTGGACGCATCGGTGGCGCTGTGAAACATGCTCTCGCCAAAGAAGGCCCGCCCCAAGGCAAGGCCATAAAGCCCGCCCACCAGCACGCCATGTTGCCAGGCCTCGACCGTGTGCACGTAGCCTTGATGAAACAGCTCCCCGAACAGAGTTCGGATGGAGGCGTTGATCCAGGTGCCGTGGTCAGGGCCGCGCGATCCGGCACAAGCAGCAATGACGCCTGCAAAATCATGGTCGATGCGGATTTCAAACCGCTCCTGACGGATGGTTTTGGCGAGGCTGCGGCCGATAATCAGCCTGTCGAGCGGGAAAATGCCGCGATGTTCCGGTTCAACCCAGAAAATATGCGGATCGTCGGCGCTTTCGGCCATGGGGAACAGGCCGATGGCATAGGCACGAAGCAGCGTCTCAGGCGTCAGCGCGGCGCTTGCTCGTTTGATCATGCGGCGCGCGCTCTTGATCAGGCCGGGGTTTTGAGCCGCACCGGGCGCAGCAGAAACGACGGCACGTGATCACCAAGGCCGACCGGGCTTGCCTCCTCAAGTGGTGCCGCACGCGGGTGGCGAAACTCTGTCGGCTTGGGATTGTCGGCGTGCCGTGGCTGATGGCGCTGCGCATCGCGTTGCGGGGCCGCGGCAACGGCGGCCGGCTCCTTGCGCGGTGTCTCGCGGCGGCCACGCTCGCGGCGCGCATCGGGCTTGTCGCTGCGTCCGGCGCGGTGGCGTGACTGACGCTGCGGCGGATCATCGCTTTCCTCTGCCGGTGCGGCGCTGACATCGTCGATGCCGTGGCCTTCCAGCCAACCAATATCGGTGGTGATGAGCTTCTTGATATCGTCAAGATAGCGGGTGTCGGCCTTGGTGACGATGGTGTAGGCGGTGCCGCTGCGCCCTGCCCGGCCGGTGCGGCCGATGCGGTGGACGTAATCTTCCGCATGGGTCGGCACATCGAAGTTGAACACATGGCTGACATCGGGAATATCGAGGCCACGGGCCGCGACATCCGAACACACCAGAAACGTCGTGTCGCCATTCTTGAAGGCGTCCAACGCCGCCATGCGGGCGCGCTGATCCATGTCGCCATGCAAGGCCCCGGCATTGAACCCATGTCGGGTCAGCGATTGTTGCAGAAGCGCGACATCGCGCTTGCGGTTGGAGAAAATAATGGCGTTCTTCAAGCCCTGGCTCTCGCGAAGCAGGCGGCGCAGCGTCTCGCGCTTGGCAGCGGCTGGCGCCGAGGCGACGAGGCGCTGGGTGATGGTGGCTGCAGCCGTCGCGGCGCGGGCGACTTCGACGCGGGCGGGATTGTGCAGAAAGGTTTCGGTGAGACGGGTAATTTCCGGCGGCATGGTTGCCGAAAAGAACAAGGTCTGGCGCGTGAAGGGCACGAGGCGGCAGATCTTCTCGATATCGGGAATGAACCCCATGTCGAGCATGCGATCAGCTTCGTCGATCACCAGAATCTCGATGCCGGTCAGCAGCAATTTGCCACGGCTGGTAAAATCCAGCAGACGCCCCGGCGTGGCGATCAGCACATCGGCGCCGCGCGTGATCTTGGCTTCCTGATCGGCGAAGGATACCCCGCCAATCAGCAGCGCCACGCTGATCTTGTGGTTGACGCCATATCGCGTGAAGGCTTCTTCAACCTGAGCCGCAAGCTCGCGGGTTGGTTCCAAAATCAGGGTGCGCGGCATGCGCGCCCTGGCGCGCCCGGTTTCAAGCCGGGTGATCATGGGAAGCGTGAAGGCGGCAGTTTTGCCGGTGCCGGTCTGGGCAATGCCCAAAACGTCACGACCTGCCAGTGCATGGGGGATGGCTTCAGCCTGGATCGGTGTCGGGGTTGAATAGCCGGAGGCGGTGACCGCCTGCAATACTTTTTCGGAAAGTCCGAGATCGGAAAAGTTCATTTTTATCCTGGTGTGGCCCGCAATCTTGCAGGGGCCCGTCGGTATCAGGCAAGGTTCAGCTTGGTGTGGCACGCGAGAGCGCGGCGCATATCAAGGTCACCCTTCCGCCTGGAGGGCAACAACGTGTTTCGCCTGCGACAATTGCCGTCGAGAGTCAAGAAGATTCGCCCAATTCAAGGCTATCGGCTCGACAAAACCAGCTGATTGCCGGAAAACCGCAGCGTGAGCACCTTGAAGCCCATTTTGGCGTTGAAGCTGCGGGCCGTGGCAAGCGAGGCCTGTGTGCCAGCGTTTGATTCAGGCGCGGGGCACTGGACAGCATCATATCTGAGCTGCGCTGAGTCGAGTTGATTGCGAAAATAGGCCTCGGCATCGGCCTGCGGGGCGCTGCTGGTGAAGGGCTCGGTGAGATAGGTGACGCGGCGCGCAAAAGAAAACGCCACACAAAAGCGATCCTGCGCGGCATGGCTGGTGGGCAGCGCTGCCAAAGACAATATCACGGCGACAGCAAATTTGCGCATCATCAAATCTCATTCTCGGGCAGTATGAACGAGATTGGTTGAAGAAACGTAAATTGCGGGTTGGAAACCCGTGGCAATTGGCGACAGGGGGCAAGTGACTTAAGCTTTCAAGAATGGAACAAACTCCTCCGCCAAGTCGCGCAGGCGTAAGAGGAGCTGTCTAGAAAATTCTCCCCATACCTGACCGTGGTAGGGGAGTTCAGGTAGGGGGTCCCAACCAACGGCCAAGGCCTCCGCCCTAAGATCACCCGCGGCAAACCGCACAGCTCCGATCCAACGCGGCGTTGAAACATATACCCGGGGATCAAGTCCTGCTTCTTCGATCAAACATTGCAGGTCAACGGACATTCCGCCATCATGCCCAGAGGAGGGCCGGAACGCCATACTTGATAGCCGCTTTCCCCCGGTCTTCTGATCGTCGACAAGATGATGTGGCGACACCCGACGGATAATACCATCCCTGTCGCCAATTCTCTCGTTGTTGTGCGGAATCGTTTTTCCGGACGAATCACGCTGCGGCGGATCGAGAGGCAATAGTTTCCCCCAAAATATCCTGCAGCCAAACGGCGACAATTCTGAAATCAGCTACCAAATGTTCTTCCGTACCTTTATCCCCAGCCGCGCTGGTCAATAGCCAAGCGTTGACATCGTAGGTGTCACGCACATGAAGTTCAATATCATGTCTCTGCGTATGCCATTCGATTTGAAGGTCTCCATTTGATCCCGGAACAATCTGCGGCTTAGGTGTCCCATACGGACATGCTGAATCCAACATGCTCAGAGCGAAATAGGCATTTGCAAACGAAACCGGAGGCGCCGCGTAGCCATCCCAGCCCGCAGGCAGCGAACACAGCTCATTAAGCCTTTCAAGCAATAACGGTCTCCACTCATGCAGCGGTTCTTGAACACGTCGCCCTGGAAATGCCAATGACGCAATCAAATTGTCAGCGGGCTTCCAAGATGTGGTACCCGAAAAGGCCGAAGTGTCCATCGGAGAGTTCATTGGCTTCTTCCCCAAAGCTTGTGAGCATAATCTGTTGTAATGGCTGCGAATTCATTTACTATCATCTTCCGCCCCAACTTCAAAAACTCCTCTGCTGAACGGATCGTCTGATCGGCCGGCGCACCACGGGCCGCCAAAGACAAGATCAACATTCGCTTGCCGCCAATTATTTCAGGGCCGCGGAACTCCACGATCAATCGGCCAACCGGGGTACCTTTGGTTCCCGTGATGATTCGCCGGTACGAACCATAGAAGTCACTCGGATCGCGCTCGGCAAAATGCAAAAATTGAACCCAATCAGAAACTGCTTGACGCTCGCTCAAAAGAGGAATGTGATTGACATAAGAAATTTCGGCTTGATTACAATTTAGAGATTGGGCTTCAAGAGTGTTGAAATATTTTTCAAGCCCTTCTAACTCATCAACATAATTCTTCGCCATACTTTCAAAGCGGGGATATGTATTATCTTGATCACCGGTTTTCCGCCAATTGTGAAGAAAGCGATCATGTTGGAATTGTATGACTTCGTCATTTCTTTCTGAAAGAAACCAAAATCGATTATGCTGAGCACCGACGCCAACTCCTAAGTTGAACATTCGAACCATGGGTGGCCCAAATGTCTCGAAAGCTGGGGTAATCGCTGGATGTTCCTCGACATTGGGAAATGTAGATCGAAAAAGTGCCCAAACTTCTCCCGCACGGATTTGTGTGTACTTACGAGCAGGCTGAAACTGCACGCCGAGCACGACCTCATTCAATGGAGGATTTTTGAAATCGGGCAAATTGTGCGGTCGGTTCGGCAGATCAGACATCTCGACACCATATAGAATTCTCAGTCACATTTTCGCGCTACCCGTCCGCCAAAAGAGACACATGCTGCCTTGGACACCAACCGGGCTTCAACGAACGCTCAATCCGCCATCCATACCTATTGGACAAAATGAAAATTATGGTAGCGAGGGAGGGACTTGAACCCCCGACACAAGGATTATGATTCCTCTGCTCTAGCCAGCTGAGCTACCCCGCCACGGTCAGGATCTTGCGAACCTCACAGGGCGCTTCCATAACCGGGCGCAGGATTGCGTGTCAAGCCGATCAGGATTTGGGACGGCGCAGGGTTCTGGCGAGGTTTTCGGCCAGGATCAGGATCAGCGCCAAAAAACCCAGCGGCCCGGCCCATTGTCCCGCCAAGCCAAAATGCAAGGCTATCGCCAAAGCCGCTATGGCGGCGATGATCGCCAAAGCGAGACTGCCATCATCGACAAACAGCCCGAACAACTCGGAGACGATCAAGCGCAAGGTTTTCATGAGCGCGCGCCTTTCGCGGGTGCCGTCGCCGGGCGCAACCACGCCACCATCAGCGTTGAGGCGGCAAGAAACCCTGCCATGAGCGCCAGGATCGCCAGATCACCGCCGGGCCAGATGCCACCCATGCCTTCAACCAGCCAAAACAGCCCGAAGGCCGAAAGCACGACGCCAACGCCATATTTCATGGCATTTTCGGGCACGCGGGCCAGAGGCGCGCGCAGCATCAGGCCCACAGACAGCACCAGCAGGCAGGCAAGCCCTGCCCCGAGGCTGGCCGCCACCAAAGCTGCGCCCCCGGCGGCACCGACGGCAAGCACAATGAACACCACTTCCAGACCCTCCAACGCCATGGCCTTGAAGGCGGCGAGACCCGCGATCCAATCGGCGGCGCGTCCGGCCTGCGCCGTGTCATGGCTCAGGGCCATCGTGCTTTTCCGATAGGCTGCGGTCTCATCATGCAGCGCGATGGTGCCCATGGCTCGCAGCATGGCCTTGCGCAGCCAGCGCAGCCCGAACAGCAGCAGCAACGCGCCGACAATGGCCTGCACGAGGTGCAGCGGCACGCGCGCCAGCAACGGTCCAAGCGCCAGCACCAGGGCGCAAAGCAGAGCGAGCGCCGCCCCTGCCCCTAACAGCGCCGGGCGCGGGCCGCGCACGATGCTCACGGCCAGAATGATGGTGAAGGCTTCGACCGCCTCGACGGTGGAGGCCAAAAAAGCCGCGCCGGCCGCCGGAAGGTTGGCCGCAAAGGCGATCATGATCCAGCCCTTCCCTCGTGTTGCGAGCGCGAACAAAGCTGCGCTGCCCGCCACGGCGTGGCTTTGGGCTTTGAATTTCGCCCGCAACCCGTTATCACGGGGCACGCACGCCTGTGGAGTCCCGCGCATGAACAAAGTCTACCCCTCTGCCCTAGCAGCCCTCGAGGGAGTGCTCAAGAACGACATGATGCTCATGTCCGGTGGTTTCGGCCTCTGCGGCAATCCGGAGGCGCTGATCGAGGCGGTGCGCAGCATGGGAACCAAAGGCCTGACCTTCGTTTCCAACAATGCCGGTGTCGATGGCGCGGGTCTCGGGATTTTGCTCGAAACCCGACAGATCGCCAAGATGATCTCGTCCTATGTCGGCGAAAACAAGCTGTTCGCTCAGCAATTTCTCTCAGGCGAATTGAAGCTGGAATTCAACCCGCAAGGCACACTGGCCGAGCGCATCCGCGCCGGTGGGGCGGGCATCCCGGCGTTCTTCACCAAGACGGGTGTTGGCACGCTGATTGCCGAAGGCAAGGAAGTGCGCGCTTTCAACGGCGAGGATTACGTGATGGAAACCGGCCTTGTCGCCGACATCGCCCTGATTCACGCCTGGAAGGGTGATACCGAGGGCAATCTGATCTACCGCAAGACCGCACGCAATTTCAACCCGATGATGGCCACGGCGGCGAAACTGACCATTGTCGAGGTCGAGCATCTGGTGCAGCCCGGCGAGCTCGAAGCCGACGCGATCATCACGCCGGGGATCTACGTGCAGCGTATCGTGCATGTGCCCGCCGGACAAAAGCGCATCGAGCAGCGCACCACCCGCAAGCGCGCCGCCTGAAGGAGACATGGCCATGAACGAGACAGTAACCTCAGCCGTCGGTTGGACGCGCGACGAGATGGCCGCCCGTGCCGCCAGGGAATTGCGAGACGGTTTTTACGTCAATCTGGGCATTGGCATTCCGACTCTGGTGTCGAATTTCATTCCGGTCGGCATGGATGTGCAATTGCAAAGCGAAAACGGCATGCTTGGCATGGGCCCGTTTCCCTTTGAGGGCGATGAGGATGCCGATCTGATCAACGCCGGCAAGCAGACCATCACGCAATTGCCGACCACCAGCTTTTTTTCGAGCGCCGATTCCTTTGCCATGATCCGTGGCGGCCATATCGACCTGTCGATTCTGGGCGCGATGCAGGTGGCGCAGAACGGTGATCTCGCCAATTGGATGATCCCTGGCAAAATGGTCAAGGGCATGGGCGGGGCGATGGATCTTGTGGCGGGCGTCAAACGCGTCGTCGTGGTGATGGAACATAACGCCAAGGATGAGGCCAAACTGCTGAAAGCCTGCACCTTGCCGCTCACCGGGCGTGGCGTGGTCGATATGGTGATCACCGACCTTGGTGTGTTCACCATTGACAAGAAAGGCCATGGCGGCATGACGCTGGTCGAACGCGCGCCCGGCATCAGCATCGAGACCATCCGCGCCCGCACCGAGGCGGAGTTCAGCGTCGCAGCCGGGGTTTAGGGCGCTTTCATGGGCGCCACAATCCTTCTGACTGGCGCAAGCTCCTTTACTGGCTTCTGGTTCGCGCGCGAATTGGCGCGCGAGGGCCATCGCGTCATAGCGACGCTCAGGCGCAAGCCACAGGACTATGAAGGGACAAGGGGGCGGCGCGTCGCCCTGCTGATGCAGTGTGCCGATGTTGTGCCCGAAATCGTGTTCGGTGATGCGGCTTTTTTGAAGCTGACGGAAACCAGCCGTTGCGATCTCCTGTGCCACACTGCCGCGCGGATGGAACGTTACCGCGATATTGATTTCAACATATCCCTGGCACTTGCCGAAAATACTCGCAATTTCAAGGCTGTTTCCGAAATCCTTGCTGGCAATGGGGCCCGCGGCGTCGTGATCGCCGGCACAGTTGCCGAGGCGGGCGAGGGTCAGGGCACCATGCCGCTCGCGGCAATGTCGCCCTATGCCTTGGCCAAGTCGATGACAGCAACGGTGCTCGATTTCTGGTGCCAGCGCGCCAGTCTGCCGCTCGGGAAATTTGTCATTCCAAATCCCGTCGGCCCAATGGATCAGGATCGCTTTTGCGAATATCTCGCAGGCGAATGGCTGGCGCACCGCGTGCCCACAGTGCGCACGCCGCGCTATGTGCGCGACAATATCCATGTCAGCTTGCTGGCGCGGGCCTTTGCGGCCTTCTGCGCCGACATGCTGGAAGCGCCGCATGATCGAAAGCTTGGCCCCAGCCTTTATGCAGAGAGTCAGGGTGACTTCGCGCATCGCCTTGCGCGGGAAATGTCGCCGCGACTTGGTCTGCCATGCCCGCTCGAACTCGCCGAACAACCGGTGCTCGCCGAGCCGGAAATACGCATCAACCGCGACAAGGTGCGCGAGCGCTTTCCCGACTGGAGCGAAACAGCCGCCTGGGATGAATTCGCCGCGAGCCTGGCGTGCCGGTCTGAAGCCGCACATGTGGTGGGCTAGATTTTGCGCAACCCTGTTTGGCGATGATGCGTGGCGCCTCGCCATGACAGCGACTGTGGCTCATCACATCGATGGCATTTTCATATTCCGCAATCATCGGCCCGCTTGAGCCTGCGCGGTGTGCGCCGATATGATATGCGAAGGTCAATGACGGCGCGATCGATGCACCATCGCCATGCACGGAGTTGTTGTCGTGGAATTCGCTGAGGATGACATCGCCCTTCGACACGGGTTCGACACGTGGATCAGCGCCCCGTGGGTGAGCCGCAAGGCCATTTCATTGATAAGACGCGCATCGCGCCACAGATACAAGGCGCGGGGCGATTTGCTGAGAAGCTTTATCTTGCAGAAATACGGCATCCATATCGGTAAATATTCCTATGGATACGATCACATCAATTTTGCAAGCAAGATCGTTTCCGGTATCGGTGCCTTCACTTCGATCGCGCAGAATGTCCAGGTTTCCTATGGCAATCACGCCACGCGCGAAGTTTCGACCCATCCAGCCTTCAACATGCCAGGAATAGGGTTCGTGTCGCAGGACCGCCGGGCGCTGATCGCCAAAAATGGACCGATTGCAATCGGTCACGATGTCTGGATCGGTCGAGACGTCACAATCCTTTCAGGGGTGACGATCGGTCACGGTGCGGTGCTGGCCGCTGGTGCGATGGTCACGCGCGATGTCGAGCCCTTTGCCATCGTCGGGGGCGTTCCTGCACGATTGATCCGCATGCGATTCGAGCCGCATATCGTCGCGCAACTCCTTGCGATCGCGTGGTGGCTGTGGGATGACGAAAAAATCCGCGCGGCGGCGGACGATTTTCCCGATCCGCAGGTGTTTTGCGAAAAATATTCGTGATTTCCGAGCTATGGCAAATAGTTTGCCGCCAAGGCGCCCGCGGCGGCGCGCTTGCCCCGCCTGCTCGCACTGGCCTGCCGCTTGGCGCGCCGTTCAATAGCCGCGAATTTTGTAGGCCAACATTTTGCGCAGCCGAAAGGTATGGCGCAGGGTATAGCGCAGCAGTTCGCGCTGCATGTTCAGCTTCTGCAACCCTTGAAACGGCGCTTCGTCGAGGCAGGCGCTGGCGGCGCGGTGGAAGGACGAAAAAATCTGCCACTGGTCGGCCGTCGGCATGATGGCCCGCTTGCCAGTGGTTTGCCGCCATGTCGTGCGCTGGGTGAAGGTCGTGTCGTTGCTGCCGACAATGCGTCGCGCCATGATCAGCGAATAAAGCGTCAGATAATCATGGCCCCAATTGTGTTTCATCACATCGAGGGCCTTTTCATATTCCGTGATCATCGGCTTCCTGCGCGACAGGCCATAAAACCAGCTGGTATAGCAATTGCGGATCATGCCGAGCGTGTCGACATAAGGATCGGCGAAGCGATCCGGAAAGCGATGTTCGATTTTCTGGTCGAGATTGACCTTGTGGGTAATGACGCGCGACCCCGCGAGATGCGCCTCTGGATGATCCTGCAGCAATTGCGTCAAGCAAGCGACAAAATTAGGCGCGCTCAAATCATCATCGGCGCGCCACATAAAAAATTCGCTGTCGGTTTCGTAAAGCGCCAGTCGGAAATTCTCGTAAAGCGAGACGGTTGCATCACGCCGGAACATGGAAAAGCGTCGATCACTTTCGACAAAGCGCGCCGCAATGGCCGATGTCTGGTCGGTTGAAGCATTATCGATAATGATCACCCCGAAATCGTCGCTGGTTTGCGCTGCGAGGTCGGTCAGGGCTTCAGCAAGATAAAATTCGCTGTTGTAACAAGGCACGGCGATGGTGACGCGCGGCATGATTTTTCCTTAAAATATGTCTTCGGGCGAGCTATCATGGCGCCATCGTTCATGGCAACAGCAACGGGTGCTTGTGCCAGAAGATGGGATGATAGTGGGCGAGCAACCAAGGGACGCCGAACTGCAAAATGGACTATGCAACGGACGATATGGTGCCAGCGCAAGGCTGGCTGGCTCTGGCGGGGCACAAGGCGCTGCACCGGCGCTTTCAAAACTTGATTTGCCGCATTTCGCAACGCCAGCAACCGCTCCGCAATGACCTTGCGCGCCGCTATATTTTTGAGAAATACGGCATCCATATTGGCAAATACACCTATGGGTTTGGTCATATCGGGTTCAAGAACCGCACCATTGCTGGCATTGGCGCCTTCACATCGCTGGCCGACAATGTGCAATTTGCTTTTGGCAATCATCCGACACGGCTGGTGTCCACCCACCCGCTTTTTTACAGCAAGGCCTTTGGTTTTGCGGCCATCGAAAGCTCGCAGGAGTTGCAACGCAGCGGGCCGGTCATGATCGGCCATGATGTCTGGATCGGCCGTGATGTGACAATCCTGCCTGGCGTTACAATCGGTCATGGCGCGATCATCGCCGCCGGAGCGGTTGTGGCACGCGATGTGGCGCCCTATGCGCTGGTTGGCGGTGTTCCGGCGCGGGTGATCAGGATGCGCTTTGACGATGCCGTCATTGCCGGCCTGCTCGCGACAGCGTGGTGGACCTGGAGCGATGAGCGCTTGCATGCGGCAGCGAGAGATTTTGACGATCCGGCCGCCTTCGGGCGCAAATATGCGCCGGGTGCTCCTTGAAGGCGCTGCGGCAAAGGCGTGCCGTCACGCCCCTTCCACCCAGATCTCGTTGATTTCCGGCGGACGCAGAAACCGGATCGGCAGGAAGGATTCGCCAAGACCGCCGGAGATGATCATGTGCCGGTCATCGATCTCGGTATGGCCATAGATCGAATCATAGCCGGTGAGGCCGTCCTTCCACCATTTACGGTGCAGAAATGGAAGATTCACCTGGCCGCCGTGGGTGTGGCCGCACAGGGTCAAGCCGATGCGGCGGGGCACGCGGCGGAACACATAAGGCTCGTGCGCCAGCAGAATGGCTGGCGCCTGATCTTTCACCTGCGCCAGCGTGCCGGGCAAATCATCGATGCCCTTGGTCCAGCCGCGCTGGATCAGATGCGCCATCTGATCACCGAGACCGAGCAGCCAGAAGGGTTGGCCCTGATGGTTGAGGCGAACAGCGCGGTTTTCCATCACCTCGATGCCCGCGAGCCGCATGCCACGGCGCACACCGGCACCTTCATCGCCTGGCATGTCAGGGAGTGGGCCATGCCACCAATCATGATTGCCGAGCACGCCCCAAGCCCCCAGCGGGGCTTTCAACACCGAAAGCGCCCTGCCCCATTGCTCAGGGAAAACCGCGCCAGTGACATAGTCATGCCCGGCGTTGAAATCTCCCAGCAGGACGATGAGATCAGGATTGAGACTGTTGGCAAGGTTGGCGATGGAACGCACCCGCGCCTCCGACATCAGCGGGTCGCAGGCGTGAATATCGGCGATGGCAACAATTTTCAGGCGCAGGCCCCGAGGCCAGCCGCGCACCTTGACGGTATAACGCGTGACGTCGAGCATGAAGGCCGGCTCGACCGCCAGCGCATCGCCCGCCAGCATGAAGCCCGCAAGGCCGGTGCCAGCTGCAAGCTGGATGAAACGGCGGCGGCTGATCAGCGCCATGGCACGAACTCTTTCGTCGCTAGCAGGCCGAAAGCGTGCCTCTGGCCTCGATGCACAGCCCTTGGAACCCTTATCCCGGTAGCGGCGCCATTGGCAGATTCTGATCGAAATCGCAAGTTACAAAGGCCGGAAGCCGCAATTCGTAGTCAAGGCCAAGCGCTTTGGCTACAACGGCAAGGCCCAGTTGATGCGCGAGTTCAAGGGGCACATCGGCCCGTGCGGCTGCCTTGGAGCGCGGCACAGGATCAGCCGACGCAGGCTCGGTGAAGTTGGATGCACGCATGACGCAACACTCCGCAACACAGGCAGCATACTTTGCTGCCTGCCTTTCTTATGATGTTGCAAACTTAACTCTTCATGAACATCTGCGGGCGATCGCCTGCAACGCTACGTCATGCTGGCGCGGGTTCAGTGTCGCGCTGACAATTGGCCCAACATGTCGGCAATGGCCACGGCTTGCCGGTCCTGCCCCGGCGCGCAGATGATCTGCACTCCCGTCGGCAGGCCATTTTGCGCAAGCGGCAGCGGTGCGACGCAGGCCGGCAGGCCGCAGAATGTGGCAAAGGCGGCCCAATGGGTCAGGTCAAAATAGGGTTTTGACGCGCCATTGACGGTGATGACGCGGGCCATGACATCCGAGCCATGATCATGGTGGATCGCCTGGCAGGGCGCGGGAGGCACAAGCAGCGCATCGAAACGCTCAAAGAAGGCGGCAAAGGCGGCCCTGGCGGCACGGCGTCGGCTTTGCACCAGCGCATAATCATCGGCATTGAGACGGGCGCCGCGCGCCTGCAGGGCCGCGTGGGAGCGATCATGCGGGCCGTAATGCGACGCCATGGCAATCAGGCGCTGGCGCGCCGCCTCCGGCAGGCCGGACGCAGTGATGGCGTGCAGCAACAGCGCATAGGCTTCATAAAGCTCGGCAAAATCCAAAGCTGGCCGCGCCTGATCATCGACATCGGCACCTTCGCGCATCAGCATGGCGGCAGCGCTGGCGACGCCAGCGCGCACGGGGGCATCCACGGGGGCAAAGGCATCGTCGGCCCAAAGCGCGATGCGCAGTCCTTGCGGCTCTGGGCAGCGGGGTGGCGACAGGAAAGCCGGGCCTTCGGCATTGAGCGGGCCGGCGATGATTTTCAGGGCCAATTCCAGATCACGGGCGGAGCGCGCCAGCGGGCCGGCCACCACCATGTCAGCAG
>JAJZGX010000031.1 GCA_021804825.1 Pseudomonadota bacterium | reverse complement strand
CTTACCGTCAGTTTGTGACTTGACGCATTCGACACTTGCAGGCCACATTGGACCATCACTGAGAAACTGTTTGGAAACCCATTGAACCTCCGCTGAGTTTGTGATTCAAGCTGTGGATGTGGACAGCAGCGGCGCGTGGCCGGATGGCCGAGATTTCGAAGAAGCTCAAGCGGTATCCGACCGACCTGACCGACGAGGAATGGGTCTGGATTGCACCGATGTTGCCGGGGGCGGCACCAACGGGGCGGCCTTGCTGCGTCGATTTGCGCGAGGTTCTCAATGCCATCCGCTATCTGGCCCGGGCGGGGTGCGGCTGGCGGATGCTGCCGAGGGATTTTCCGCCCTGGCAAACTGTTTACTGGTGGTTCCGCCGGTTCGTGCGGCGGTTTCTGTTTCATACGATCCACGACATGGCGCTGATGCTTGACAGGGAGCGGCAAGGCCGCGAGGCGAGCCCGACAGGTGGCATCATTGACAGCCAGTCGGTCAAGGCTCCTGAAGCCGAAACAAGGGGTTACGATGCAGGCAAGAAAATTGTGGGGCGAAAGCGCCACATTGCCGTCGACACCGATGGCCGCCTGCTCATGCTCAATCTGACGCCCGCCGACATCTCCGACAGTGCGGGCGCGCAACTCATTCTGGATGCCGTCCGCAAGCGCTGGCCGTGGCTGAAGCATCTTTTCGCCGACGGGGCCTATGATCGCACAAAACTCATGGACAAGGCCGCCTATCTCGACTTCGTCATCGAAATCATCAGGCGGTCAGACACGGCCAAGGGTTTTGAGATAGTGCCGCGCCGCTGGGTGATAGAGAGAACCTTCGGCTGGATGACCCGCTGGAGGCGGCTCGTGCGTGATTACGAAGAACGCATCGACGTCTCCGAAGCCATGATCCACATCGCCCTCGGAAGCCTCCTCCTGCGAAGAATTGCCCATTGAGCCCAGTTCTCAAACGGACTCTAAGACTCAATCAGTCTAGGCTAAAATTGGTCTCGGTCGAGGGCCTCAATTTCGGTCACGACATTAAAATAGATTTTAGCTCGCAGCAAATAGGTGTCTTTTGGTCGTCTTGCTCTGCGACTTATGCGCAGACATTGGTGCAAATCTGAATGTGGGGAGCGTTTAGAAAAGCGAAAATTCCGGTTTCCTCCTTCGGCATTGAGCCCGCTGGCGACGGCTAAGGCTTCGAGCAAGGTCAGTTAGCCCGCGCCATTCTCGCCGACCAAGAATGGCACTGGCTGGTCAAAACACATGTCGTCAAGCCTGCCAATGGCCGGAATGGTAAAAAAAGCTGTCAAGCGAGCCAATTTTGGCATGCTGCAAACTAAGTTCAACGATTAAATCGTGTGAAAGCAAGACATTTGTCATGGCATTATCCTTCTTGAAGGTAATGTAATGTATAAAATAATGACAAAAAATCACGCTACCTCATAAGACGTTGTTCATGCGCAATTGACCATTCAATCATCACGGCCCAAAGTGTTGCTGCTAAATCTGGAGCGAGATTATGCTGCAAGGCAGTGCGTTGCACGCGCTCGATCACTTCGGCAACGCGCAAGGGTGTGCGAGCGGGCATACCGATCTCGCGCTTGATCAACGCGGCTTTTTCTATCTCGCGCTGGCGCTGAGCCAGCAGCACAATAATTTCGTCATCCAGCGCATCAATACGCTGCCGCAGCGCGTTCATAGCGGCGGCGTCTGGTTTCTCGGTCGACTTGTCATCGATTTTCGGTTGCCGGGTGATGTCCATTCACATTCCTCTGATGAAAATCACGACACCAGCCTTCACCCGCAAGCCCCGACAATGCCCATAAAATCAACTGCTTTCAGACTGGCCCCGCCCACCAGCGCGCCATCGACATCGGCCAGGGTTAGAATTTCGCGGGCATTGCCGGGCTTCACCGAGCCACCATAAAGCAGCGGCGTCACAGCGGCACGTGCGGCATCGCTTTTGGCGAGTTCGCGTCGAATGGCGCCATGCATGGCGGCAATATCGTCATTGGTGGGGGTCAATCCGGTGCCGATCGCCCAGACCGGTTCGTAGGCAATGACAATCGCCCCCGGCGTCGCAAAAGGCACAGACCCCGCAATCTGGCGCGCCACAACCTCATAAGCCGTGCCAGCTTCGCGCTCGGCCCGGGTTTCGCCAACGCAGACAATGGCTTGCAGGCCCGCCGCCAGCACCGCTTCGGCCTTGGCCCGCACCAGCGCATCATCCTCGCCATGATCGGCGCGGCGCTCGGAATGGCCGACAATCACGCTGCTGGCCCCCGCATCCTTGAGCATGACGCTCGAAATATCGCCGGTATGCGCGCCGGAGGTGCCCACATGGCAATCCTGCGCGCCAATGGCGACGCTGCCTTTGGCGGCTGCGCTGATCAACGTGAAGGGCGGGCAGATAAGCACATCGGGAGCCTTGGCACCCAAGGCCGCGACGCCAGCGCCAATCGCCGTGATTTCAGCCAGAGCCGCATTCAGGCCGTTCATTTTCCAGTTTCCGGCAATCAATTTGCGCCGCGTCATGTGACCCCCCTTATGATGGTGGCCCCACATATCTCATAAAATCCGGATTGTCGCCTGCGACCCAACGCGCATCATCCGCTCTTAGCCCAAGACGCCAGGCGACGTAAGGTGCAACCAGATCGCCGTCGCCACTTAAAAGCAGCGCACTTCCGCTTCGGCCCGCGCGCGGTAGAGCCGGTCAAGCGCCAGCTTCGAGATTGTCGTGGCATGCATCATCCGGCCAATCTGGCCATGGTCGAGATCAAGGCTGGCAACCGTCTCGCCCTTTTCATAGGCCTTGTAGGGCAGGATGGTGGCAATCACGTCAATGGCGCACGAGCACCGCTCCAGCGCATCATGCGTATCGCCATTGGCCTTCATGCAGCCAAACACGAAATCAGCCCTTGCGTCGGTCGGATAATCATTGAGGTCGGCGGCGCGGGCCGCGCCAGCAAGGGTACCAAATGCCAAAGCAATCGCCATGAAAAGAGCTCGAAGCATGTTGCAGCAACCCGGCTGGTGACATATTGCCATGATCATGCGCTCGAACGTGGCTGGTGGCAACTTGGTTCGCGCGCCATTTTGAGGAGTGCGCAGCATGGCACGGATAGGATTTATCGGTCTTGGCAACATGGGCGGGCCGATGGCGGCCAACCTCGTAAAGGCAGGCCATGAAGTCGCGGGTTTCGATCTGGTGCCGTTTCTGTGCGATGAGGCCCGCAAGGCTGGCTTAGCTGTCACCGATTCCGCCCGAGCCGCAGCTCAAGGCCGCGATGTGGTGATCACCATGTTGCCTGCTGGCGCCCATGTGCGCAGTTGCTGGCAGGATATCGTTCCCGTCGCGGCGCAAGGAACCCTGATGATCGATTGCTCGACCATTGATGTCGACAGTGCCCGCGCGGCGCATGATGTCGCCGCCACCGCCGGGCTTGCCAGCATTGATGCCCCGGTTTCAGGCGGCACGGGTGGCGCCAAGGCCGGAACCTTGACCTTCATGTGCGGTGGCACCTCGGAAGCCTTGGCGCGGGCAACGCCGCTGCTTGAGAACATGGGTCGCAAAATCGTCAATTGTGGTGCCGCCGGTTCCGGCCAGGCCGCAAAAATCTGCAACAACATGATTCTCGGCGCAACCATGGTCGCCACCGCCGAAGCCTTCGTCCTGGCTGAATCGCTCGGCCTGTCGCATCGCGCGCTGTTTGATGTCGCCTCCACCTCATCAGGGCAAAGCTGGTCGCTGACCTCCTATTGTCCGGTGCCAGAACTGGTGCCCGCCAGCCCGGCCAATCATGATTACAAGCCCGGCTTTGCCGCCGCCTTGATGCTCAAGGATTTGAAACTGGCCCAGCAGGCCGCCCAGGCCAGCGGCGCGACCACGCCCATGGGGGCCGTGGCGTTGCAACTCTTTCAGCTTTTTGCCGCCAACGGCCACGCCGGTGACGATTTTTCTGGCATCATCAACATGTTGCGAGGACATTGAAACATGGCCAAAGTCTTTCCGGGCATCGAGCCACAGATCGCCAAATTCATCGCCAAGCAGCACATATTTTTTGCCGCCAGCGCCGCCCCCGAGGGCTACGTCAATCTGTCACCGCGCAGCACCGACTGTCTGCGGGTGCTCGACGAGCATCACGTGGTTTATCTTGATAAAACTGGCAGCGGTAATGAAACCGCCGGGCATTTGGCGCGCGATGGGCGCATGACGCTGATGTTCTGCGCTTTTGAAGGCCCACCGATGATCCTGCGGCTCTATGGGCATGGCCGTCTGGTGCCCCGTGCCGACAGCGAATATGCTGCCTTGCTAGCGGCGCATTTTGACGGGATCGAGCCACCCGGCGCGCGCCACATCATCCATCTGACCTGCACGCGCGTCCAGACGTCCTGCGGCTATGGCGTGCCTCAATTTGGCTTTGAAGCGGAGCGCGCGACGCTGGATGAATGGGCGGCCAAGAAGGGCGAGGCCGGGCTGGAAGCCTACCGTGCGGAAAAGAACATGATGAGCATCGACGGACTGCCCATCAACGCATGAAAGACACAACTGGGCCTCTGGCCAGAATCGGGCCGGGCACGAATGTCATGTCAAGCGCTGATTTCGAGCGCGTTCACGCCTGTGTGGATAGGGGGGACAATCTCACCTCCCTTGGCCTTGCGCTCCGGCCTCGGCTGCAAAGTGCTAGCATGGCGCAATGGCAGCGTCGATTCGCGCCGCTTTAGGAAACCTTATCGCGATGAGTCCCACGGAACCTGCCAGAGCCTTGAATATCATGTCCGCAACCGCGCCAGCGGCGCAGACGTTTCGCGTTGCGCCCCATAATGTCGAGGTTGAACAGGCACTGCTGGGTGCCATCCTCGTCAATAATGATACCTATGACCGGGTGGCGGATTTCCTCAAGGTCGAGGATTTTTCCTAGTAACTGCACCGTCGCATCTATGATGTGATGGGCCAGTTGATCCGCATGGGCAAAATCGCCTCGCCGATTACCCTGAAAACATTCCTCGGCGATCACGATCTTGGGGGCATCACCCTGCCGCAATATATGGTGCGGCTGGCCGCCGAAGCGCCCACCATCATCAATGCCGCCGATTTTGGCCGCACCATTCATGATCTGGCGGTCAGGCGCGGGCTGATCGGCATTGGCGAAGACATCGTCAATGTCGCCTATGATGCGGCGGTGGATCACTCGCCCCGCGCGCAGATCGAGGAGGCCGAGAAGCGGCTTTATGAAATCGCCGAAGCCGGGCGCTATGCTGGCGGGTTCCAGAAATTCAACGAAGCGCTGGGGATCGCCATCGACATGGCGGCGCGTGCCTTCGAGCGCGAAGGCAAGCTGTCGGGCATCGCCACGGGCCTGCGCGATCTTGATCGGCAAATGGGTGGCTTGCAGGCATCGGATCTCATCATCATTGCCGGGCGTCCGGGCATGGGCAAAACCGCGCTGGCAACCAATATCGCCTTCAACATTGCCAGTGCTTACGAGGGCCACACCAGACCCGATGGCACCCGCGAGGCCAAGAACGGCGGCATTGTCGGCTTTTTCTCACTGGAAATGTCATCCGAGCAATTAGCGACGCGTATCATTGCCGAGCAATCAGGCGTGGCGTCCTACAAAATCCGCCGTGGCGATTTGAACGAGGCCGAATTCCGCCAGATTACCGAGGCGGCGCAACGCATGGAGCGGGTGCCGTTCAACATTGACCAGACCGGTGGCATTTCCATCGCGCAACTTACAGCCAGGGCGCGGCGGCTGAAACGCCAGCGCGGGCTCGATGTGCTGGTAGTGGATTATTTGCAATTGCTTTCAGGCGGCAAGAAAGCCAATGAAAACCGCGTGCAGGAACTCACCGAAATCACCACGGGCCTGAAAGCTCTGGCCAAGGAATTGAATGTGCCGATCATCGCGCTGTCGCAATTATCGCGTCAGGTGGAATCGCGCGATGACAAGCGCCCGATGCTGTCGGATTTGCGCGAATCGGGCTCAATCGAGCAGGATGCCGACGTGGTGATGTTTGTGTATCGCGAGGAATATTACCTCAAGAACCGCGAACCGCAGGCCGGCACGCCCGAGCACATCAAGTGGATGAGCGACATTGAGCGCGCCTATGGCCGCGCCGAAATCATCATCGGCAAGCAGCGCCATGGCCCGACCGGCACGATTGAAGTGCAATTTGAAGCCGAAATGACCCGCTTTTCGGATTTGGCGCACGAAGATAACCTTCCTGCGCGGCATTGATGCCGAAACTGGAGTGAAATCCTGACCCAAGCCCGCCTGACCATAGATCTTGCGGCCATCGCCGCCAATTGGCAGCAACTGGCGCGGCGCGCCGATCCGGCGATCTGCGCCGCCGTGGTCAAGGCGGATGCCTATGGCCTTGGGCTGCGCCAGGTGGCGCCGGTGCTGACGCGCGCGGGCTGCGCCACGTTTTTTGTGGCGCATGCCAGCGAAGGCGTGGCGCTGCGCGAGACCCTGGGGCGCGGCTGCGCCATTCTGGTGCTCAATGGCGGGCCGCTCGATGATGATGCCATGGCGCTGTTTCAAACCCATGGGCTCGAACCGGTTTTATCGAGCCTGCCCGAGGTCGCCTTCTGGGCCAAAGCGCGCCAGTCGGGTGCCGCATTGCCGGGCTGCGCGGTGCATTTTGACACAGGACTGAACCGGCTCGGCCTGCATGCGCGCGACAGCGAGGCGGCCAGAGCGGTGTCGCCACGGTTGGTGATGAGCCATTTCATCGTTTCAGAAACCGTCAATGATCCCAATAATGCGGCGCAGATTGCCCGCTTTGCTGAAATTCGTGCGGCGTTTCCGCAAGCCAAAGCCAGCCTTGCCAATTCTTCCGGAATTTTCCTCGGCGCTGCCGCGCTGCACGATCTGGTGCGCCCCGGCTTTGCACTTTACGGCGGCAACCCCTGCCCCGGAAGCCTCAATCCGATGCGCAATGTCGTGCGGCTGGATGTGCCGCTGCTGCTGCTGCGCGACGTTGCACCGGGCGAAACCATTGGTTATGGCGGGCATTTCACCGCGCCCCGCGCCATGCGTGTTGCGACGCTGCCGCTCGGCTATGCCGATGGATTTGCGCGACTGGCGGCCGCGCCAGCACCGGATGCAAAGACCGGCGCCTTCGCAATCCTCGAAGGCAGGGCCTGTCCCTTCCTCGGGCGCGTGTCGATGGATCTTTCGGTGATCGACGTCAGCGCTGTGCCGCACGCCGCCTTGCACCCCGGCATGATGGCGCAAATTCTTGGCCCCGACATCACCATCGACGATTGCGCGGCACGCACAGGCCGTATCGGCTATGAGGTGCTCACCAGTCTCGGGCGCCGCTTTCAGCGCGTTTATGAGGAAACAGGAACAGAATGAACAAATGTTCGTATTGTGTTCTTGCACTTTTCCGCTAGGTGCGATAGGCTTTGCAACATGACAGCTTGGCCGACGCCGGGCGTGATCGGGAGCGGCGCATGATCGGGTGCGGCACGTGATTGATGGGGCTGGGCCATCCCGGCATGAAGGCTAGGGCATGGCACGCAAATCAAGTTTCATCTGCCAGAACTGCGGCGCGGTTTCCTCGCGCTGGCTTGGCAAATGCGAAGCTTGTGGTGATTGGAACAGCATCGTCGAGGAAACAGCGGGCGGCGGCATTGCTGCCCCTGTTGGCGGCAAGGTGGTGCGCGGCGCCAAATTCACCCTTTCCGGGCTTGGCGGCGAGGAGCCGATGGCACCACGCGTCGCGACTGGCCTTTCGGAGTTGGATCGGGTCACCGGCGGCGGCTTCGTGCACGGCTCGGTGCTGCTGATAGGCGGCGAGCCGGGCATCGGCAAATCGACATTGCTCATTCAATCCGCAGCGGCTTTGGCACGCAAGGGCGGCCGTGTCGTTTACATCTCCGGCGAAGAGGCCATTGCCCAAGTGCGGATGCGGGCGCAGCGGCTCGGCCTCGCGGATGCCCCGGTGGAATTGGGTGCCCACACCAATGTTGAAGATATTGTTGAAACGCTGAGCCAGGGCCGCACGCCGACCCTCGTGGTGATCGATTCGATCCAGACCATGTGGACTTCGGCGATCGAGACCACACCCGGCACGGTCACGCAGGTGCGCGGCGCGGCGCAAGCGCTGATTCGCTTTGCAAAAACCTCAGGCGCCTGCGTGATTCTGGTGGGTCATGTCACCAAGGACGGGCAGATCGCCGGCCCGCGCGTGGTCGAGCATATGGTGGATGCGGTGCTGTCGTTCGAGGGCGAAGGCGGGCATCATTTTCGCATTTTGCGGGCCGGCAAAAACCGCTTTGGCGCCACCGATGAAATCGGCGTGTTTGAAATGACCGGACAGGGCCTCGCCGAAGTCGCCAACCCCTCGGCGATGTTTCTGGCGGGGCGCGAGGCAGGCGCTGCGGGCACGGCGGTTCTGGCGGGCATGGAAGGCACGCGGCCGTTGCTGGTCGAGGTTCAGGCGCTGGTTGCCCCCACCGCGCTCGGCAATCCGCGCCGCGCCGTCATCGGCTGGGACACATCAAGGCTTGCTATGGTGCTGGCGGTGCTGGAGGCCCACGCCGGCGTCCGGCTCGGGCAGCACGACATTTATCTGAACGTCGCTGGCGGCCTCAAAATCAGCGAACCCGCCGCTGACCTTGCCGCCGCAGCGGCACTGGTGTCCTCGCTCACCGGCGCGGCGCTGCCGCCGGATGCGGTCTATTTTGGCGAAATCGGCCTATCGGGAGCGATTCGCCCGGTTGTGCACGCCGGGCTCCGCGCCCGCGAGGCTGCCAAGCTCGGCTTTGCCGCCAGCTTTTGCCCCGCCCCCAAGGGCCGCAATGAGGCAGGCCCGCTTCACCACAACCCCTGCGACCATATCAGCGCCCTTGTTGCGGCCATAGCTGCCCGAGCACCGCGCCAGAAGCGCGCCTGAGCGCGACGGATTTCAAGGTGTGAACAGCTTTTGCATGAAGGGGTGACGCGCGCCTTCAAATTCGCTATAAGGCGCGCATTGGGGACTTGGGCGCTGATCGCCGCTCCTCGCATTGGCATTGAAGGTTCGTGACTTATGCCTGCCTATCTTGATATTGGTCTGATAGCTGTCATCCTGATTTCTGCTTTATTGTCGATGCTTCGGGGGTTCACCCGTGAGGTTTTAGCGATTGCCGCATGGGTCGTGGCAGCTCTTGCTGCCTGGAAATTCTATCCGCGACTCATGCCCACGCTGCTGCCGCATGTGCACAAGCCCATCATCGCCATCGCGCTCGCAGCTGCGATTATTTTCCTCGTGGTTCTGGTGCTGGTGTCGATCCTGACGGTGCGCATTTCCGATCTGGTGCTCGATTCAAAAATTGGCGCGGTCGATCGCTCGCTGGGCTTTGTCTTTGGCGCTGCCCGCGGCCTGCTGCTGTGTGTCGTGGCCTTCCTGTTCTTCAACTTCCTGATGCAGGACAAGAAATTGCCGGATTGGGCGGCGCACGCCCGCTCGACGCCAATGCTGGCATCATTGTCGCAAAGTCTGCAAAACATGATCCCCGCCGATGCGGCTGACTCGGTCTACCAGACCATCGACAAGATCAAGCCGGGCCCGGTCAACAACACCAACGCGACCGAACCCTCCGCGCCAGCGCCCGCAGCACCCGCCGCCGCGCCGACCGCAACGCCTCTCGGCAAGTGAGCCCCAAAGCGAAATGAGCACCATGTGATGCAGATTTCAACGACACTGGACGATGACCGTTTGCACGAAGAATGCGGCGTATTTGGCATTTTTGGGGCCGATGACGCCGCGACCATTACGGCGCTGGGCCTGCACGCGCTGCAGCACCGCGGTCAGGAAGGCTCTGGTATCGTTGCATTTGACGGCAAGGGCTTTCACGCGGAGCGCCGCCTCGGGCTGGTGGGTGACCATTTTGCCAAGGCATCGACGATCGATCGGCTGCCGGGGCGCATGGCCATAGGCCATGTGCGCTATTCCACGACAGGCGAGAATTCGCTGCGCAATGTCCAGCCGCTGTTTGCCGAACTCGATGGCGGCGGGCTGGCCGTGGCTCACAATGGCAATCTTACCAATGGCATGTCGCTGAAGCGCGAAATGGTGCGCGAGGGCGCGATTTTCCAATCGACATCCGACACCGAAGTGATCCTTTATCTGGTGGCGCGCAGCCGCCGCAACCGCATCATTGACCGGCTGACCGAAGCCTTGCGGCAGCTTGAGGGCGCTTACGCTCTGGTGCTGCTGACCAACAAGAAACTCATCGGCGTGCGCGATCCGCTCGGCATAAGGCCGCTGGTGTTGGGTGAACTGAACGGCAAATATATTCTCGCCTCGGAAACCTGTGCGCTTGATATTATCGGCGCGAAATTCATCCGTGATATTGAAAACGGCGAAATGGTGGTGATTTCGGAAGACGGAATCGAAAGCCTGCGCCCGTTCCCGCGCCAGCCGATGCGCCCCTGCATTTTTGAATATGTCTATTTCTCGCGCCCGGACTCGGTGGTCCATGGCCGCCCGGTCTATGACGTGCGCAAACGCATGGGGCAGGAACTGGCGCTGGAAGCACCGGTTGATGCCGATGTGGTTGTGCCGGTGCCCGATTCCGGCGTTCCCGCCGCCATTGGTTATGCCCATGGCACGGGCCTGCCGTTTGAACTCGGCATCATCCGCAATCATTATGTCGGGCGCACCTTCATCCAGCCAAGCCAGAGCGGGCGCGAAACCAGTGTGCGCATGAAACACAGTGCCAACCGCAGCGTTGTCGAGGGCAAGCGCATCGTGCTCATTGATGATTCAATCGTGCGCGGCACAACGTCGGTGAAAATCGTCAAGATGCTCCGCGAGGCTGGGGCGCGCGAAGTGCATTTCCGCATTTCCTGCCCGCCGATCCGTCATCCCGACTATTACGGCATCGACACGCCAACCCGCGATAAATTGCTGGCGGCGACCCATGATCTCGAACAGATGCGCCAGTATATCGATTGCGATAGCCTCGCATTCCTCTCGGTTGATGGCATTTACCGCGCCATGGGCGAGGCCGGACGCAATAATGCCATGCCGCAATTCACCGATCATTGCTTCACCGGCGACTATCCCACCAAACTGACCGACATGGGCAGCGATGCCAAGTTGCAACAATTCCCTTTGCTGGCGGAAGCCAGCTGAACCCTGAAGTGGCAAACCTCACCATGCAGAATCAGGACTGTGCCGGACGTGTGGCACTTGTAACCGGCGCGTCGCGCGGCATCGGTCACGCCGTTGCGCTTGAACTTGCCCAGCGCGGTGCGCATGTCATTGCCATGGCACGCACCCAGGGCGCTCTCGAAGCGCTGGATGATGACATACGGGCGCGCGGTGGCCACTGCACGCTGGTGCCCTGCGATATCAAGGATTATGCGGCGCTGGATCGCCTCGGCGCCACAATTTTCGAGCGTTGGGGCAGGCTTGATATGCTGGTCGCCAATGCCGGCATTCTTGGCACGCTGTCGCCGCTCGGCCACATCGACCCCGAGCGCTTCGAAGCGGTCATGGCGGTCAATGTCACCGCCAACTGGCGCCTCATTCGCTCGCTGGATTTGCCGCTGCGGCGCAGCGATGCCGGCCGCGTCATCATGCTGTCGAGCGGGGTCGCGCACCGCGCCGAGACGCGTGCCTATTGGGGCCCCTATGCCATGTCAAAGGCGGCGCTCGAGATGCTGGGGCGCACCTATGCCGCTGAAACGCAGAACACCAATCTGAAAATCACGCTGGTCAATCCCGGCCCCTTGCGCACCCGCATGCGCGCTGCTGCCATGCCGGACGAAGACCCGGAGGATTTGGCGCCGCCCGAATCGATTGCCCCCCAGTTAGTCAATCTGCTGCTGCCAGCTTGGCAGCAATCGGGCGCACTTTACGATTGTCCAACAGGGAAAGTGCTGCACTTCCAGAGCCCGGTCTGATAGCCCGGCTCAAGCAGCGCCCGCGCCACACTAGGCGCTAGGCGGCAAAATCAGGTGATCGAGATCATCAATGAGCGAAGGCCCGGTTGGCTGCCACCCCAACCGCTCACAGGTTTTGGCATTTGAGCTGGGCGAATCGAGCATCATGAAATGGCTCAGAAAGCCAAAATAGGTTGCTGCATCCTGCGGGTCGATTGACACCACCGGCAGCTTCAATCGCCGACCAATCGCTTCGGCAATGTTGCGCGACGTCACACCCTGCTCGCCGACCGCATGCCATTTTGAGCCAGCCGTGGCTTTTTCCAGCGCCAGGCGATAAAGCCGCGCGGTATCGCTGCGATGCGCCGCAGCCCAGCGGTTGCCACCCTCGCCGACATAAGCCACTGCTTTCTTCTGGAGCGCCATCTGGATCATCCAGCTGACAATGCCTTGCCGGTTCCGGTCGTGGATTTGCGACAGGCGCATCACGATGCCCTTCACGCCTTTTTCGAGTGTGGCCAGCGTCGCCTCCTCGGAAACGCGGGGAAAGCGCATGTCGGGCTTGGGATCGTCTTCACCAAACGGCTGTCCGGGCACTGGATTGTCGACGAGAACGCCAGCCGTCCCCAACAAGGGCCGCCCCGAACCCTTGAGCGCATCGCCCATGACTTCGATGGCCTGTTTATCGGCCATGCTGTTCGCCTCGATTTTGGAAAAATCATGATTGAATGCCAGATGGATCACGCCGTCAGCATCTGCCGCCCCGCGCCTGAGGCTCTCAAGGTCCTCCAGACTGCCGAAATGTGCCGTCGCGCCCATGCGCTGCAAGGCCGCAGCGCCCTCATCCGTGCGGGTCAAGCCCAAAACCGAATGACCCGCCGTAATCAGCTCGGGAATCACCGCAGAACCAATAAATCCTGTTGCTCCCGTTACGAATACACGCATCCTCGCGCTCCATGATCAAAATCAGCCTGTCACAGCCTTGTGCTCAAGGCTCAATTTAGTGTCGGGCGACGGCGCGGCAAGGTCAGCACCACCGAAGTGCCCCAGGCTGGAAAACTCTCGATCTCGCAAGCCCCACCATGCATCGCCATGAGGTTGCGCACCACCTGCAAGCCGCCTTCCGGTTCTTCAACCCCAAGCGGTAACGCATGGATCTGACGCAGTGTATCTTCCGACATGCCGACGCCCTGATCGACCACGGTGATGCGTATGGCGTCGGCCTCATCATCCACGGTCACACGGATAGGCGCACCGGCCGGACTGAATTTGTGAGCATTGTCAATGAGATTGACCAAAGCCTGCCGCATTGCATAAGGGTCGAAATCTGCCTCCAGACGGTCAACCGTGGCGACAATGTCGATATCCTGATGCTTGGCCTCGCAGCGCGCCTCCATGAATTGCACAGCGCTTTCAACGATATCGATCACGCATGCCTTGCGATAGCGCAAGTTATGGAAAAGCTCCGGCCGGATGCCGCCGGAAAGGTGCTGCTGCAATGTGTTGATGAGTTTGTCGGAACTGTCACGTATCAACGCCGAATAGGTGCCGGTGCTGGCGCGCCTCTTGTCGGTCTTGGCCAGCAGGCTCAGGGTCTCGGCGAGGCCCGTCACCGCATTCAGCGTGCTGATCACCTGCTTGGCCATGCCGGTGGCATCATCGCGCAGCTTTTCCGCAGCGTTCGAGCGGCTTTCCAGCGCTTGACGCAGCAGGTTTTCCCGGCTTCGGGTATGCAGCAGCGTGCGCAGCGTCGCATCGAGCGCGCTGGCGGAGACATCATTCTTGTGGAGATAGGCCAAGGCCCCCGCTGACAGGCTGCGCGCCTGAATGTCAGTCATGTCGAGCGATGAGACGACGACCGAAGGGGGCAAAGTCGGCGCTTCGGCGTCCCGCCCCAGCAAGCTCAGCGAATCCTCGGCATTGACCCAGAAATCCAGCACCAGCACGTCGAACAGGCTGGTGGCCAGCAGGTGCCGCGCCGCGGCGACTTCATTGCAACTGGTGATGTCGCAGTCAAAATGGCGAGATTGTTTCAGGCAATGGCGCATGATGATTTCATCATGGGGATCATCTTCGAGCAGCAGGATTTTCAGCGGTTCGCGCGTCGGATGGCCGATGTCGCGCTCTTCGGCCCGGCGCGGCGTCGGGCCTGAATGCGGTGAACTCTGCGCCATGGCTGGATAACCCGCCCCTCTGTGCGTTGTCGCTGCCTTGCGGCTGTCCCACGCGATCAACTGATCGCTCAAGGCGTTGTAAAAGCAACGACCGCTCTTGGCAAATGGCGGGTCACGTGCGCAACTCGGGTCTTCACCAAGGGCAGATCAGGGCGTAGCGCTTGACGCTGCAAGATGGCAATGTCATCCCAAGGCTGACAAGACGGGATCGCCATGCAAACCCATTTCTCACTTGCACAATTGGCCGATCCGGCCATCGCCAATGCCGACAAGATCCTGCGCGCCTGCGTGCATTGCGGATTTTGCACCGCGACCTGCCCCACCTATGTGCTGCTCGGCGATGAACTCGATAGCCCGCGCGGCCGCATCTATCTCATCAAGGAAATGCTGGAATCAGGACGCGCCGCCGATGACCGCACCGTCAAACATGTCGACCGTTGCCTGTCCTGCCTTTCCTGCATGACCACCTGCCCGTCCGGCGTGCATTACATGCATCTGGTTGACCATGCCCGCCACCATATTCAGGCGACTTACCAGCGCCCGCTGATGCAGCGCATGCTGCGGCGCACCTTCGGCGTCGTTCTGCCCAATCCTCGGCTGTTCCGTTTTGCCCTGATCGGGGCCGCGATCACCCGCCCGCTGGCGCGAATCATGCCGAAGCGATGGCGCGGACTGTGGGCACTGGCGCCAAGGCGTCCGGCGAGGCCCTCGGCCATGGATCGCCCGCAAGTGTTTGCTAGCGAGGGGCCGCGCCTCAAGCGCGTGGCGCTGATGACCGGCTGCGCGCAACAGGCACTGGCGCCCTCCATCAATGAAGCCACCATCCGGCTGTTGACGCGCCACGGTTGCGAGGTGGTGATTGCCAAGGGTGCGGGCTGTTGTGGCGCGCTCAACCATCATCTCGGGCAGGACAGCCTTGCCATGGTCAAGGCCAACATCACCGCCTGGCAGCGCGAGATCGACACCGAGGGTCTCGATGCCATCATCATCAACGCATCAGGCTGCGGCACGACGGTGAAGGACTATGGCTTCATGCTGAAGGACGATGCCGCCTTTGCCAAACAAGCCGCAACCATAGCCGCATTGACGCGGGATATTTCCGAATTCATGGCCTGCCTCGGCTTGCAGAAGCCCTCGCAGCCGCTGTCGCTGCGGGTTGCCTACCACAGTGCCTGTTCGCTCCAGCACGGCCAGAGCATCCGCATTGAGCCCAAAACATTGCTGGCAAACGCCGGATTCAAGGTGCTGGATGTTCCGGAGAGCCACCTTTGCTGCGGCTCAGCGGGCACCTATAATCTGCTCCAGCCCGACATAGCCAATGGCTTGCGCGATCGCAAAGTCGCGGCCATCGCCAGCGTCACGCCAGATTGTATCGCTGCCGGCAATATCGGCTGCATCACCCAGATTGCTTCCGGCACGCAAACGCCGGTGGTGCACACGGTGGAATTGCTTGACTGGGCGACCGGCGGCCCCAAGCCGCAGGCCCTGGCCGGACTTTAGGGCGCGAGGCGCGACCTGACGCATGCTGGCGCGAACACCCTGCCCTTCCGCCTTGCCAGAAGTGGGTAGCAAGGCCTAACCTTGCCGCAAAAGTCCTGCAGGAGGAGAGGATCATGCACAACATTCCGTTTCGCGCCGATCAGGTCGGCTCGCTGCTGCGCACCAACCCCTTGAAGGCGGCGCGCCTCGGCCATGAGGCCGGACGCCTCGATGCCGCCGGATTGAAGGCCGTGGAAGATGCAGAAATCATCAAGCTGATCAAGCATCAGGAGGAGATCGGCTTGCAAGGCATCACCGACGGCGAATTCCGTCGCGCCTGGTGGCATTTCGATTTTATCGGCGCGCTACAGGGCGTCACCATGGTCGAGGTCGATCATGGCATTCAATTCGCCGGAGTCGCCACCAAGGCGGAAGCACCGCGCGTGACCGGCAAGCTTGGCTTCAAAGATCACCCGATGATCGAGCATTTCAAATTTCTGAAAGCTCACACCACGCGCACGCCGAAAATGACCATCCCCTCGCCCTCGATGCTGCATTATCGCGGCGGTCGCAAAATGATCAACATGGGCGTTTACGCCGATATGGCCGAGTTTTACGCCGATCTGGGCAAGGCCTATCACGGCGCCGTCAGTGCTTTCGCCGAAGCCGGGTGCCGCTATTTGCAGCTCGACGACGTCAGCTTCGCCTACCTCTGCGACCCCGAGCAGCGCAAAATGCTGAAAGAGCGCGGTGACGACCCCGCCCACCAGCCGCAGATTTATGCCGACATGATCAATGCGGCAGTTGCCGGTCGCCCGCGGGACATGGCGATCACCATGCACCTGTGCCGGGGCAATTTCCGCTCCACTTTCGTGGCTTCCGGCGGCTACGAACCGGTTGCCGAATTGCTGTTCAACGGCATCAATGTCGATGGTTATTTCATGGAATGGGACACCGAGCGCGCGGGCGGATTCGAGCCCTTGCGCTTTTTGCCCAAGGGCAAGAAGGTGGTTCTGGGTCTGGTGACTTCCAAATCCGGCACGCTGGAAAAACGCGATGATATTTTGCGCCGCATCGAGGAGGCGGCGAAATATGCGCCGATCGAGCAGCTTTGCCTCAGCCCGCAATGCGGCTTTGCCTCGACCGAGGAAGGCAACACCCTCGATTATGAGCAGCAATGGGCGAAGCTGGCGATGATCGTCGACATTGCTCACGAGGTCTGGGGTGGATGAACCCGCAAAATGACAATAATGACGACGACGACCATCGCGCCCGTGTCAATCTCGTCGCGGCAGCGTTCATTGTGGTGATCGGCGGCGCCATCATCTGGGTAGCGATGGCGTTGAGCGCCAATCAACGCACGCAGGCCTGTCTGCAATCCGGGCGCAAGACCTGCATCGACCTGCCCGACGGGCGCTAGCGTGACCCGCCGCGTCAGCGCGTCATGAGCCTTGCTAAGGTTCACATCTCAACCTAGTCTGTCCTCAGGCGAGGCGTTGAGATGGAATCTTTCGATTACCTCATTCTGGGTGGCGGTTCGGCCGGCAGCGTGCTCGCCGGGCGCTTGAGCGAGAGCCCGGCAACCACGGTCGCGCTATTTGAAGCTGGCGGGCATGGGCAGAGCTGGCTCACCAAAGTTCCGCTGGCCTGCGCCATCATGCTGCCGCGCAAGCTCAATAACTGGGGCTACGAGACGGTGCCGCAGCCCGGCCTCGACGGACGCCGCGGTTATCAGCCGCGCGGCAAGGCCCTCGGCGGTTCCTCGGCGATCAACGCCATGATTTATACCCGTGGACACCGCGACGATTATGACGAATGGGCCGCCCTCGGCAATCCCGGCTGGGCGTTTGACGACGTCGTGGGATATTTCCGAAAATCCGAAAATAACGAGGACTTTGATGATGATCTGCACGGGCGCGGCGGGCCGCTGAATGTAGCGCGCTTGCGTTCCGACAACCCCTGGCAGGCGCGCTTTCTCGAAGCAGCGCGTCAGACGCAACTCCCCGAGAACGAGGATTTCAACGGCCCCGATCAAACCGGTTGCGGCCTTTATCAGGTGACGCAAATCAACGGCGAGCGCTGCAGCGCCGCGCGCGCCTACCTCCATCCGCACATGGCGCGGCGCAGCAATTTGCGCGTCGAAACCGGCGCGCAAATTCAGCGAATCCTGTTTGACGGCCACCGCGCCATCGGTGCCGAAGTCATGATCAATGGTGCCCTGCGCCAATTCGGCGCCAATCACGAGGTCATCCTCAGCGCTGGCGCTTTTGGTTCGCCGCAAATTTTGATGCTCTCCGGCGTCGGGTCAGCCACCGAGCTTGCAAAACTGGCGTTTAGCCCGGTGATCGATCTGCCAGCTGTTGGCCAGAATTTGCAGGATCACGTGGATTTCTCGTTTGGTTTCAATGTCAAAGGCATTGATAGTGTCGGCTATTCCTTGCCCGGATTTGCCAGCTTGGCCCGGTCGATCAGGCAATATAGGCGCGAACGGCGCGGCATGGTCACCACCAATTTTGCCGAAGCTGGCGGCTTTCTGAAAACCTCGCCGGAGCTAAGCCGCCCGGATGTGCAACTGCATTTCGTGGTGGCTCTGGTCGATGATCACGCCCGCAAACCACATTGGGGCCACGGAATTTCGTGTCACGTCTGCGTCTTGCGCCCGCAAAGCCGCGGCACGGTGCGGCTCGCAAGCCGCAATCCCCATGCCGCGCCGCTGATTGATCCACATTATTTCGAGCATCCCGATGATCTCGACACCATGGTGCGCGGCTATCGCCTGACCGAAACACTCATGCAGGCCCCGGCGCTGCAAAGCCATATTGTCAAGGATGTCGTCACGGCGGGCATCAACAGCGAAGCCGACATTCGCGCCATCATCCGCCAACGCGCCGATACCATCTACCATCCCGTCGGCACCTGCGCCATGGGTCAGGATCCGGCGACCAGCGTGGTCGATGCTCGCCTCAGGGTGCACGGTCTCGACAGATTGCGGGTGGTGGACGCCTCCATCATGCCGCGTCTGATCGGCGGCAATACCAATGCCCCGACCGTGATGATTGCCGAAAAGGCCGTGGACATGATCAGAGCCGATGCGGCCCTGTAATCGGCAAATCTCAGCTGCTGCGTTTTTGCAACAGGCGTCCCACGATCTGCGCCGTGTAATCGACCATCGGCACGATGCGCGCATAATTCAGCCGCGTCGGCCCTATGACGCCCAAAACCCCGGCGATGCGCTGCTGCCCATCGCGGAACGGCGCGGCAATCATCGACGAGCCCGACAGTGAGAACAGCTTGTTTTCCGAGCCGATGAAAATCCGCACGCCCTCCCCGGTTTCGGCGCGCGACAACAATTCGATCACGTCCTTCTTGGTTTCGAGATCGGCGAACAACAGGCGGATGCGCTCAATGTCACCCGCAGTTGCAAGATCATCGAGCAGATTGGCATGGCCGCTGACAATGAGTTGCGGCTGGCCCTGTTGCAGGCCGGCCCAGGTCACAAGCCCGCTTTCCACCAACCGCGCCGAGAGTTCGTCGAGTTCGGCCTGCGCCGTGGCGCGGGTTTCCTCGATCACTTGTCGCACTTCAGCCAGTGTGCGCCCGCGAATGCGCTGGTTGAGATAATTCGCTGCCTCGGTCAAAGCCGAAGGCGGCAGGTGAATGGGAATGGTCAGAACCCGGTTTTCTATGGTGCCGTCTTCCGCCACAAGCACCGCCAAGGCCTGCTCGGGCGCAAGACGGACGAATTCGACGTGCTTGAGGCGCAGATCATCCTTGGAGGTGACGACCACCCCGGCACCGCGTGTCAGCCCCGACAGCAGGCTGGAAGCCTCGGCAAGCACGTTTTCGAGGCTTTGGTCGCGATCCTTGGCCTCGACCTGACGCTCGATCCGCTGGCGGTCTTCGGGGGAAACATCGCCCAGTTCGAGCATGGCATCGACGAAAAACCGCAAGCCGAGCTCTGTCGGCAAGCGCCCGGCGCTGGTGTGGGGCGCGTAAAGCAGCCCGGTCTCCTCAAGGTCCTGCATGACATTGCGCACCGAAGCTGGCGACAGCGTCATGGGCAACAGCCGCGCCAGATGCCGCGAGCCTACCGGCTCTCCATGCGTCAGATAAGTCTCGACGATGCGACGGAAGATCTCGCGGGCGCGCTCATCGAGGCGCGGCAGGGGCGTAATTGGGCGCAAGGGTTTCACCATGTCCAAGGATGGACATGGTGCGTGCCGAAAGCAAGCGGCAACTTTTCGACACGCCGCTCAATAGCAGCGGCGCACCAGATGCCGGACATGGTGGCGATACACATAATGGTTCACGCAATGCCTGCGCCGGATACGGTGTATGTGACGGTAATACATCGGGCTATGGTGATAAACATGGTAATAGTGCCGATAAACATAGTGCGGCCGGTAATAGGGCTGGTAATAAGGCTGCTGATAGTAGGGCTGATAATAGGGTTGGTAGTAGGGCACCGGGTTTGGCTGGAAGAACGGAAAATTAAAGAAGAATCCGCCGTCATCATCGTCATCTTCACCCCAGCCGACCAGTTGCACATGCGGCGCTCCGGCCTTGTCCATCGGGCCAGTCGGCCGCGGCAGCTGCGTGACGATCTGCGCTGGGGCCAGCGGCATGGCAACGGCAGGCATTGCGGCGAACCACCCGAGGGCGGCTGCCAGACTCGCCAAAAACAACAGCTTGCGCATGTTCGTTCTCCCGCACAGGTTTAACACTTTCTTAACATGCGGCAAGCTGATCTAAAATCAAGGCCTTAATTTGACGGCGCGGTCACACTTAATGCGTGCGTTCGAGAATGGAGACATAATTCGCCACCGCCGCGCCACCCATATTGAACACGCCCGCCAGCGTCGCGCCCGGCTTTTGCATGCCGCCTGCCTCGCCACATAGTTGCATGGCAGCCAGAACATGCATGGAAACCCCTGTTGCGCCAATGGGATGGCCCTTGGATTTCAAACCACCCGAGAGATTGACCGGCAATTTGCCATCGCGCGCGGTCAAGCCGTCGCGCACCACGCGCCACCCTTCGCCCGGCTTGGCAAGCCCCATGGCTTCATATTCGATCATTTCGGCAATGGTGAAACAATCGTGGGTTTCGACCAGATCGAGATCATGGATCGCGATCCCGGCATCGCTCAGCGCCCGCGACCAGGCAGCGTGTGCCCCCGCAAATGCCACAGGACTGTCGCGCCGCGACAAGGGCAGCATGTCATTGACCTGCCTGCGGGCACGAAAACCAATAGCCCGCGCCAATCCTGCGGCGGTTTCGGCATCGGCAATCACCAGAGCTGCCGCGCCGTCAGACACCAGCGAGCAATCGGTGCGGCGCAAGGGCCCGGCGACATAGGGGTTCTTGTCGGAGACAGTATTGCAGAAGGCAAAGCCGAAATCGCGCCGCATCTGCGCAAACGGGTTATGGACGCCATTGGCGTGATTTTTGGCCGCGATCATCGCCAGTTCGGCACTGTGGTCGCCATAGGCCTGAAAATAATGCTGGGTGATGCGACCAAAAATCCCGGCAAAGCCGGCATCGATGGCCGCTTCCTCACGCCGGTAGCTCGCCGCCAGCAGAATATCACCAACCTCAGCCGTCGGCGTCGCTGTCATTTTTTCAGCACCCACCACCAGCGCTATGCGCCCCTGCCCGGCCGCGATGAAATCCATCGCCGCGTGAATGGCCGCAGACCCTGTTGCACAGGCGTTTTCGACATGCACCGAAGGCACCGCCGCCAGCGCGGGCAAGCTAGGCGCCACCAGTGCGCCCTCAAAACCCTGTTTGGAAAAGCCGCTGTTGAACACGCCCACCCGAATGGCATCGACATCCCTGGCCTCGACGCCAGCATGTTCAAGCGCGGCTCCGGCAACACCGGCCATGAGGCTTTCGACATCTGGGGCCTCGAGCTTGCCAAAGGACGAATGCGCCCACCCGACGATTCTGGCTGTATCTGACATGGCGTGACTTCCCTTGCAGTTATGGTCTGTTGTGCACCCGGCCCGGTTGCCGAGCAGGACGTTGTGACGCATGTTTGCGGTAGCCGATCACTACCATATCTCGTCGCAGAGTAACAACGCAGGTGCGGCGGTCGCATGCTGAATCGCGAAAGGCCACAGTTATGGATAGACGCAGTTTTCTTCTCGCCGGTGCTGCCACGCTGGCTCTGACCCGCGCTCAGGCGCAAATGAACATGCCCGGCATGTCCCACGGCCGCATGCAGGGCATGATGGGCGGCGCCTATGACGCCTTGGCTTTGCCCGAAGGGGCGGTGTTCCGTGAAGTGTCGAAGCTTGCCAATCAGGCAACGAAGCCGGGAGCGTTTGCCGCCAGCCTCACGGCGGCAAACGCCAGGGCGGAATTTGTTCCGGGCCTGTCGACGCCAATTCTGGCCTATAATGGCCAATCGCCGGGGCCGCTGATCGAAGTGAATGAAGGTGATCAAGTCGCCATTCAGTTCGTCAACAACATCGGAGAGATCAGCACGATACACTGGCACGGGGTTCCGGTTCCAGCCGATCAGGATGGCGCTGCCATGGCACCTGTGGCCGATGGCACGGAGCGTGCCTACAGCTTCACGCTGCCCGTCGGCTTTGCCGGCACGTGCTGGTATCATCCCCATCCGCACATGAAAACCGCCGAGCAGGTCTATCGCGGGCTGGCCGGGGCTTTCATCGTCAAGCCGAAGCAGGACCCGGTGCCAGCTGGCTATGGTGACACCGTGCTGCAAATTACCGATCTGCGCCTTGCCGCCGACGGATCTATGCCGCCCGACACGATGATCGACCACATGAATGGACGGATTGGCGACCATCTTCTCGTCAATGGCCTCAAGAACCCGGTGCTGACAGTGGCGGCCGGCACGCGGCGGCGCTTCCGGTTGCTCAATGCCACCAACGCACGTTTTCTGCGGCTTTCATTCGGTGCGGCACCGTTCACACTGCTCGGCACGGATGGCGGTTATCTGGAAGCGCCAGTGCCGGGGCAGAACGAAGTGTTTCTGCCCCCTGCTTCGCGCCTTGATGTCGTGGTCGATTTTGCCGAACCGGGGTCGTTCGTCTTGCAGACCTTGGCCTATGAGCACGGCTGGATGGGCCCCGGCCGTCCCGACGACACCAGCCAGAAGCTGCTGAGCGTCAAGGTCGCCACCACCAGGTCAGCGCCACTGCCGCCTTTGCCCGCCAGACTGCGCGACATCGAAAACCCCGGTGAACCGGTTGTCACACGTCGGCTGGTGCTGGGCGAGAACATGGGTGGCATGGGGGGTATGGGTGGCATGGGCATGGCGATGACCATCAACAACCGCAGGTTTGACATGAACCGCGTCGATCTGACGTCCAAAGTCGGACAGCTCGAAATGTGGGAAGTCTCGAACCCGACCGACATGGACCACCCGTTCCACATTCACGGCAATTCATTTCAGCTGCGCGAACTGGTTGATCTGAAAACCGGGGCTGTGACGCCGCCACCACGGCGCGCATTGCTCGATGTGGTGAATGTGCCGCGCGGCCATGCGGCGCGGCTCATGGTGCGCCAGATGCTGCCCGGCCTGCGGATGTATCATTGCCATATCCTCGAACACGAGGATCTTGGCATGATGGGGCTGGTGAACGTGCAGGCCTGACGCGGCGCGGCGTCACGCGGCGGCGCGCATCGCCTCGGTCAAACAGTGGATGCGGCAAGGATCGCCGCTTCTGGCTGTCAGGACACAGCCTTTGGGCACTTCGCGCCATTGCTCGCGGGCCAGATCGACCGGCTCGGAAGCAACCAGCACGCCGCCCGCATCCTCGCGCCAATACAGGCTCGGCGCCAGATCATCGGTCGCCCAGCGAAACGCGTAAAGCGTCTCGCCATCGCTCAGCGCCGAGGTGAAGCGCAGCGGTTCTTTCAGGCCAGCAAGTTGCATCAGCCGCGCCACCTGATCGAGCAGCCGCGCCATTGCCTTGACGGGATCGGGCAGCAAACCCTGCGACAGCAGGGCGAGAAACAGCGCTTCACTATCGGTCGCGCCCGCTCGATCTTCATAATAATCGTCGTTGATCAGCGCCTCGATCTGACGGCGCACCTTGGTGAAGCCGCCAATCTGGCCATTGTGCATGAACATGATGCGGCCATTGACAAAAGGGTGGCAATTGGCGCGCGCCACCGCGCCTTCCGTGGCGGCTCTGACATGGGCGAAAAACAGATGCGCACGCACCTGCCGACAAAGATTGAGGAGGTTATCATCCGACCATGCCGGGCGCACTTCGCGATAAAGCCCGGGCAGGTCGCGCTCGCCATACCACCCCAACCCAAAACCATCGCCTTGCGTGGTGCTCGCAGCCTCTTCGGCATGCAGCGCCTGCGCCACCAGCGAATGCTCCGGCGCGGTCACATAATCATCCAGAAACGTCGGCTCTCCGACATAAGCGAGCCAGCGACACATGGGCAATAATCCGGGGCTTTGGTTGAACAATAAATTGCAGTGTCACGCCATTATGCTGAACAGGCGGTTAACGCGCGAATATGGTTGACGTCTGAACAAGATGCTGATTGACTCCAGCACACGAGGGGCCGTGCAAGCCACAAAGGAGCCGCACCATGAATGTTCATGCCGCACCAGTTGCATCAGCCATGAGCGAGGCTGAGCGTGCAATCCGCGTCGATCTGGCTGCCTGCTACCGTCTGGTGGCGCTTCACGGCTGGGATGATCTGATTTTCACCCATATTTCGGCGCGCTTGCCCGGGCCAGAGCACCACTTCCTGATCAACCCCTATGGCATGATGTTTGAGGAAATCACCGCTTCCAGCCTGGTGAAGATCGGCCTTGACGGCAAGCCGGTCGGCGCTTCGCCGTTTCCGGTGAATCCGGCGGGTTTCACGATTCACTCCGCCGTGCATGAAGTGCGCGAAGATGCGGGCTGTGTCATGCACCTGCACACGCCCGATGCCACGGCGGTTTCGACCTCGAAAGAACGGCTGCTGCCCTTGAACCAGACGGCGCAACTGGTGCTGCCTGACCTTGCCTATCACGATTATGAGGGCGTCGCGCTCGATCACGATGAGCGCCCGCGCCTGCAACAGGACCTTGGAACCAAAAACCTGATGCTGCTGCATAATCATGGCACGCTGACGGTCGGGCGCACCTGCGCCGAAGCGTTTTTGCGGATGTATTTTCTGGAGCGGGCCTGCACCATGCAGGTGCGCACGCGCATGCTCGGCAATGCCGAGATGGACCACCCCACCGATCCATTGGTGATCGCCAAAAACGCGGCCCTGACCCAGTCAGGCGGTCTCGAAATGCTGGCGCAGAAGCTGGTCTGGCCGGCGCTGCTGCGCAAACTGGACCGCATGGGTTCCAACTTCCGCGATTGAGCGCAGGGCGCGCGCTCCGGCTGCGGACGCTTGACGCCATGAAATGTGCGGTGCACCACGTCCCGAGGGGTGCGCGGTCGCCCGCATGGAACATGAGCTTGCGCATTTTGCTGATCGAAGATGATGCCATGATCGGATCTGGTCTCCGCCAGGCCCTCGAGCGCGCAGCGATGACGGTTGATTGGGTGAAAACCGCGGCGGATGCCGCGTCGGCGCTGGCGCTTGGCGAGCACGCGCTGGTGCTGCTCGATCTTGGACTGCCAGATGGCGACGGCTTTCACTTGCTGCGCGAGCACAGAGCGCGCCGCGGCGCCCTGCCGATCATCATCATCAGCGCACGCGACAACCTCGACGCCCGCATCAAGGGCCTTGACCTCGGCGCCGACGATTATGTGCTGAAACCCTTTGAAACCGCCGAACTTCTGGCGCGCATCCGCGCGGTGATGCGTCGCCACGCGGGCAGCGCCTCATCGACGCTGACAGTCGGCGACCTGACGCTGGATATAGCGAGCCACGAGGCGCAATTTCAGGAATCGCAGGCGCTGCTTGCCGCGCGCGAATTCGCGCTGCTCAGCACTTTATGTTCCCGCCCCGGCATGATCTTTTCGCGCGCGCAGTTGGAAGCGGCGATCTACGGCTGGGGTGAGGAGGTCGAGAGCAATGCGATTGACGTGTTGATCTATGCCATCCGCCAGAAGCTTGGCCGCAGCGCCATAAGGAACGTGCGCGGTGCCGGCTGGATGGTCACGAAGGACGCAGCGTGACCTCGCTGGCCCGCATCGTCTTGCTGTGGGTTCTTGGCCTGCTGACCCTCGTCGGGCTTTTGTCCTTTGTCATCAGCTACCAGCTGGCGCTCGGCGAGGCCGATGATTTCCTCGATGGTCAGATGCGGCAGATCGCCTTCAATGTTGGCGTCGACGCGGCGCTGACCGCCGATGGCGACGCCCTTCCTCTGGGCCGCAAGCCCAGCAAGGAGGATCGGTTTGTCATCATCATCCGCGATCAGCACGGCAAGATATTGCGTGCTTCGCCCGCTCATCCAGCCCTGCCGCCCGTCAGCAAAGCCGGCTTTCACAATCTGCAGCAAGATGGCGTGACGTGGCGCGTCTTCGACGCCACCGGCAACGGACTCGATGTCGAAGTCGCCCAGCGGCAAGACGTGCGCGACGAAACCGCCCGCAACGCCGGTCTCAGCGCTGCCCTGCCGCTTTTGGCGCTTTTGCCTTTGGCCGGTCTGCTACTGGCTTTCGGCCTGCATTATCTGTCGAAACGCATGCGCGCGCTTGCCGATGCGGCGGCTCAGGCCAGCCTCTCGGGGCCTGTGCCGCCGCTTGCCGGTCACGTCCCCCGCGAGATCGCACCGCTGCTTGAAGCGCTGCACACCCATGCGACACGCCAGGCCGGGATACTGGCCGCCCAGCGCCGTTTTCTCGCGGATGCTGCCCACCAGATGCGCTCGCCGCTGGCGGCCATGCAAATTGATCTCGACAATCTTGCTGCCGCTGTGCCCGATGCCGCGGCGATTGTGCCGCTTCGCGCCAGCATCCGCCGTCAGACCCGGCTGGTGGCGCAACTGCTCGCTCTTGCCCGGCAGGACGCATGGAATGTCCCGCAGGCCTTCAGCCTCATGAGCTTGAGTGCGGTGCTCGCTGCCTGCGTTGCTGGCCAGATTGCCCGCGCCGAGGCGAGGAGCATCGATCTTGGCCTGGAAGCCGAGCCCGATATCGTCGTGCTTGGCAATGCCGATGAATGTGCCATGCTGATCGACAATCTCATTGACAATGCGCTTTTCCACACGCCCGAAGGCGGTGGGATCGACGCCGCACTGCGCCGTGACGGCCATGGCTTTGTCTTGAGCCTGTGCGATGGCGGTGCGGGTGTGCCGCCGCAGGATCTGCCTCGCCTCGGCGAGCGCTTTTACCGCGGCCAAAGCCCGAAAGGGGAAGGCTCCGGCCTTGGCCTTGCCATAGCCTTGGCGATAGCCCGGCGCCACGGCTTCACACTGGCTTTTGCCAACAGCCCGACGCGAAGCGGGCTGTGCGTTGCATTGCGAGGGCCTTGCGCGCGCCATGCGGCGGCTTCCGCCGACGCCCCGCCGCTGACCTGAGCCCGCATCTCAGCTCATTTTCGGCTCATTCTAGCGTGGCATAGGCTGCCCATCTGCCATCATCGGGAGCCAGGAACCATGAATTCGCCATCCGCGGCCGTGGGTAACGGCATGTCATTCATGAGCAAGGTGCCGGAGGTGACGCTCTGGTTCTGGATCATCAAGATTCTCTCCACCACTGTCGGGGAAACCGGCGCCGACCTGCTCGCGGGCCGCCTGCATTTTGGTCTTGCCCTGACTTCGGCGGTCATGACCGGACTTTTCGCCCTCGTTCTGGCATTTCAACTCAGCGCCCAGCGCTATGTTCCGTGGCTTTACTGGCTGACCGTGGTGCTGATCAGCGTGGTCGGAACGCTGCTTTCGGACAATCTTGTCGATGGCCTGCATGTCAGCCTCGTCATCACGTCGCTGGCCTTCGGCATCGGCATGATGGGCGTCTTTGCATTGTGGTTCATGCAGGAAAAAACCCTGTCGATCCGCTCGATCAACACAAGGCGGCGCGAGGGGTTCTATTGGGCTGCAATTTTGCTGACCTTCGCCATGGGCACGTCGCTGGGCGACTTGATCGCCGAAACGCTGCATCTTGGTTATGCCCAGGCCGCGCTGCTGTTTGCGGCCACCATTGGTGTCGTCGCCACCGTGCATTTCGGCACGAAGCTGGGGGGTGTCGCCACCTTCTGGCTGGCCTATATCCTGACCCGCCCGCTGGGCGCTTCCATGGGCGACCTGCTGGCCAAGCCTTCGCAACACGGCGGCCTTGGCCTTGGCACCATCGCGACCAGCCTGATCTTC
>JAJZGX010000121.1 GCA_021804825.1 Pseudomonadota bacterium | reverse complement strand
TCGCCGCTGGCTTTCGTGGTGGCCAATCCGCCGTTTCACGCGGAAGGGCAGGAAACGCGCGCGCTGGGGATTGCCTTTGTGGCGGCAGCGGCACGGGCCTTGCGCAAGGGCGGTCAATTCTGGTGTGTCGCCAACCGCCATTTGCCCTATGAGGCCGCGTTCCAGGCGCATTTTGCCCGCCTCGACAGCGTCCATTCCGAGGGCGGCTTCAAGATCATGTCGGCGATCCGATGAGCCTTAAAAATTCCACCATGCGGCTCGACAAGCTGCTGGCCCACATGGGCTATGGATCGCGCCGCGACATTGCCCGGCTGGTGGCTTTGGGGGCGATCACGCTGGATGGCGTCGACGTGACGCAAGCCGATCTCAAGGTCGAGCCCGGACCTGCCTTGCAGGAAGCACTGGAAATCGAAGGCGAGCGGCTTGATCCGTTGTCGGGGATGGTGCTGCTGCTCAACAAGCCGCTGGGTGTCACGTGCTCGCACAAGGAAGTCGGGCCGCTGGTGATGTCCTTGCTGCCGGAGCGCTGGCGGCACCGTGACCCGGCGCTCTCGACCGTGGGGCGGCTCGACAAGGAGACCACGGGCCTGTTGCTGCTGACCGATGACGGCGCGCTGCTGCATCGCATGATTTCGCCGCGCGCCGGCATAGGCAAAACCTACCACGTGACCTTGGCGCGTCCGCTCGACGGTCGTGAACAGGCGCTGTTCGCGTCGGGAACCTTGATGCTGGAAAGCGAGACCACTGCGCTAAAGCCGGCGCATTTCGAGCCTGATGGCGCGCAAAGCGGCCATTTGACGCTGCATGAAGGCCGGTATCATCAGGCGCGGCGCATGTTTGCGGCGCTCGGCAACCATGTCACCGCCCTGCATCGTCGCAGCATGGGCGGGTTGGAATTGCCAGATTCGCTTGCGGCAGGGGCGTGGCGGCTGCTGGGCAGCGATGATGTCGCACGGGTGTTTTCCAAAGGGTGAAACAGGTTGCGTGCGGTGCAGGCGCAATGGCGGGGTTCCAGAAAGCTGAGCCTCGGGCGTTGCAATCAGCGGCCTTTTGACTATAGTCCGCGCAAAATTCAGCCAAGACGTGCCGCAAGGCCCGCATGGAGACCGCGTCCCTCATGATGTTTATTTCACCGGCCTATGCACAAGCCGCCGGAGCTGCGGCCCCAGGCTCATTCGATATGGTCACGACACTGGTGCCCTTGGTGTTCGTTGTGGTCATCATGTATTTTTTCATGCTGCGCCCGCAACAACAGCGCGCCAAGGCGCAGCAGGCGATGATCAACGCCGTCAAGCGCGGCGATGTGGTGGTCACGTCAGGCGGCTTGATCGGTAAGGTCACCAAGGATTCCGACCCCAACGAGGTCGAGGTCGAGATCGCCACCAACGTGCGCGTGCGGTTGCAACGCGCGGCCATCACCGAAGTGCGCGGCAAGGGCAGCAAGACGGCGGATGTCGCCAACGCTGCCAGCTGATCTGAGATGGATTGACCATGCTCCGTTTTGCCACGTGGAAAATAGTTTCGATCCTGCTGGCGACGCTGCTGGCGGCGCTGATGGTGGTGCCGAGCCTGCTGCCGGTTCCGACCCGCGACGCGCTGATCGCGCATCTGCCTGGCTGGGTGCCGGCCCGCGCCATAACTTTGGGGCTCGATTTGCAAGGCGGCTCCTATCTGCTGATGCAGGTTGATCAGCATGATGTGATCACCTCGCAGGTGCAGAACCTGCGCGATGACGTGCGCCGGGTGCTGCAAGAGCAGAAAATTCCGATTGTCGGCGGAATCGGCCTCACACCCAAGGGCGTGCGCGTGCATATTCCCGATGCTGCCGCCAGGGCGCGGGTATTGCCGCGACTGGAACAATTACAGGCGCCGATCGGCAACATCCTGCTCGGCAGCGGAGCCACGACTTACAAGCTGACGCAGGGCGCCAATGGCGAGGTCGATTATACGATGACCGACGCCGGGCTGAACAGTTTCCTGACCCGTGCGGTGGATCAATCCATCGAGGTGCTGAAGAAGCGCATTGATGGCATTGGTACCAAGGAAGCCAGTATCCAGCGCGAAGGCATCGACCGGATCGTGATCGAAGTGCCGGGCCTCCAGGACCCGCACCAGCTCAAGGCGCTGCTCGGCAAGACCGCGAAACTCGAATTTCGCATGGTCGCCGATCCTGGGGCGGACCCGAATGATTATCAGATGCTCCCCGATAAAGAGACCGGGCAGAAACTGCCCGTCTTGAAGCAGGTGATGGTGCAGGGCGAAGATCTGACCAATGCACAACCCGGTTACAGCCAGACGACGGGCGAGCCGGTGGTGAATTTCAATTTCAATCTGCGCGGCGGGCAACGCTTTGGCGAGGCCACCAGCGCCAATGTCGGCAAGCTGTTCGCCATTGTGCTCGATAATGAAGTGATCTCGGCGCCGCGCATCCTTGGTGCCATCACCGGCGGACAAGGCGAGATTTCTGGCCGCTTCACGGTGGCGCAGACGCAAAATCTCGCCGTGCTGTTGCGTTCCGGCGCCTTGCCGGCCAAGCTGACCGTCGCAGAAGAGCGCACCGTCGGGCCGGGACTTGGCGCGGATTCGATTGCTGCGGGCAAGCGGGCTGCCTATCTTGGCACCGCGCTGGTGGTCGCGTTCATGCTGGTGACTTACGGGCTGTTCGGCGTTTTTGCCAATGTCGCGCTCGCCGTGCACGTTACCTTGATTTTCGCGCTGATGGTGCTGCTCGGCTCGACGCTGACCTTGCCCGGTATTGCCGGCATTGTGCTGACCATCGGCATGGCGGTTGATTCCAACGTGCTGATCTATGAGCGTATCCGCGAGGAATTCAAACAGGGACGCGCGCTGATATCGGCGCTCGATGCCGGCTTCAACCGTGCTTTCGCCACGATTGTCGATTCAAATGTCACCATGCTGATCGCCGCGGTGATCCTGTTTTTGCTGGGCTCGGGGCCGGTGAAGGGTTTTGCCGTGACCTTGGCGCTGGGCATCATGACGACGATTTTCACCGCTGTTACCATGACGCGCCTGATGATCGCCATGTGGTATCGCTTCGCCAAGCCCAAAGCCCTACCAATCTAAGTGAAGAAAGCTGGATAGTCACTTGAAACTGCTAAGAATTATTCCAGACGGAACAAACTTTGGCTTCATGCGCTTCCGGCGCCTGAGCTTTCCGTTTTCGGCGGTGCTGTCGGTGATCTCGGTTGTGCTGTTCCTGTCCTTCGGCATGAATTTCGGCATTGATTTTCGCGGCGGCACGGCGATGGAACTGCGCGCGGTGTCCGGCACTGCTGATCTGGCCAAATTGCGCGGGACGCTGGAGGGGCTGCATCTGGGCGATGTCGAAGTGCAAGGTTTTGGTCGGCCTTCCGATGTTGCCGTGCGTGTCGGCCTGCAACCGGGTGGCGGACAGGGGCAGGAGGCGGCGGTCGCGAAGATCAAGACCGCTCTGGGCAAAACCTACATCTATCGCTCGGTCAATGTGGTGGGCCCGCGCGTTTCGGGCGAACTGGTGCAATCTGGCACGCTTGGCATCGTGGCCTCGGTGGTCGCGGTGCTGGTTTATCTGTGGTTCCGGTTTGAATGGCAATTTGCGATTGGTGCGGTGATCGCGACCTTGCACGATCTGGTGCTGACCATCGGCTTTTTCGCCTTCACGCGACTCGAATTCGATATGACATCGATTGCGGCGATCCTGACCATCGTCGGCTATTCGCTGAATGATACGGTGGTGGTGCTCGATCGTATTCGCGAAATGATGAAAAAATACAAGAAAATGCCGACGGCCGAATTGCTCGATATTTCCATCAACACCACGCTGTCACGAACCGTGATGACGTCGATGACGACGTTTCTGGCGCTGGTGGCGCTGGTGGGCCTCGGCGGGCATGTGATTCGCTCGTTCTCGCTGGCGATGATGTTCGGCGTGGTGATCGGCACGTATTCGTCGATTTTCATCGCAGCGCCGGTGTTGATCTACCTCGGGCTGCGCTCTGAAAACCGTTATGGCAAGCAAGAGGTTGAAGTGGCGGAGGCCAAGACCGGCACCAATGGCGCAACGGTCAACGGCGGCACCAAGGCGCTGGCGTGAACGCGGGCGCACCTGCTGCAGCGCCGCAATATCTTCCGGGACGCCATGCCATTGATGGCTATGGCATGGGTGGGTTTCGCTTCGGTGGCATGTCGCATCGCGGTTCGCTGCTGGCGCTGCCTTCCGGTATCCGCGCCTGGCCCGTCACCGAGGCCGCCGACATTTCACTCGCGACGCTGGCGCCGCTGTTTGATGAGCCCGCCGGTGACATTGGCCTCTGCCTGATCGGCACCGGCACTTCGCAGGTGTTTCTGCCCCCGGCGCTAGCGCGCGACCTGCGGGCGCGGGGTCTGGTGTTCGAGGTGATGACCACTGGGGCGGCGGCGCGCACCTACAATGTGTTGTTTGCGGAGGGTCGGCAGGTTTCGGCCTGCCTCATTGCCGTTGCGTGAGGGCATGCCATGAGCAGCAACGCCGAGGAGATCGCCGCCGCTTTGCGTCACGACGATCCGGAAGCCTGGCAGATTAGCCTCTATGCGCCCGAGGCGCTGCGCCCGCATGTGCAGTGCCTTGCGGCATTTGCGCACGAATTGCGACAGATTTCGACCAGGGTGTCGCAACCATTGGCCGGGGAAATGCGGCTGCAATGGTGGCGCGATGTGCTGGAAAAGCCGGATAGCGGCGATGCCACGAGCCCGCTTGCCATGGCTCTGCGGCGCAGCGTGCAGGAAATGGGCCTGCCGATGCAAGCCCTGGTGGCAATGATTGATGCGCATGCCCACGATTTATATGGCGAGGCTTTTGCCAGTGAATCGGCGCTCGAGAGCTATTGCGGGGCGAGCGACGCGGCCTTGCTGCGCTTGACCAGTCTGGTTCTGGCGCAGGGAAAAGATCCCGGCGGCGCGGCCGTCTGTGGCCATGCCGGAATGGCCGCGGGGATATTGCGGGTGGCGGGGCGGTTTGGCCCGGCGATGCTGCAAAACATCGAAGCGCCGCTGCATCAGGCCCTCGCACATCTTGACGAAGCAGAAGCCAGCATCAGCACGGTCACACCAGTCGCCCGCGCTGCCTTTGTCGGGCTGGGTCTGGTCAAAGCGCGGCTGACGCTATGGCGGCGTGGGCGCAGCGTGGAAATCACGCCGCTCTCGCGTCTTGTGCGCTTGTGGCTTTACGCGCGCCGTTTGTCCTGAGATCAGGCGCCTAGCGCCTCGCGCAACAGCGCCAGCGCCGTGACGAGGGCTGCGGTGCGCACGCGGCTGCGTCCCAGGGCACCGAACCGACGCTCGACGCAGCGCGCTTCATGGCCGCGGATTTGGCAGGCAAACCACACCAGCCCCTCCGGTTTTTCGGCACTGCCGCCGCCCGGCCCGGCGATGCCGGTGATGGCAATGGCTATGTTGGCCTGTGAGTGCGCCAGCGCGCCTGCGACCATAGCGCGGGCCGTTGCTGCGCTGACCGCGCCTTCACGAGCAATGATGGCGCTATCAACCCCCAGCAGCTCGGTTTTGGCGGCGTTGGAATAGGTCACGAAGCCCCGGTCAAACACCGCCGAGGAGCCTGGAATTTCGGTGAACAGCCCGGCCAGCAAACCGCCAGTGCAGGATTCCGCCGTGGCGAAAGACAGATTGCGGGCCGTCGCTTCGGCGACGATGAGTTGCATGGTCTCGCGCAGTTCCGGCTCAAACATCGTCGTTCTCGGGCAGGCGGATGGTGGCGATGGCCATGGCTGCCATGCCTTCGCCGCGTCCCGTGAAGCCGAGGTGCTCCGAGGTCGTGGCTTTGAGCGCGACGCGGTTGAGGCTGATGCCGGCCAGAGCCGCGATATTCTGGCGAATTGTCAGCGCATGCTGGCCGATTTTCGGGGCCTCGCAAATCAGTGTGGCGTCGAGATGGGCCAGTTGGCCATGCCGGGCCGCAAGGCGCGCGAGCGCATGTTGAAAGAACAGGGCAGAAGCCTGACCGCGCCATTGCGGATCGCTCGGCGGAAAATGCTGGCCGATGTCACCATCCGCCAAAGCGCCATAAATGGCATCGGTCAGCGCATGCAACAGCACATCGGCGTCGGAATGGCCGACAAGCCCGGCATCATGGGGGATGCGCACGCCCCCGAGCATGACATGATCACCCGGCCCAAAGGCATGGACATCAAAGCCCTGACCGATGCGGGTGTCGCTCAAAGTGGTGCTCACATGCAAATCCTCTGGAAAGGTCACTTTCAAATTGCCGCTGTCGCCAGCCACGACCGCGACGGCATAGCCGGCCGCCGCCATGACGGCAGCATCATCGGTGAGATCAAACCGTCCGATTGCGGCGAGGCGGGCGTGCGCCGCAAAAATCCGGTCGAAGGCAAAGGCTTGCGGCGTCTGCACGCGCATCAGGCGGGCGCGATCCGGCGAAGCGCTGATCATGCCGCCTTCGTCGATTTCCTTGATCGTGTCGGTCAAAGGCAGGCCGGGAATGGCACCACCGGTGGTCTGCGCTGCGCGGATCACCCGGCTGAAGAGTTCCGGCGTCGCAAAGGGGCGCACGCCATCATGAATCAACACCAGGTCTGGCTGGTGCTGCTGCAGGGCTTGCAGCCCAAGCCAGACGCTTTCCTGACGTGTTGCCCCGCCCTCGACAGAACGCAGCGCCATGCCGGAACCGTGTTCCGCCACCTCCTGAAACAAGGTCTCGTCGTCCTTGTTGATGACAACGACGATTTCGGCCTCAGGTAGGGCGCTGTGGCAGGCCTTGAGGGTCACGGCGAGCAGGGGCGCGCCGCCAAAATTGCGATATTGCTTGGGCACGCCCTGCCCGAAACGCGCGCCCCGACCGGCGGCGACAATGAGTAGAGCAGGGCGCAGTGGGGTGTTTTGCATGGCAATTTGTTGGCATGCCGACGCAAAGCCTGCAAGCCAAGGTTTACGCCGCAACAAAGTTTGATTATATTTCAGGCATGGAACTCCCTGCACATAGTTTGAGCAATTTGTCGGCGCTGCGCCCTCTGCCGCTGGCTGGGCTTGCGTCTCCGGTCGCTCTGGCGCCGATGTCGGGCGTCAGCGATGTCGCCATGCGACGGCTGGCACTGCAGTTCGGGGCAGGGCTGGTGTTCAGCGAAATGGTGGCGAGCGATGATTATGCGCAAGGTGCGCATGAGGCGACGCTGCGCGCCGAGGGGGCGGGCGTGGCACCGCATGTGGTGCAGCTTGCGGGCTGTGATCCCCATTGGATGGGTGAAGCGGCGCGTCTGGCCGAGGCCTCCGGCGCACAGATGATCGATATCAACATGGGGTGTCCCGCCAAACGCGTGACCGGCGGCTATGCCGGTTCGGCGCTGATGCGCGATGTGCCCTTGGCGCGGCGGTTGATCGCGGCGGTGATCAATGCCGTCAAAGTGCCGGTATCGCTGAAAATGCGGCTGGGGTGGGATGAGCATAGTCACAATGGCGATGTTCTGGCGCGGGAAGCCGAAAGCCTCGGGGTCGCGGTGCTGAGTGTGCATGGCCGCACCCGCATGCAGTTTTACAAGGGCACGGCCGACTGGGGGGCGATCCGCAGGGTGCGTGAGGCTGTCGCTATTCCGGTGATCGCC
>JAJZGX010000120.1 GCA_021804825.1 Pseudomonadota bacterium | reverse complement strand
CCGTCATTGCGAGGAGCGCAGCGACGAAGCAACCCAGGGGTTTTGGGGATTGCTGCGGTGGTGGTGCCGCGAAACTCCTGGGTTGCTTCGCTGCGCTCGCAATGACGGCATTGTTGATATCACCTAAACCCCGGCGCCTTCATTGCGAGGAGCGCAGCGACGAAGCAACCTTGGGGTTTTGGGGATTGTTGCGGTGGTGGTGTCGCGAAACCCCTGGGTTGCTTCGCTGCGCTCGCAATGACGGCGTTGTTGATATCACCTAAACCCCATCGCCGTCATTGCGAGGAGCGTCGCGACGAAGCAACTTGGGGGGCTGGGGGATTGCAGCGGCGGTGGTGTCGCGAAACTCCTGGGTTGCTTCGCTTGTGCTCGCAATGACGGTGAGGGGGGATGTGCGCCATTATGGTGGTGATGGCTTTGACGGGCTGTCATCATATCGGCTGCTTGGCAGGGCCTAGATTTGACAAGCGGCGGCAATGCTCTTATCGACGCCGGAGCGAAAGTCGCCCCTTGTCGGGCGGCTTTTGTTTGACGCACCCGTGGTGGATTGGTTCCACCTGTCGGTTTGTGCCCGGAAACGGGCGCGGGCAGAGGAGGGCGCGTTCCTCGCTTGTCACAAGCGTCTATCTTTAGAGGAACTGCGATGACGAAACGCATCAATGCGAAGCATAAAATCGACCGGCGCATGGGCCAGAACATCTGGGGCCGTCCGAAAAGCCCGGTCAACCGCCGCGAATATGGCCCCGGCCAGCATGGCCAGCGCCGCAAGGGCAAATTGTCGGATTACGGCACCCAGTTGCGCGCCAAGCAGAAGCTCAAGGGCTATTATGGCAATATCTCGGAAAAGCAATTCCGCCGCTATTATGAAGAAGCCGTGCGCCTGAAGGGCGACAGCGGCGCCAACCTTGTTGGCTTGCTGGAACGGCGTCTCGATACCGTGGTGTATCGCGCCAAATTCGTGGCAACCGTGTTTGCGGCGCGCCAGTTCGTCAACCATGGCCATGTCCGGGTCAATGGCCGCCGCGTCAACATTGCCTCGGCGCAGGTCAAGGTCGGCGATGTGGTGGAAGTCAAGGAAGCCTCGCGCCAGTTGACCGTGGTGCTCGAAGCTCAGGGCCTCGCCGAACGTGACGTGCCCGATTACATCGAGGCAGATGCCGCCAAGATGAATGTCAAGCTGACCCGCGTTCCCGGCCCCACCGAAGTGCCCTACCCTGTGGCCATGGAACCCAATCTGGTGATCGAGTTCTATTCACGCTGAGGGTCGAGCCTGCTGCAAGGCAGGCTTTGGAACAATGTTTCTTCAGGGACTGCGCAAGGCACCCCTGAAGCCTATTTCTGGAATCTGGTGATCGCGAAGGGTGCCGGGTTCGCAAAAGGCACCTCCCCTGTCATCATTTCGGCAGTCAATCTGCCGGTGACGGCCGCCAGGGTCAGGCCATGGTGCTGGTGGCCGAAATTCAGCCACAAGCCCTTGTGGCGCGGCGCCTCTCCCATGACCGGCATCATATCGGGCAGGCAGGGCCTGCGCCCCATCCACGCTTCCTTGTCAAGACGCTCGGTCAACGGAAACAGCTTGCGGGCGACGGGTTCCACCGCGTCCAGTTGAACGGGGCTCGGCGGCGCATCAAAGCGGGCGAATTCCGCGCCGGTCGTCAGCCTGATGCCTTGATTCATCGGCGCCAGCAAATAGCCGCCTTCATCATCCAGCACCGGGTGGTTGAGCTTTGCGCCTTGCTGCGTGCCATAGTGCATGTGATAGCCGCGCTTGATACCCAGCGGCACCCGATACCCCAGCGGGCGCAGCACTTCAGCCGACCACGGCCCCAGCGCCAGCAGCACTTGACGCGCGGTCAGGCCGCCGCTGCTGGTCATCAGCCGCCACCCATCCGTGGTCTGCTCGAGGCCGCGGGCATCGCCGCTCAGCATTATGCCGCCGCTGTGCTCGAAATGCCGGGCATAGGCCGTGGTCAGCGCCAGCGGATCGGGCACAAATGCCGGATCGCGGAAGTGGAGCGCACCAATGCCGCCATGCAAATCAGGCTCGAGTCTTGCCAGATCAGCCACGCTCAACTGATCAATGGTGAGACCGGCAGCGCGCAACCCCACAGCTTCGGCGCTGGCTTTGGCAAATTCCTTCTGGCTGCGAAACAGCTTGATCCAGCCGGTGTGGCGACAAAGATCGAGCGCCCCGGCGGCCTTCATCAAGGTCTCGTGCTCGGTGACGCAGGTGCTGATCAACGGCAACAGCGCGGCACCAATGCGGGCTTTGGCGGCGGCGCGCGAATTCAGGCCATAGGCGATGATCCAGGGCATCATTTCGAGGAGAGCATCGGGATGGTAATGCACCTGCGGCGAGGCATTGAGCGCATAGCGCAGCAAAGTCAGCGGTTCCATGGGCAGCAGATAGGGCGTCAGCGAGGCACGCTCGATCAACCCGGCGTTGCCGAAAGAGGTTTCACGCCCGGCCTCGCCGTGCAGGTCAATCAGCGCGACAAGACGACCTTTGGCCTGAATCTGCAACGCGCTGGCGGTGCCGACAATGCCCGCGCCCAAAACCATGACATCAACGTTTTGTGACATGAATTTCCCCTGCTCCTCTCAGGCGTCGCGGCATGGCTGCCTTCCCCCTCAGGCTGGCCCAACCTGCACCGCATGGTTGCGACGTCTAATTTCCACAATTTGCCGCTTTACTATGGCTGAATTTGGAGAGGGAGAGTGATCATGATCGACAATATGGTTGATATGACAAGACGTGCGCTGACGCCAGCAATGGTTGCAGAAATCGGCACGAAACTTGGCCTCGACCCCGCGAAAGCGCAAGCTGTCATCGATACCGCCTTGCCGGCCATGTTGGGGGGCCTTGCGGCAACTGCGGCCAGCCCGGCTGGTGCGCAGGCCATAGCCTCGGCGATCGCCAATCAGGACCCTGCGGTCATGGATGACGTCCTGTCCGCCGGTGGTGGCGAGCACATGTTGTCGAACTTGCTCGGCGCTGGCAGGATCGACCAGATTGCTGAAGCCGTTGGCAATGAGGCCGATGTGCCGGCTTCTGCCGCCAAGGCGGCGATGGGTGCGCTGGCGCCCGCAGCCCTCGGTGCAATCGGCCAGCAGGACCCAGCGACCTGGGCGAATGGCGCGGCGATCATGAACATGTTTGCTGACCAGAAAGACGCCATTGCGGCGGCCATGCCGGCCGGGCTTGGTTCGCGCATCGGCATGGGCGGGGTGGCGTCAGGCGCGTCCACGGCCACGGCGGGCCTGATACGGCAGGGGTTGCCACAGGGACAAGCAGCGATGCTACGCGCCGGGACATCTGCAAATGCGCCCGGCGGCATACCGTCATGGACATGGGGCGTCGTCGGCCTCGTCGTGCTGGCCGCTGCCTATTCCCATTTCACCCACAAGGCGGCTGATGCCTATTCCTATGTCACCCCAAAGGCAGCAGCGCCGCCCGTCGCTGCGCCTCAAGCAGAGCCAGATATTGCCGCCCTCACCAAACAGGCCAGCGACACGCTCGGCGGGGTCGAGGCGACGCTGGGCACGATCACCGATGCTGCTTCTGCCACAGCGGCTCTGCCGAAACTGACAGCGGCAACCGACAGTCTCGGCAAGCTTGATGGCGCCATTGGCGCCCTGCCACCGGCGGCGAAAACCGCGCTTGCTGCGGCAACCGCGCCGGCCATCGCCAAAATCAATGATGCTGCGGACAAGATCGAGGCGCTGCCCGGCCTCGCCGACAGCATCCAGCCCGCGCTCGAGGCGTTGAAGACCAGAGCCGACGCTCTCAAGGGGTCGTGAGCCGCGGCGCAGCGCGTCACGACATGGTGCGCGCGCTCATGCTGCCGAGGATATGGCGTGCCGCCTCGGCGCTTGGGGTTTTGCCATCTGCCAGCGCCATGCGCGCCTCAACGACGCCAAAGCCGCGAATTTGCGCAGCGCGCGCCTCGCTTTCGGCGAGCAGCGGCAGCAGGGCCGCACTGAGGTTGTGCGGTGAGGCGTCGCGCTGCAGAAATTCGGGAATGAAATTTTCACCGTGCACCAGATTGGGCAGGATGATCGAGGGGGCGGTCACTATGAACCGCAGCAGGGTTTCGGGCGGGCTGACGCGATAGGCCGTCACCATCGGCACCTTGGCCAGCGCCAATTCCAGCGTCACCGTGCCGGAGACGGCCAGCGCCGCCCGCGCCTGCCGGAACGCCGCCCATTTGGCCGCCTCGCCGGTGATGATCTCCGGCTGCACCGCAAATTGCGCGACAATGGCGCGAATGCGCGCCTCGTGCTGGGGCACCGCCGGGAGCACGGCGCGCAAGGCCGGCACTGTCTTTGTGACCAACGCCAAGACGCGGCAGAAATCCGGCAGCAGGCGCTCGATCTCACTACGGCGCGAGCCGGGCAAAAGCAGCAATGTGCCGGGAGGTTGCGCGCGCGCAGCCATGTCGTTGGCGGTGGGCTGCCATTCAGCCGCCCGCTCGATCAAGGGATGGCCGACATAAGTGCAGGCCGGGCCACCCAGGCGCTGATGCGCCGCCGGTTCAAAGGGCAGCAAGGCCAGCACATGATCAACATAGCCGCGCATTTTGCGGGCGCGACCCGGACGCCAGGCCCAGACCGACGGACTGACATAATCGACCACCGGCATGTTTGGAAGCGCGGCGCGCACGATACGCGCGACACGGTGGGTAAAATCGGGGCTGTCGATGAGCACCAGAACGTCGGGCCGGGTGGCAATCACCGCTTGTGCCGTCTGCTGGATTCGCGCCCGCAGCAACGGCAAGCGCCGCAGCACCGGCACGATGCCCATGACCGCGATATCTTCCAGCGGGAACAGGCTGCTCAAGCCTTCGCGCACCATGGCCGCGCCGCCAACGCCAGAGATGGTGACATCGGATGCTGCCTCGCGCAGGGCCTGCATGAGTTTGAAACCGAGTTGATCGCCAGAGGCCTCGCCAGCGACCATAAAAACATGGGGGCCTGCGTGGCTGCCCTCAGGTCTCATGTTCGGCACGGGGCATGCAAATGGCGCGATCGCCCCCCTGACGAATGAAAGCAATGATTTCGTGCACCTGCGCATGGTCGGTAAATTCCAGCGCCAGATCCTCGACCCGCTCCTTCAAGGTGCCCTCAAATGCAAACAGGAGCCGATAGGCGCGGCGCAGATCATGGATCGCCTCGCGGGAGAACCCGCGCCGTTTCAGGCCCACCAGATTAAGCCCGGACAGGGTGGCGCGGTTGCCCATGGCAAGGCCATAGGGAATGACATCATTTTCGACACCGGCCAAACCGCCGATCATGGCGTGATGACCGATGCGGACATATTGATGCGCCGCCGAACCGCCACCCATGATGGCGCAATCGCCGATCTGGCAATGGCCCCCGAGCATGACATTATTGACCAGCAGCACCTCATCGCCCAGCTGGCAATCATGCGCGACATGGGCTTGCGCCAGGAAGGTGCATTTATTGCCGACTTTGGTGAGGCCACCGCCCGCTGCCGTGCCGGGATTCATGGTGACGCCCTCGCGGATCGTGCAATCGGCACCGATCTCGAGGCGGGTGATCTCGCCGCGATATTTCAGATCCTGCGGCTCATGACCGATGGAGGCGAAGGGGAAAATCCGGGTGCGGGCACCGATGCTGGTGTGACCTGCGACCACGACATGCGACAACAAATGCACGCCATCACCCAGCGTGACATCTGCGCCGACATGGCAACAGGGGCCGATTTTGACACCGCCCCCGAGTTTTGCGCCCGGCTCGACCAGAGCCAGATGATGAATTTCTGCGCTCGATGTCATATCAATCATGCACCAGCATGGCACTGAGTTCGGCCTCGCAGACGGTTGCACCATCCACCTTGCCGACCCCCTCATACCACCACATGTTGCGGCGCTGGTTGAGCTTGCGCATATGAAATTCGACGCGGTCGCCCGGTTGCACCGGCTTGCGGAACTTCACCTTGTCGAGGGTCATGAAATAGACCAGCGACGGACGACCCTTGTCCTTGAAGGCGTTGACGCAAATCGCGCCTGCCGTCTGTGCCATGCCTTCGATCAGCAAGACTCCGGGCATGACCGGCCGCGCCGGAAAATGTCCCTGAAACTGTGGCTCGTTGATCGAGACATTCTTGATGCCGATGCAACTCTCATCGCCCTTGATGGCGATGATGCGATCCACCAGCAGAAAGGGATAGCGATGCGGCAGGGCTTCGAGCAGGCGCATGATATCCATCGTCTCAAGACTGCTGCTGGTGCTCTCTGTCATCATTCCGATTCCTTGCCTTTCGACCCATCTGCCTTTTGTTTTAGCAATTGTTCGATTCCAAGCAAGGTGCGAAACCACTCCCGCATGGGACGGGCGGGCGAACCGCCCCAGCGCTCGCGCGCCGGAACATCTGTCATGACCCCGGATTGTGCAGCGATTTGCGCCCCCGCGCCAATCTTGAGATGCCCGGTTATGCCCGCCTGGCCGCCCAGCGCTGCAAAGTCTCCGATCTCGGTCGAACCGGAAACACCTGTCTGCGCGACGACCACCGCGTGGCGGCCAATCACCACATTATGAGCAATCTGCACCAGATTGTCGATTTTCGCGCCCTCGCCGATGACAGTGTCGCGAATAGCGCCGCGGTCAATGGTGGTGTTGGCGCCAATCTCGACGTGATCCTGAATGATCACCCGGCCGACTTGCGGCACTTTGAGATGGCCGCCTGGGCCCATGGCGAAGCCAAAGCCATCCTGACCGATCCTGGTGCCGGGATGGATGATGACATGGTTGCCGATCAGCGCATGGCTCAATGTGGTGTGGGGGCCGATGCTGCAATCGCGGCCGATGCGCACCCCCGCGCCAATGACGGCATGCGCGCCAACATGCGTGCCTGAGCCGATCTCGACGCCGGAGCCGATGACGACGCCGGGATCGAGCATGACGCCATCTTCCAGCCGGGCTTCAGGATGAATGAAACTCGCCGCCCGCCCCTCTTGCGCCAGCACGGTTGTCGGCCGCATGGCCTGCGGATAGAGCAAGGCCAAGACCTTGGCGAAGGCGACATAGGGTTCCGACACCACCAGCGCCAGCGTTGTTGGCGGCACCTTGTCGCTATAACGCGGGGCGACCAGACAGGCGCCTGCGCGGGTGGTGCGCAAGGCCTCGAGATATTTCGGGTTTTCCAGAAACGATATTTCGAGCGGGCCAGCGCGATCCAGCGGCGCTACCGCCGCAAATGCCAAAGCTCCATGATCACCATCCGGCAGCTTTGCCCCCGTGGCGACGCAAATGTCTTCAAGGCGCAAGGGTGTCGGCAAAGGAAAAAACTGCGGCCCGGCCATCAGCGCGCGACCTCGTCTGTTGCTTCGCCACCCATGATCGCAAAGGCGAAAGCAAGGAAGCCGCCGCCACTCGCTGTCATGGCGAGCGCAAAGAGGTAACCGCCACTCGCCGTCATGGCGAGGGCAAAGAGGTAACCGCCACTCGCCGTCATTGCGAGCGTCAGCGAAGCAACCCAGGGGGCTGGGCACCCCCGCTTGATCTCAAGCCGCTGCCCCGCCACGTCAGCGATCTCACGAGACCCCTGGGTTGCTTCGCTGCGCTCGCAATGACGGCGAGGAAAGATTGCTTGGCTGCGCGCGCTAACAGTGTGAGGTGAG
>JAJZGX010000030.1 GCA_021804825.1 Pseudomonadota bacterium | reverse complement strand
CGGTGAAACCATTGAAGATGCGGTTCGCCGCGAATTGCGCGAGGAAGCCGGTGTGCATGCAGGCGCCGTCACTTACCATTCCAGCCAGCCTTGGCCTTTTCCCGGTTCGCTGATGATCGGCGCCCTGGCAATAGCCAAGGACGATGCGCTGATCCTCGATCACGATGAACTCGAAGACGCGCGCTGGTTCACGCGCGAAGATGCGGCCAATGTCCTCGCAGGCCAGCACAGCGCGGCCATTACCTCGCCGCCACCGGGGGCTATCGCACACCAGATTCTCAAATCCTGGGTGGAGCAGACGACGACCTAGAGCGGGTCAGGCTTGTTCTGCCGCCGCGTTGTTCATGGCGCCGCATTGTTCATGGCAGGCCGCCAAGGCCCCACTCAATCGTGCACGCCTTCGCGCCCGGCGACACTCATCAAGGTTGCCGTGAGCAGCGCGACCAGCTTCTCCTTGCCGCCGCTTTCGGCAAATACCTCGGACTGCGCCAGCGTCAGCGTGCGACCAGCTTTCACCACCCTGCCACGCGCGATGAGCCGATCTCCGATGGCTGGCGCGACGAGATTGATCTTGAATTCCGTGGTCAGCACCCCGTGATCAGGTGCCATCATCGACAAGGCGGCATAGCCAGCCGCTGAATCAGCAATGGCGCTCACCGCACCGGCATGAACAAAGCCGTGCTGCTGCGCCACGGCAGGTGTAGGGATGAGAGCAATCTCGACATGGCCGGGCGCAACCTTGGTGAGCGTCGCGCCCAGGGTTTGCATCAGCCCCTGCTTGTTGAAACTGACACGCACACGGTCCTCTGCGCCTGCGCTCACAGGCTGAAGCCACCATCGATCACATGCGTGGTGCCGGTGGTGAAGGCTGATTCATCGCTGGCCAGATAGACCGCGAGCGCCGCCACCTCTTCAGCAAGACCAATGCGGCCCATGGCCTGACGATCGACGAAATCCTGCCGTGCCGCAGCGACGCTCTGCTTGTTGATCGCCGCGAGATTGGTGATGCGCTGGTCAAGCGACGGCGATTCGATCGTGCCGGGGCAGATGGCGTTGCAGCGGATACCGCGCTTGATGAAATCCTGCGCCACGGATTTGGTGAGACCGATCACCGCCGCCTTGCTGGCGCCATAGATATAGCGATTGGGCGCGGCAATGATCGACGAGACGACACTCGCCATATTGACAATCGAGCCGCCGCCACCAGCCAGCATGGCCGGCAGGAACGCGGCGATCATCCGGTGCATGGCTTTGACATTGAGGTCAAAGGCGAAATCCCACTCATCTTCGGTGCAGTCCAGCACCGTGCCGTGATGCACGAAGCCGGCACCGTTGAACAGGATATCGACGCTGCCCAACTCCGCCGCCAGCGCCTTGACCGCCGCGCCCGAGCGCACATCGAGAGCGTGGCATTGCGCCTTGAGCCCTTGCAACTTGCTGGCATCGAGATCGGTGGCAATCACCTCCGCGCCCTCGGCGATGAAGGCTTCCGCCGTCGCCCGGCCAATGCCCTGGCCCGCCGCCGTCAGCAAAGCCCTTTTGCCCTTCAACCTATTCCCAGCCATGTTCATGATTCCTGTTGCAACTTGTTGATTTGCCCACCATGCCGGTCAAAATTGCCCGGCGCAAGCCAGGCCTCGAAGGCGGCGCGGCGGGCCGGCCAATCGCCATCAAGCAGGGCGAACCAGGCGGTGTCGCGGTTCTGTCCCTTGACGATCATATGCTGGCGGAAAACCCCTTCAAAAACAAAGCCGAAACGCAAGGCTGCGCGTCGTGAAGGCTCGTTGAGTGTGTTGCATTTCCATTCAAGGCGCCGATAGCCAAGATCATCAAACACCATGCGCGCCAGAAGATAGACCGCCTCGGTGGCCATGCGGGTGCGTTGCAGGGCCGCGCCGAACAGGATCGAGCCGATTTCAATCACGCCATTCGCAACATCGGCCCGCATCAGGGACAGATGACCAAGCACGTCGCCGGTATCGGGCACGACAACCGCAAAAAACTGCGTCTCGGTTTGCGATGCCATCTGCGCGATATAGGCCTTGAAGGCCGAAAAATCGGCAAATGGCCCCGCAGCCATCCATCGCCAGAGCGCATCCGTGCCCGGCCCGCAAAGATGCGGATAGAGTGCTTCGGCGTGGGCTTCGGCAGACAGGGGCTCTAGGCGAACATAGTGGCCGTTCAGCGTCAGCCGCGACACGGCACGGGCCGCCTTTGGAGCTGAAGTCGTGGCACTTTGGCTCTCCATCAGCTCATACCCAACCAGCCAGTTCACGCGCAACGATGGCCTCGATCACCCCCATGCCTTCCGGACTGGCATTGAGGCAGGGAATCGCAGCGAAATCCTCGCCCCCCGCCTCGCGAAAACAAGAAGCGTTTTCGACACCGATCTCTTCCAGTGTTTCAAGACAATCAGCGGAAAACCCCGGCATGATCACCGCAAGCCGCTTCACGCCGCGTGCGGCCAACGCCTTGATGGTGTCATCCGTTGCCGGTTTCAGCCATTGCGCCGGGCCAAAGCGCGATTGAAAGCTCATCGGAAATTCTTCAGCGCTCATGCCCATCGCCTCACGCAACAACCGCCATGTCTTGACGCAATGGCAATGGTAGGGATCGCCCTTGTCGAGATAGGATTGCGGCACACCATGAAATGACGCCAGCACAACCTCTGGCTTGAAGTTCAGCTTGGCAATATGGCCGCGCAAAGAAGCCGCCAAAGCGGCAATATAGGTTGGATCATCGTAATAAGGCGGCGCAACCCGCAATGAAGGTTGCCAGCGCATGGCCGCCAGTGCCTCGAAGGCCTTGTCGCACACCGTGGCTGAAGTTGCCGCCGAATACTGCGGGTAGAGCGGCACCAGCAAAATCCGATCACAGCCCTGCGCGGCGAGCCCGTCAAAACCGGCTTTCAGCGAGGGCTTGCCATAACGCATAGCCCAATCCACCACCACGGGCGCGCCCTTCGTCCCCAGCCCGCCAGCCGCAATCCAGTCGCTCAGCGCCTCGGCCTGCGCCCGCGTCACGGTTTTCAGCGGGCTTTCATTGCGCTCCTTGTTCCAGATGGATTGATAATCATGCCCCTTGCGAGAGGGCCGAAACGTCAGGATCACGAGGTTGAGAATCGGCCACCAGATCAGCCGCGGCGTTTCAATCACCCGGCGATCCGAGAGAAATTCTTTCAGATAGGCGCGCATCGACCAGTAATCGGTCGCCTCAGGCGTGCCCAGATTGACCAGCAACACGCCGATCTTGCGGGTCTGCACCGGCGGATGGCCGGGAGGCAGCAAGCCGCCATCGTCTTGCACAACGGGAGCTGGTGGTCGAAAATTCATGATGTCGCAAATCCCTGCTGCTGCCAGAGTGCCCGGCACCACACCCCACTAGATGGGGCGCGGTCACGCAGCCGTCGAGGGCAGATGCCGCCCGATGTCCGGGCGGCGCAAATCAGCCGAGTTGGCCGAGCATGCGGTCAGCACCGGAAATATCAGCCTTGCCGGGCGCATCTTCGATGTTGAGCTGCGTCACGACGCCGTTATCAACCAGCATCGAATAGCGTTGCGAGCGCAACCCGAGGCCATTGCCCGACCCATCGAGCGCCAGGCCCACGGCTTTGGCAAAATCGCCATTGCCATCGGCCAGAAACTCGATCTTGCCGGCCCCGCCTGTCGATTTTGCCCATGCGTCCATGACAAACACATCGTTCACGCCGGTAACGGCGATGGTATCCACGCCCTTGCTGAGGATGGTTTCGCGCTGGGTGAGGAACCCGGGAAGATGGTTGCGGTGGCACGTGGGCGTAAACGCGCCGGGCACGGCAAAAAGCACCACTTTCTTGCCCTTGAATAGCTCTTGCGTGGTCACGACCTTCGGTCCTTCGCCGGTCATGATGCGAAACTGGGCTTCAGGAAGAGTATCGCCGATCTTGATCGTCATGGACATGGCTCCGCAATGTGTCGGAAAATACCGAACTCGAAGGCGACTTTACGGCTTTGCCGCGCCCGCGTCGAGAGTGCCGCGCCATTCGACGGCGCCGTTTTTTGAAGTTGCGGTAAATCGCACGGGCACAAGGCTCTTGGCGGGGCTGGTCGGCGCCTGCAGCAATTTCAGGTGGAAATCACCCGCCGTGCCTTCGGGGCTGGCGCTCACATAATACCCATCCGGCGGCTCGACGAACAGATGTTGCGCCGTCACCCCTATCTTGCTCGCCTGCAAGCGCCAGGCCGGTTTGCCAATGACCTTGACCCGCTGCAGAGCATCTGCCAGCGCCGCGGGCGCAATCGTCAGCTTTGCGGGAACCTGTGCCTGCCATTTGGAAATATCGGCAGCATAGGGCGACGACACCGCTTGGAGCGGCAGCGCCAGATCCAGGGTGGCGCGCAGCGGTGCGCAGATCGTGGCACATGCCGCATAATTCAGCGTGAGGTGCAACGTCGTCGGCATTCCCGGTTTGGCCGGCGTGACAGCAAGGGGGAACAACACCCGCTTTTGATAGCCAAAGGCCTCGATATTGCCAGCTTCAGTAACAGCGTGGGGCGCAGGATAGGAAACCCGAGTCGTGCCGACATTGACCGAGCCGTGGAAATTGAAATCGGGCGGCACGCCGGTTTCTCCCGGTGAGCGCCAATAGGTCACTTCGCCCGGATCAAGGCTGATTTCGACGGCGGCCTGCCACACCCCCTGCACCGGGCCACCGGCAACGATCAAACGGGCCTTCGCCCCGGCCCCGGCAACCCATGGAGAGGCAAAGTCATCCGCCAAAGCAGTGCGTGGAAATGCCGCCAATGTCATTACAGCGATGATAAGAGTCATGATTTTCATGGCGTCACTTTAACCCGCGCCTCACGCCGTTGCCAACCACGAATGCGTGAAGCCCCCTCGGGGTTCATTTTCCTGTTGAGCGAAACCCGGCAACTGTGCATGATCACGACATGCGCAGACGCTTGACACTTGAAGGTGGTTATCTCGACGGGCAGGTGCTGATCGCCATGCCCGGCATGGAAGACCCGCGCTTCGCCCGCAGCGTTGTCTATCTTTGCGCGCATAGTGCCGAAGGCGCCATGGGCCTTGTGATCAACCAGCCGCGTGACGATGTCGACCTGCCGCAATTGCTGGTGCAATTGTCGATCATCGACGCCGATGACACGATCCGCCTGCCCGCCAGCGCCGAACGCCTGTCGGTCATGCACGGCGGGCCGGTCGAGGGCGATCGCGGCTTTGTGCTGCATAGCGCCGATTATTTTGTCGGCAATGCCACCTTGCCCATCAACCAGGATGTCTGCATGACGGCGACACTCGATATTCTGCGCGCCATTGCCACGGGACGTGGCCCGCGCCGTTCATTGCTGGCCCTCGGCTATGCCAATTGGGGGCCGGGGCAGCTTGATGACGAGTTGCAGCACAATGGCTGGCTCACCTGCGCTGCCGATGCCAAACTGCTGTTCGATGCACCGGTCGCGCGCCGTTATGACATGGCGCTGGCACGACTTGGTGTGACGGTGACCTCCTTGTCGCGCCATTCTGGCCACGCATGAGCGGCACAAATACCAGTCGGGAGCCCTTCGCATTGCAGGATCACCCCCAACGCGGCTTCGTGCTCGGTGAAATGCACGCGCGGCCTTTCACCGCCATGGCGGTGCCGCAACACGTCCGCCATTTCGCCTTTATGACTGATGCCGATGGCAGAGCACGCAGCCGTAGGGCCTTGCGGGCGCTTTGCGCGAGCCGAGGTCTGGCAGAACCTGCCACCGGTGCGAAATTTCACCGCATTGAGCTAGACGGTATGGTGCTGCGCTGGGAAGGGCATAGTGAATTTACCACTCTCACCTTTGAGCAGACCGGTACTGCCGCTCATCAACCTTTCAAGGCGCCCATCGCCGACGTCCAGGCCATGATCGAGCATCTCGGTCAGCCCGGCCCCTTGCTTGTGATGGTGGCGCTCGAACTCTTCGCCGGTGCCGATTCCGCAGACCTTGCCGCATTGTTCCCACCCGGCGAGGTCGCCATAGCTAGAAACAACGTCGCTTCCGCTCTGTTTGCCAGTGACTTCCGGCCAGACAGTGATGGTGTGGTGTGCATCGCGGTCGCCACCAACAACCTGCCGCCGGACGGTGCCGGTGCCTTGGTGCAGCGCCTTCTGGAGATTGAAACCTATCGAACTTTGGCCTTGTTGGGCCTACCTCAAGCACATGCTCTGGCACCAGTCATCAGTGCTATCGAGGGCTATTTGCCGGGCTTGTTCGACCAGATTCGTCAAAGCGCGACACTCGAGTCCAACCGGGCCATTCTGGACCGCCTGACGGAGCTTTCCGCCCAGCTGGAACATGGCGCCTCCGCAAGCTCGTTTCGATTTGGGGCCACCCGCGCCTATGGCGACCTGATCTGGCGGCGGCTGAAAGTGCTGGGCGAGACACCAGTTGCTGGCTTCACCGATTGGGGCGGGTTTTTCGCACGCCGTCTTGAGCCGGCGATCCGCACCTGCCGGGCCGTCGAGCAGCGTGGTGATGACCTGTCGCGCCGCCTTAACCGTGCCGCCCAACTGCTGCGCACCCGCGTCGAAATCGAGCTTGAAACCCAGAACAGCAATCTGCTGACCAGCATGGATCGACGCGCCCAGTTGCAATTGCGCCTGCAGCAAACGGTCGAGGGCCTCTCCGTCGCCGCCATCAGCTATTATGTGTCGAGCCTGGCCGAACATGTCTTTGAAGGGCTGAAAGATTATGGCCTGCCGGTCGATCCGGTCATCGCCACGGCGCTGGCCATTCCGGTGGTGCTGGTGATTGTCGGCACTTTCGTCTGGCGCATCCGCTCCGCGCATCACGACGTTTGATTTCAGGCACGCCGGCCCAAATGACAAAGCCGCAGCTGGCGAAAGCTGCGGCTTTGTCGTGAGGCTGCGGCCGCAGGGGCCGCGTTAGGGCAAAGGTTGATCAGCCAAACAGCTTGGCGGCGGTCTCGGCGATCAGCTTGCCCTGATGACGCGCACCTTCGAGTTCGATGGCGCTCGGCTGGCGCTGGCCCTGGCCACCGGCCACGGTGGTTGCACCATAGGGGCTGCCGCCGACGATTTCATCAATGGTCATCTGGCCCTGATGGCTGTAGGGCAGACCCACAATGATCATGCCCATGTGCAGCAGGTTGGTGATGACTGAGAACAGCGTGGTTTCCTGGCCGCCATGCTGGGTCGCGGTCGAGGTGAAAGCACCGCCGACCTTGCCATTCAGGGCGCCGCGCGCCCACAGCCCGCCAGTCTGGTCGAGAAAGCTGGCCATTTGCGAAGGCATGCGGCCAAAACGCGTCGGCGTTCCAACGATGATGGCGTCATAATCGGCAAGTTCGGCCGGGGTTGCGACGGCGGCGGCCTGATCAAGCTTGAAATAGGCGGCTTTGGCGACTTCCAGCGGCGCGGTTTCGGGAACGCGCTTGACATCGACGCTCGCGCCGCCCGACCGTGCACCCTCGGCGATTGCCTGCGCCATGGTCTCGATATGACCATAGGACGAATAATACAGAACTAGAACCTTAGCCATGTCATACTCCTTGAAATTTGAATGCTGCGCCTAACCGGCGTCAACCAGGACGATTTCGCTGTCTTCCAGCGCTGTGACCGTGAAGTTTTCGGTATCACGGATGGCCGCACCATCGCGAGCCTTGATGGTGGTGCCATCAATTTCGACGGCACCCGTGGCGGGCACCAGATAAGCAAAGCGCCCTGACCCCAGAGCGTAAGAGACGCGGTCTCCGGCCTTCAGAGTGGCGCCTGACACCCGCGCATTGGCGCGGATCGGCAAGGCATCATCATCGCCCGCCATGCCGGAGGCCAGCGCCACGAAGGCACCGCTGCGCGCGCCTTTGGGAAACGGCCGCGCGCCCCAGCTTGGTGGCGCACCCTGACTGGTGGGCAGGATCCAGATCTGGAAAATCTGGGTGGCCTCTTGTTCAAGATTGAATTCTGAATGGCGGATGCCGGTGCCCGCCGACATCACCTGCACATCGCCCGCGCCGGTGCGCCCCTGATTGCCGAGGCTGTCCTTGTGGGTGATGGCGCCTTTGCGCACATAGGTGATGATTTCCATGTCATTGTGCGGATGCATCGGAAAGCCCGATTGCGGCGCGATGGTGTCATCATTCCAGACCCGCAACGGCCCCCAATTCATGCGCTTGGGATCGTGGTAACTGGCAAAACTGAAATGGTGATGTGCACCCAGCCAGCCATGATCGGCCGCACCAAGTGTCGCAAAAGGTCGAAGTTCGATCATCGAGGTCTTCTCTCAGAACATGCCAAGCACAGGACAGATAGCGATTTACATCAGATAAGAAATGGCATTTATGGAACTTCTTTGTTTCCGAAAGTTTATCGATGCGCCTTCCTGATTTTGAAGCCTGGGCCATATTTGCTAGGGTCGCGGCCTTGGGTTCGTTTGCGCGGGCGGCCGAAAGTCTCGATCTTTCCAAACCCACTATCTCGAAAGCCGTGAGCCGCCTCGAGCAGCAGCTCGGCACCGCCTTGCTGCATCGCACGTCGCGGCGCTTGTCTCTGACCGCCTCCGGCAAGGCGGCGCTGGAGCGTGCGACGCGCATTTTGAGCGAGGGCGAAGCGCTGGAAGCCGAAGCTGCCATGCAGACCATTAGCCCCCGCGGCATCGTTCGCCTTGCCGCGCCCATGTCATTCGGCATGGCGAGTCTGGCGAGCATCCTTCCGGATTTTTTGGCGCAATACCCTGATATCACCATCGAACTGGCGCTTGATGACCGAATCATCGACCTCATTTCCGAGGGCTTCGATCTGGCTCTGCGCATCGCAGCGCTGTCGGATTCATCGCTGCGGACCCGTCGGCTTTGCGGCGTGCGGCGGTTGCTGGTTGCCAGCCCCGCCTATTTTCGCGCGCATGGCCGCCCACGGCATCCCTCCGAGCTGAGCGCCCATCAATGCCTGATCTACACCTACACCACGACGCCGCAGCTTTGGCATTTCGAGCATCCGCAACAAGGCAGGCTCGAAGTTCCAGTCGCCGGACGTCTGCATTCCAACAATGCCAATGTCTTCAGCGCAATGCTGCTGGCCGGACAAGGCATATCGCTGCAACCGGAATTCACCATTTGGCGTGAACTGCAAAGCGGCGCCCTCGAAGTCGCGCTTGAAGACTGGCATGCACCGCCTCTTGCCCTCAACATCGTCACACCGCCCAGCAAACTGCGCCCGACACGGGTGGGCGTATTGATCGACTTTCTTGTCACCCGCCTGTCAGCGCCGCCGTGGGATGCCCGCAAGTGAAAGCAATTGCCAGCGGCGCATGACCAGCACCGCTTGGCCTCCGCGACTCATGGCCAAACCCGCATCCTCATCATCGCATTGCCGAGCCAAGGTGCATCGGTTATACCGGCAACCTGTGCCGCCTGTGAGCGGCGATTATCGGAGTTACAGGAGATGGGTTTCAAGATCGCCGTTGTTGGGGCCACGGGCAATGTGGGCCGCGAGATGCTGAAAATTCTTGATGAGAGGCAGTTTCCCGCGAGCGAAGTGGTGGCGCTGGCTTCGTCGCGCTCCAATGGCACCGAAGTTTCGTTTGGCGACAAAACCCTGAAATGCAAGGTCCTCGACAAGTATGACTTCTCGGACACCGACATCTGCCTGATGTCTGCGGGTGGTGAAATCTCAAAGGCTTGGTCGCCGCGCATCGGCGCGCAGGGCTGCGTCGTGATCGATAATTCATCGGCCTGGCGTTATGATGCCGAGGTGCCGCTGATCGTGCCGGAGGTCAATGCCGATGCCATTGCGGGCTTTCATCGCCGCAATATCATCGCCAACCCCAATTGCTCGACCGCCCAACTTGTTGTGGCTCTGAAGCCATTGCATGACGCCGCCCATATCAAGCGCGTCGTCGTCTCGACTTACCAATCCGTGTCCGGCGCAGGCAAGGACGGGATGGACGAGTTGTTTGAGCAAAGCCGCGCCACATTCACGCTTGGCGACGTCAAAGTGTCCAAATTCCCCAAGCGCATCGCCTTTAATCTCATTCCGCAAATCGATGTGTTCATGGAGGACGGCTTCACGAAAGAGGAGTGGAAGATGGCGGCGGAGACCAAGAAAATCCTTGATCCCAAAATCCGCCTGACCGCGACCTGCGTGCGTGTGCCCGTGTTCATTTCGCATTCGGAATCGGTGAACGTCGAGTTCGAGAAGCCGATCACCGCGGATGAAGCGCGCAACATTCTGCGCGCGGCGCCCGGCGTGCTGGTGATCGACAAGCGCGAACCGGGTGGCTACATCACCCCGCATGAAGCCGCGGGCGAAGATGCCACCTACATCTCGCGCATCCGCGAAGATGCGACCGTTGAAAACGGCCTCGCTTTCTGGTGCGTCTCGGATAATCTGCGCAAGGGCGCGGCGCTCAACGCCGTGCAGATCGCGGAATTGCTGGTCAACCGCAAATTGATCAAGCCCAAGGCCCGCGTTGCGGCCTGAAACTGCGAGGGCAGCCAGGCGCCGCCCTCACCGTCTCCTCACCTGAGCTTGAATCGCTGGATTTTCCCGGTCGATGTCTTGGGCAGATCCGGCACGACCTCGATCCAGCGCGGATATTTCCAGGCACCAATGCTGGCCTTCACATGGGCTTTCAAAGCCTCGACAAGATCAGGGGTCGCTGCGCCCTTGAGCACAACGAAGGCCTTGGGCTTTTCGAGGTTGTTTTCGTCGCGCGCTGCCACCACCGCCGCTTCCAGCACCGCCGGGTGTGAGACCAATGCCTGCTCGACCTCGAAAGGCGAGACCCAGATGCCCGAAACCTTGAACATGTCATCGGTGCGACCGCAATAAATGTAGCGGCCTTCCGCCGCGCGCTCATATTTGTCGCCGGTGCGCGTCCACTCACCCTGAAACGTCGCATGGGTTTTTTCCGGCTGGTTCCAGTAGCCCTGCGCCGTTGAAGGCCCCTTCACCAGCATTTCGCCGATTTCGCCCTGCGCCACATCCGCGCCATGATCGTCAACGAGCCGCAGTTCGTAACCCGGCACGGCGACCCCGGCGGTGCCGTAAACAACATTGTCGGGCGCATTGGCAAGAAACACATGCAGCATTTCGGTGGAGCCGACGCCATCGACAATATCGACGCCCGTCAGCCTCTTCCAGCTTTCACCAATTTCGCGGGGCAAGGCTTCGCCCGCCGATGAACAGAAGCGCAGCCGCTCCAGACCATGCGGGTGATTGCCATGGGCGGCGGCGATGATCGCGGCATAAAGGGTTGGCGCGCTGTAAAATATCGTGGGTTTCACCGCAGCGAAGGCGCTGAGCATGGTGTCCGGCGTCGGACGCCCGGCCAGCAGTGCTGCCGTCGCCCCCACTGACATGGGGAAGGTCATGGCATTGCCAAGGCCATAGGCAAAATACAGCTTCGCCGCCGACAGCATGACATCATCGGGGTGCACGCCCAGCACCTGCGCAGCAAAAGTATCGGTCGTCGCCTTGATGGCACCATGCCGATGCATCACGCCCTTGGGTTTGCCCGTCGATCCCGACGAATAGAGCCAGAAAGCGGTATCATCAGCACTGGCATGGTGGGGTATCGGCCGCGGGCTTGCCGCTCGGAAAGCATCGGCAAATGCCACCATGCCGACTGGCGCGGCACCGATGACGAACACGGTCTTGAGCGCGGGCAACCGCGGCCGCAACGGCACGATCATCGCAGCCAGCGCCTCGGAAACAAACAGCACCTCGGCGCCTGCGTCATTGAGGATGATTTCATAATATTCGGCGGTGAGCAGCGTGTTGAGCGGCACCGGCACCACACCGGCCCGCATGGCACCCCAGAAAATCGCCGGAAACTCGATGGTATCTAGCGCAATGAGCGCGGCGCGCGCGCCAGGCTGCACACCATGCTCATGCAGCATCCCGGCCACACGCGCTGTATCCGCCGCCAGTTCACCATAGCTGCGTTGGCGACCGGCATCGCCGATCTCGATAAAGGCCGGATGCTGCGCCCGCGTGCCCTCGGCGTGGCGATCGAGAAAATACACCACCGCATTTTGATTTTGTGTTGTCATCACCAACCCCCCCATTCATTTTTTTGCTCGTCTTCATGGAGTGGCAAGCGCGAAACTGCTGCCCGCAACGTCCTGAAGCTTTCCTCAAGAGCCTGCCCCGAGGTATCAATCATCGAGCCTGCGCGCTCATAGAGCGTCTCGCGGCCGATCAGAATGGCCTTCAATTCCGACATGGCCGCCGGATTGCCGGCCATCGGGCGAAAATCGCCCTGCGCGCGCACCCGCTCCATGTGATCATCCGGACTGGCTTTCAGCCAGATGGTGTGAAAGCGCTCCAGCAGCAGCTGGAAGGTTTCCGACTGGGCGACAATGCCACCGGCAACGGCCAGCACCACCGAACTGTGCTGCGACGCCACCCGCTCGACACTCTGGCGCTCGAGTTGGCGGTAGCTCTCCCTTCCATAAAGGGCGATCAGATCATTGACCTTCATGGCACTGGCTTTGGAGATTTCGGAATTGAGCTCAATGAACGGCACGGTCATATGGTCGGCGAGCATGCGCCCCAGAGTGGATTTGCCCGCGCCGCGCAGCCCGATCAAGGCGATGCGCTGCTGACGCTGGGCACTGTAGCGGCAATGATCGAGAATTTCGCGCACGCGGGAGCGCGGTTCCGTCCCGGCCATGCGATAGAGCCTCGCAACGATGGCGGCCTCATCGGCTGAATCCGCATCATCGCTGACCAGAAATCCCGACGTCACCTCGAGCGCGGCGGCGATGGCGCGCAACAAGTTGATCGAGACATTGCCATCGCCTGCTTCGAGACGGGCGAGATAGCGTTGCGATACGCCGGAAGTTTCCGCCAGCGCGCGCCGTGACATTTTGCGACGAAGCCGCAGTCGCCGCACCTTGGCGCCGAGACCAATGAGAAATCTGTCGTCGCTGTTCAGCGCACGATCAGGACGCGCGTCCATCAAAACGACTCTCTCCTCGCGTTGATGCACCTAATAGGTCTCGACATGGTAACGGCCTTCAGCACGCATCTTCGGTCGAATCTTCTGCCAATCCTGACCGGACAGCCGTGCAATGTCTTCAAACGCCTGCTCGATACCGGCCTCCATGGCCCGCAGCCCGCATATGTAGATGTGGCAATTGCCATCGGCCAGCAGCGCCGCGATCTGGGCCTGATTTTGGCGCAGGGCATCCTGCACATAATGTTTGGGATGACCTTCCTCGCGCGAAAACGCAAAATGCTTGCTCAGCACAGTGTCAGGAACTTTTTTCAACGGCCCGAAATAGGGCAGTGAATCTGCCGTGCGCGCCCCAAAATAGAGGCTCATCGCCCCCTCGTTGGCAGGCGATGTGCGCTGGCGGCGCATTGTGAAAGCCCGGAACGGCGCCGAACCCGTGCCGGTGCAAATCATCAGCAAATGCGCCTGCGGATCATTCGGCATCAGGAAGGTCGAGCCGAACGGCCCGCTGACCTTGACCTCATCGCCACGATTGAGATCACAAAGGTAATTCGAGCACACGCCGTGCGCATCACGTTTCACCGTGATCGACAGGTTGTTGGTATTGGGGCGCTCGCCGTCGCGCGGCGAGGAAATGGAATAGAGCCGCATCCGATGCTTTCGGCCCGCGGCGTCAAGGCCCGGCGGGGTTATGCCGATGCTTTGGCCTTCCAGCACCGGAAAGACGACAGCACCGAGATCAAGGATGATATGCCGGACGTCGCTGGACGAAGCCTCCGTCGTCAAGCGGTAAATGCCCTGAACGCGGGCACTGGCCACCTTCGCACCACTGAAGAGATTGACGCTCGGCTTTGAGGCCGAAGCAGGCGCCCTTCCGGCCCCGCCAGCGCCCTGATGCGCCTCGGCAAGCAGCGCCGCGACCTCCTCCTCCAGCGCTTCAACGGATGTGTCGGCGCTGGCAAGATCGGCTTGCAACGGCAGTTCGGTCCAGATCAACTGCTCAGCCAGCGAATAGGGCGTCGCCACCACCCGCCAATTGTCGATCGAGCCGGTCGGGCAGGGCAAAATGCAGGCCATGCATTGATTGCACGTGGCGGCGTCGACAACGACATTGACGTCATCATGGGTGATGGCACCGATCGGACAGGCTTCCTCGCAAGTGTGACAACGAATGCAGATTTCCGGGTCAATGAGGTGCTGCTTGATCAGTGCGTTCATGGTGAGGTCTCCACGCGAAGATGAGCGTTCAAGTCACGCTTCGTGCAGCTTCACATATTCAAAATCGCCGGGCTTGTTGTCGATGCCGACGCGCGGCGGTGCGATCCAGCCCGCATATTTTCCCGGCGCGGTCTCAGGCTTCATCAGCGACGCGATGAAATCACCATCGGCTTTGGTGGGCAACCATTCATCCCGGCGGCGCTCGAAATCCGCAGACGAAATGATCGTGCCATCGGGCGAAGTCCGCACACCCGAAAACACACCAATCTGGCGATGGAACCCCGGGTGCGGCAATTTCATCTCAAATTTGATGCCGGATTTGGCGATGATGGCATTCCAGCGCCCGATTCCGCCTGCGGCATCGCGGGTATAATCATCACGCAGCCGCATGTTGATAGCCGAAAGCGCCGGAGCCTCGGTGGTGATGATCTTGCCATCGACCACCTGCACCACCGGGTAGGTGGCGCCAGAAAGCTGGTGATCATCTTCGATCTTGATCTCCTGATAGCGCCCCTTGATACCGGCATTGAAGGCATTGGCGGCATTGGTGGAGATTTCCTGACCGAAAAGATCAAGCGACAGCGTGTAATGCAGGTTGAGCTTTTTCTGGATCGTCGGAAGATCGATCACACCCAAAGCCCGCACGGCCTTTATGTCAGAGGGGTCTTCGATGCCCGCCGCCTTCATTGCCTCGCAAGTGCGCTGAATGGTGCGTCCGACACCGGTTTCGCCGACGAACATGTGATGGGCTTCTTCCGTCAGCATGAAGCGGCAGGTGCGCGAAAGCGGATCAAATCCGGACTGCGCCAGCGATTCAAGCTGCATCTTGCCATCCCGATCGGTGAAATAGGTGAACATGAAGAATGACAGCCAGTCCGGCGTCGCTTCGTTGAAGGCTCCGAGCATACGCGGGGCTTCCTCAGATCCGGAAGAACGGCGCAACAGATCATCGGCTTCATCACGGCCATCAGAGCCAAAGTACTTGTGCAACAGATAGACCATGGCCCAGAGATGGCGGCCTTCTTCGACATTCACCTGAAACAGGTTGCGCATGTCATAGAGCGAAGGCGCGGTCATGCCCAGGAAGCGCTGTTGCTCGACCGACGCCGGCTCCGTGTCCCCCTGAATGACGATCAGGCGGCGCAGCATGGAGCGATATTCGCCGGGCACCTCTTGCCAGGCCTTTTCGCCAGCATGTTCGCCGCAAGGCACACGCCGGTCTTCCACAGCAGGAGCGAGCAGCACCCCCCAGCGGTATTCCGGCATTTTGACGTAATCAAACTTGGCCCAGCCTTGCGGGTCAACGCCGATGGCGGTGCGCAGGTAGACCATGGACGTTTGGAATTTCTGCGGGATAAGATCATTCCACCAGTTGATGTAGCCCGGATGCCATTTTTCCAGCGCCTTCTGCACGCGCTTGTCGGAAGAAAGCCCGACATTGTTCGGGATCAGCGTGTCGTATTCCACTTTGGCAAAGTTAGGCATGGCTAGGCTCCAGAGTGTTGCAGGCTCAAGTCGATAAGTTTCAGACGCGCTTCATGTCATAGGAACCGCGTACGCCGGTGCCGTAGCGCTGCAATGCGCCTTCCGCCCCCACCGCATTGGGGCGTTGGAATATCCAGTTCTGCCAGGCTGTGAGCCGCCCGAAGATCCGCGTTTCCATGGTTTCAGGGCCGGGAAACCGCAGGTTCGCCTCCATCCCGGTCATGGCGTCGGGTGAAAATGAGGCGCGCTCTTCGAGGAAAATCCGCACCTCGTCCTCCCAATCGACCTCATCAAGAATGAAGGTCACGAGTCCGAGTGCATTGGCCTCAGCAGCTTCAATCGCCTTGCCGATGTCGGCCTTGGCTTCATCAACTTTGGCCGGTGCACCCAGAAAGCGGGTTTGCAAGCGGGTCAAATCATTCGACATCGGATAGGGGCCAAAATTGCCCGCCGTCAGGCTCAGGGCGGCAACCGGGCGATTGTCGCCCTCAAACTCGCCCTCGGCCATATAGGAGCGGTCGGCAGCAAAAATGATTTCGGCAAGAAAGCCAACGTAGCATGAGCCCGGCTCGATCAGCGCTACCAGCGAGCGCGACGTCAGATCAAGCCGTTTCAAGACGCGTTTCCAATAGAGTGTGATTTCATTGGCGAGCCAATGCTGGCCATGGTCGAGAACGAGCTTCTCGTGGGCCGCGACCAGCGCCGGATCGCCCTGCGTGCGAAACACCAGCACGCCGGTTTCATATTCATTGTTGCGCAGATGCAGGATGGCATCATCCAATTCCCGGGCGACGCGCAGGATCCATGCCTCGGCACCCTGAGCATGCAGCACCGCCATGGACGCGGGCGCGGCATCCTCGGGGCCGTGAATGGTGATGCTCGCCACCCGCTTTGCGCGATCAAGCTCGACCTCGACACTTGAATAAGTTATCGAACCATTTTCGGAAAAGCTGCGCTGCAGCGGCGTCAGGGCTAAACCCTTCGCGTCGGAGGGGCGTTTCGAGCGCCCCGCAAAGTCCTTGGCGCGCTCCGCCACAGCTTCGCCCATGCGCGAGTTCGGCACCACTTCATCGACCAGGTTCCAGTCGCGGGCGCGCTTGCCCTTGATGCCTTCTTCAAGCGAGCAAAACACATCGGCAAGATCGCGGCGCACCTTGCGCTTGTCGGTGACACGGGTCAGCCCGCCCGTGCCGGGCAGCACCGCCAACAGCGGCACCTCGGGCAGCGCCACCGACGACGTGCCATCGTCGGTCAGGATGATATGATCACAGGCAATGGCGAGTTCATAGCCACCGCCCGCGCAGGCACCCTTGACGGCGCAGATGTAGAATTGCCCGGACTCTCTGCCCGCCGCCTCGAATGTATTGCGCGTTTCATTGGTGAATTTGCAGAAATTCACCTTGTGAGCATGGGTGGCGCCGCCGAGCATGCGTATGTTGGCCCCCGCGCAGAACACCCGTTCCTTACCCGATTGCAAAACGACGACCTTGACCTCGGGATGCTCGAAACGCAGACGCTGCACAATGTCGGCAAGCTCGATGTCAACGCCGAGATCATAAGAATTGAGCTTGAGTTCGTAGCCCTCGAACAGGCCACCCTTTTCATCGACATCCATGAAAAGATGCGCCACATCGCCCGCATAATCCACACGCCAATGGCGATATTGCGAGGGCGTTGTCTGAAAATCAATGAGCTTGGTCATCACGGCTTGCCCTCGAATGGAAGTGATGCGCACTAAGGCCATAAAGCGCTGCGTGACAAATCAATTAGTGCATTTTAAGACAGCTTTTGCAGCAAGATGGCAAACATTATGCGATTATTCGTCTAATTTGTGCATTATAAGACACATTCTTTAGCCAGTTTATGCCGCCGCGCTTCAAACAGTTCCAACTTCGCCTCATGCCCGCAAGCTGTCGGTCGCCTCGAATAATCGCCGCGACCAAGGATCACAGCGTCCAAAATCACATAAACTAATCTTTATATCTTTATTGCCTAAAGGCAGACTGGCTGCTAAAGGAGCGCGCAATGTCACCCTGCTCAAGGACGCGCGCATCATGACCAAAGCCCACCCCGATTACGCCATTGCCGATATCAAGCTCGCCGATTGGGGCCGCAAGGAAATCGCCATCGCCGAAACGGAAATGCCCGGCCTGATGAAAACCCGGGCCGAATACGGCCCGAGCCAGCCGCTGAAAGGCGCGCGCATCTGCGGCTCGCTGCACATGACGATTCAGACGGCGGTGCTGATCGAGACGCTGAAGGCGTTAGGGGCCGATGTGCGCTGGGCATCTTGCAATATTTATTCCACGCAGGATCACGCCGCTGCGGCGATTGCCGCCACGGGCACGCCGGTGTTCGCCATCAAGGGCGAAAGCTTGAAGGATTATTGGGACTATACCCACAAGATTTTCGAGTGGGCCGATGGCGGCACACCGAACATGATCCTCGATGATGGCGGCGACGCCACGGCGCTGATCCATCTGGGCATGCGCGCCGAGGCAGGCGATACCGCGTTTCTCGACAAGCCGGGCAATGAGGAAGAAGAAGTGCTCTTCGCCTCCATCAAGGCGCATTTGAAATCCCACCCCGGCTTTTATGGCCGCAACGGCGCGGCGATCAAGGGCGTGACCGAAGAGACCACCACCGGTGTGCATCGCCTCTACATCATGGAGAAAGAGGGCAAGTTGCTGTTCCCGGCGATCAACGTCAACGACAGCGTCACCAAGTCGAAATTCGACAATCTTTATGGCTGCCGCGAATCATTGGTCGATGGCATTCGCCGTGGCACCGATGTGATGATGTCGGGCAAGGTCGCAATGGTCGCAGGCTTTGGCGATGTCGGCAAAGGCTCGGCTGCATCGTTGCGCCAGGCTGGTTGCCGGGTCATGGTCTCGGAAGTTGATCCGATCTGCGCGCTGCAGGCCGCCATGGAGGGCTACGAAGTCACCACCATGGAAGACGCCGCGACCCGCGCCGATATTTTTGTGACCGCCACCGGCAATGTCGATGTCATCACCGTTGACCATATGCGCGCCATGAAAGACCGGGCGATTGTCTGCAACATCGGCCATTTCGACTCGGAAATTCAGGTGCAGGGTCTGCGCAATTTCAAATGGCACAATGTCAAGCCGCAGGTTGACGAAATCGAGTTTCCTGGCGGCAAGCGCATGATCCTGCTGTCGGAAGGGCGTCTGGTAAACCTCGGCAATGCCACCGGTCACCCCTCTTTCGTCATGTCGGCGTCCTTCACCAACCAGACGCTGGCGCAGATCGAGCTTTGGACCAAGCAAGGCCAGTATGGCAAGAAGGTCTATGTGCTGCCCAAGCACCTCGACGAGAAGGTCGCCATGCTGCATCTCGAAAAGATCGGCGTGAAACTGACCAAACTCTCGGCGCAGCAGGCAACTTACCTCAACCTGCCGCAGTCTGGCCCGTTCAAGGCCGATCATTACCGCTATTGAGCGCCTTGCACTCCGACGACAAGCAGGGGACGCGCTGCTGGCGCGTCCTCATTTGATGCGAATGGGGTTGGGTCCGTCGATCAGGCAGATTTCAATTCGCGAGCAAATTCCCCGACATGGCTGCGCAGGCGCGCCACCATCTCATCGACTTCGTGAGCCTTGGCGACCACAGCTTCGACGCTGGATGACGTCGCCTCGACCGAATGTGCCACTTTCTCGGTGTGGTTGGACATGGCCGAAGCGCCCAGCGCCGCGGAGCGGACATTGCGGGCAATTTCCTGTGTGGAAGCACCCTGCTCATGCACCGCCGCCGCAATGATCGAGGTGATTTGCTCGACTTCGCCGATCTTGCGCTGAATGGCATCGATCGCTGCCACTGAGATCTCGGTGGCTGCCTGCATATCCGAAATTTGATCGGCGATTTCCTGCGTCGCCTTGGTGGTCTGGGTGGCGAGGGTCTTCACCTCCTGGGCAACGACCGCAAAGCCGCGACCTGCCTCCCCGGCACGCGCCGCTTCAATGGTGGCGTTGAGCGCCAGAAGATTTGTCTGAGCGGCAATGCGGGAGATGAGATCGACGACATCGCCCACCCGGCGCGCTGCCGCCGACAATTTCGCCATGCCCGCGCTGGATTCCTGCGTCTCGGCCACAGCCTTCTTGACCACGGCGGTGGATTGCACCACCTGGCGGCTGATTTCGCCGATCGATTCCAGCAATTCCTCAGAGGCGGTCGCCACCGACGCCACGTCATTGGCGGTCTGCCCGGCCGCGCCGGAAGCTTGGCTGGAGCCATCCGTGGCGCGGCGCGTCGCCACGATCATGGTTTCCGAAGCATCGGCCATATGGCGGGTCATATCGCCAAGACGCTGCGTGGTGCCGGTGAGCTGCAGCGAAAATTCCTCGACGCGCGAGCGGATCGCCGCCTCGCGGATCAGGCGGGCCTCACGGTCATCGCGCGCCTTGATCTCGGTCATCAGGGCATTGTTCCGGCACATGGCATCGCGCAGCACGGTAAGCGCCGATACCAGAATGCCAAGCTCATCATCGCGCTTGACCGGCGGGATCGCGATCTCGGTATTGCCGTTGGCAAGCTCCTTCATCTGGCTGGCGATCTTCTGCACAGGCAGAGAAATGGTATAATACATTTGCGGCATGGCAACCACGAAGGTTACAATGAAACCCGTGACCATCGCCCAGAACAACATCGACGAAGCTCGATCAATCGCCGCCACAGTTTGTTGCAGGTCTTGCTGCGGTATATTGCCTTTGAGTGAAATCAGGCCGTGCGCCAGTTGCGACGCCGCGCCGATTTGCTGCATCACCCACCAGGCGATCGCCAGAAGAAGCAAGGAAATCAGAGCCTGACGAACTGCCAGACGCACGCCAATCGATGACCAGTTCATGGGCCCATTCGCTTTCATAAGAATTCCAGCAAGTTTTGAACAGAAAAGGTTCATGGCCGGTTAAGGCGGCATGATCCGCATCATCGACTTGTAATCCTGCGTTCACATCGCCGCGCTTGCAATTGCAAGCGAGCTTGGTCATGTGAGTCACAACAGCTTTCCGAAAGGCAAATCATGTCACTGCGCGTTGCCGTCCAGATGGACCCGATCCATGCCATCAATATCACCGGTGATTCCTCTTTCGCCCTGCTGCTGGAGGCACAGGCGCGCGGACACGAACTGTTTTATTACACGCCCGAAAAGCTGTTCATGGCCTCGACCCACATCATGGCGCAGATGCAGACGCTGCAGGTGCGCGATGTAAAAGGCGATCATTTCACCCTGGGGGCGCCAGCCCTGCAGGATGTCGCCGAGATGGACGTCGTGCTGTTGCGGCAGGATCCGCCATTTGATCTCGCCTATATCACCTCGACCCATCTCCTGGAGCGCGTGCACCCCAAAACCCTCGTGGTCAATGATCCCGCCAGCGTGCGCAATGCTCCCGAAAAGCTGTTCGTGATGGATTTTCCCGAGCTGATGCCGAAAACTCTGGTGTCTCGTGACCGCGACAGCATCGAGGCCTTTCGCAAGAGCCATGGCGATGTGGTGATGAAGCCGCTCTACGGCAACGGCGGCGCAGCGGTGTTCAAGGTGAGCCAGCGCGATCCCAATTTCGGCTCGTTGTTCGATCTGTTCTCCAGCATTTACCGCGAGCCCTGGGTCATTCAGCAATTCTTGCCTGCGGTCAGCGTCGGCGACAAGCGCATCATTCTGGTCGATGGCGTCGCCATGGGCGCGGTCAACCGCGTGCCGCAAGGCGATGACATTCGCTCCAACATGGTGCGTGGTGGTGCGGCCACTGCCACCGACCTCACTGCCCGCGAGCAGGTGATTTGCGCAACGATCGGCCCGCACTTGCAGGCGCGCGGTCTGATTTTCACCGGCATTGACGTGATCGATGGCCACCTGACAGAAATCAACGTCACGTCGCCTACCGGACTGCGCGTCATCAAGCGGCTCGGCGGGCCCGACCTCGCGGCGGCGCTATGGGACGCCATTGAGCGCAAAGTCAAAATCGGCTTGCGGTAAATAATACCTTCGTCTAGCCTTCCTATCGCTCTGGGGAGTTTGGGCGCAACCCGGCAGCGGTCCTCTCGCAAAGGATCATGAAATTGAGCCCAGTTCGAGCCCGCGCCACATGTCTGAAACGAAATCAGTGTTGCGGCGACACCGATGGGGGGCTAGGGAGCCGCAATGCTGAAAGACGTGCGCGCAGGGGTTGTCTCCTCGATCATTTCGCTCGCAACGGCCCTTTCCACCAGCGCCTTGGTTTTTCAAGGCCCCTATGAAAAATATCTTGGGCTCGGCGTCACCGCAGCCATGATTGGGCTCTGGCACAAAGGCCGCAAGCGTGCGGGTGTTTGGCCCGCACACGATTGCAGGCGAACAAGGCTTCATTTTGCAACAGCCGCGCGCCGCCAGCCTGCGCGTCGAGCAGGACGCAAAGGTCTGGACGCTGAGCCGTGCAGATTATGACACCATCCCTGCCAAGAATTCGCCCCTCGCTTTCGCGCTTTTGCAATATATCGTGCTGGTGCAGGCCGAGCTCCAGGGCTTTGCAACACGGCAAAACACCGCATGGGCGACTTGAAATCTTGCGGGTCTGGTAAGCTTGCAGGTAAGCACATTCATTGCCAACAAGCGTTCTGTTTCAATCGCCTGAACGCGGCTTCGTGGCAAGATCGACGCGGTTCTGGAAGCTGGCATCGGCGCCCTGCACCAAGAGCTCCACTGCGCCAGCCACACCGGCCAGCGTGGCCTTCACCCAAGGCCATTCATCGGCGAAGAAATTCCCGAGCACATAGGGATGAACCAGCGATTTATCGCCCGGATGCCCGATCCCAAGCCGCACCCGGCGATAATCATTGCCGCAAAGGGCGCTGATCGAGCGCAGACCATTGTGGCCGGCATTGCCGCCGCCGACCTTCACCCGCACCTTTCCGGGCGCAAGGTCGAGTTCATCATGAAAGACGGTGACATCACCGAGCGTGAGATTGCTATGGCGCAGGGCCTCGCCCACGGCTTTGCCCGATTCATTCATGAAGGTCATGGGCTTGAGCAGAAGCACACGCGTCTCGCCGATGCGACCCTCGCTGACCTCGCCTTGCCAGCGGCGGCGAAACGGCGAAAATCGCGCGATCTCAGCTATGGCATCCAGCGCCATGAAGCCGATGTTGTGACGGTTGGCGCGATATTGTGTGCCCGGATTGCCAAGACCGACGAGGAGTTTCATGGAGCGCGGCCCGCTGGCAGGGATTCATCTGCCCGCCCGTTGGCGCATGGCCAATGCAGGCGGGCAGATGATAATCGTTACTTCTTTGCCGGTGCTGCCTTCGCAGCAGCAGGCGCAGCAGCGGCGGCTGCGGGAGCCGCAGCAGCGGCGGCAGCAGGCGATTCCTCCGCCTTGGCGGCGGGCGGTGCCACCGACACAATGGTGAAATCACGATTGACGGTGGGTTTGCAGCCCGTTGGCAAGGCCACCGCACCGATGTGCAGCGATTCATTGAAGTCGAGCTTGCCGACATCAACCATCAGGGCTTCAGGGATATTGTCCGCCGGCACATACATTTCAATGCTGTGGCGCACAATGTTGAGCGAACCGCCGCGCTTCAAGCCCGGCGACACTTCCTGATTGGTAAAATGCACCGGAACATTGATCTTGAGGCGCGAGCCAGCCTGCAGGCGCAGGAAGTCAATGTGGAGCGGGGTATCCTTGACGACATCGAGCTGATAGTCGCGCGGGATCGCGCGGGTCATCTTGCCGTCAATATCAATCTCAAACTGGGTGGTCAGAAAGTGCCCTGCGTAAATCAGCTTGTTGATTTCACGCCAATCGAGCGCAATCGGCGTGGGTGCTTCGCCACCGCCATAAATCACACCAGGAATTTTGCCTTCACGACGAACGCTGCGGGCGGCCCCCTTGCCTGTCCCACTGCGGACCGTGGCGGCGAGCTTTTTTGTCTCGGCCATGAGTCTTGGTCCTTTTTTCAAGAAAAACGCGCACCCACGCCTCCAGGGGTGTCGGAAACGGATGCACGCCGCGTCTGTTAGCCGAAACGCTCCCGGAAGGCAATCGGCAGGCTCAATCCTTGGCGCGCTCGCTGTAAGACCCATCCTCGGTCTGCACCACGACACGCGTGCCGACGCCGATGTGGGGCGGCACCATGATGCGCGCGCCATTTTCCAGCTTGGCAGGCTTGTAGGATGAGGACGCCGTCTGGCCCTTCATCGCCGGTTCGGTTTCGATGATTTCCAGAGTGACGCGCGGGGGAATCTGGATCGACACGCACACATCATTGAATACCGAGAGGATACATTTCATGTTTTCCTGCAGCCAGACCGCCATATCGCCAACCACATCGGCCTTGACGATCATCTGCTCGAAATTTTCGGCGTTCATGAAATGGAAATCATCGCCCTCGCGATAAAGGAAATTATAATCGAAATCCTCGACGAAGGCGCGTTCGACCTGCTCGGTGGTTTTGTAGCGATCCGTGGTTTTCACACCGTCGGAAATGCGGCGCATGTCGATCTGCGTCGTAGGGGTGCCTTTGCCGGGATGAAAACTTTCGGCGGTGAGCACGACATAGAGCTGCCCATCATCCCTTTCGATAATGTTGCCTTTGCGAATGGAACTGGCGATGACTTTCACGGGTTTATTTCCTGAATGCGCCTGGCAAGCCGGGCGAGCGTTGATGGGTTGAAATCAAGGGGCTCCCTGCGACATCGAAAGGCCGCAACGATCCCAAAAAGCAGGCGGTTCGCACACCCGCGCATCATCAAACGCAGCTCACGCATTCGCGCTTTGACGGCAGGCGATGCAGGCTCTAACATTTAGCCCTGCAAAGACGCAAGAGCGGCTGGAGTTTGGGGGAGCGCATGTCACAAAGGCGGACAATTCTGGTGGTCGACGACGATGCCGAACTTCGCCAGGCGCTGGTCGAGCAATTGGCACTTTATGACGAGTTCGGCATTGTGCAGGCTGGCAATGTCGCGCAAGCGCTGGCCGTCACCCGCAAGGATGCCCCCGATATCGTGATCATGGACGTTGGCCTGCCCGATATGGATGGGCGCGAAGGCGTCAAGCTCATGCGCCGCGAGGGTTTCAAGCGCCCGGTGATCATGTTGACCGGCCAGGATGGCGAGGCCGACACCGTGCTGGGCCTTGAGGCCGGGGCCAATGATTATGTCAGCAAGCCTTTCCGCTTTTCCGTGCTTCTCGCGCGCATCAGGGCGCATTTGCGCCAGCATGAGGCCAGCGACGATGCCGCACTGCAGATCGGCCCCTATAGTTTCAGGCCCGGTGCCAAGCAATTGATCACGACCAAAGGCACCAAGCTTCGGTTGACCGAGAAGGAAACCGCCATTCTGCGTTTTCTTTTCCGGGCCGGCGATGCTGTTGTCAGTCGCGACGTGCTGCTGCGCGAGGTGTGGGGTTATAATGCCGCCGTCACCACCCACACTCTGGAAACACACATTTACCGCCTGCGCCAGAAGATCGAGCCTGATCCTGCCAATGCGGTGCTGCTTCTGACCGAACCCGGCGGCTACAAACTGGCGCCTTGAAAGGAAAAGCCTGCTATGGCGCTTGATACCGATATTGAAATTCTGCGTTCCATCCCGCTGTTTGCGGCGCTCAGCCTCGATGCCTTGCGCCTGCTGGTGTTCTCATCGGAAAAGTCGCTGGTTGCCAATGATGAAGCCATTTGTGGCAATGCGCCGCTGGATGGCGCTTTGGTTGTCATGAGCGGCAAAGCGAAAGTCGCGGCCCCCAAAGGCTCGCTGCGGCCTGCGCTGGAATATGCTTCACCGCTACTGTTGGGCGCCACCAGCCTAGTCGTCGCCGATGCACAGGTTCCCCGCGTCACGGCCGCGGGCCAAGTCGCGCTCATGCGCATACCGCGCGCGTTGTTTCGCCGCATTCTCGATGAATATCCAGATGACGCGCTGAAGCTGCACGACGCCCTGGCGGCAGACTTGCAATCCTTCACCGCTGACCTTGCCCGCCACGCCAGAAACTGAGCGCCGCCTTCAGGCCGACGCGATCTGCACCATGACCGGCACATGATCGGAGGGGCGCTCCCAGCCGCGCGCTGCCCGCAGAATATCCATCGATTGCAGCCTTGAGGCCAGCGACGGACTAAGCCAGACGTGATCAAGCCTGCGGCCCTTGTCGGCAACATCCCAATCGGGTGAACGGTAGGACCACCACGTATAAAGCTTGCGATCTTCGGGGACATGCGCCCGCAGCGCATCAAACCAGACACCGGCGCTTTGCACTTTCTTCAGCGCCTCGATCTCCACCGCCGTATGGCTGACGACGTTGACCAGCGCCTTGTGGCTCCAGACATCGTGCTCGAGGGGAGCAATGTTGAGGTCACCCACCAGCAAGGCGTGCTCACGCACCGCCACATCACCATGGAACCAGCCGCGCATTTCCTCCAGGAATGACAGCTTGTGGGCAAATTTGGGGTTGATCGCCGGGTCAGGCTCGTCGCCGCCAGCGGGCACATAAAAATTATGCAGCCGCAGCATTTTGGCGCCGTCGGCAATTTCCGCGCTGATATGGCGGGCATCCCCAATGCTGCAAAAGCCGCGCGCATTGACACCGCTCAACGCCAGACGCGAGATCAACGCGACGCCATGATAGCCCTTCTGTCCGTTCTTGGCGATGTGGCCATAGCCCGCCCGCTCGAATTCGCGGGAAGGAAACGCATCATCAGGACATTTGGTCTCCTGCAGACACAGCACGTCGGGCTGGAATTCCTCGAGATAGCGCAAGACCAGAGGCAGGCGCAGGCGCACCGAATTGATGTTCCAGGTTGCGATTTTAAGTGACAAGATCAAGCATCCAGCTTCAGGGGCGCCCGAAGACTTGCCCGAATTTGCAATGGTTCACAAGCCACATGCTGGCATATTTCATTTTCGCTGCTCAAACATGAGGCCGCAAATGGCGCTGGTGCTCGCGGCAAAAATTGCTTGCCCCGCAGGGCTGGCGCGCTGTATAGGAGCATTGGGAGGTTGGCCGTGGACGTTCCACTCGCCAACCGGGTCAGATCCGGAAGGAAGCAGCCCTAACGAGACCGGGCGGGTCTCGCGTCAGCCTCCTGCTTTCGCGGCGCAGCCAGGCTTCAAGCCAGCCCTTCCACATCAACGAAGTGTGCGATGAACGACGAAACCGCACCATCCGGGGCTGGGCCTGCCGCAGCGGCCCCTTATCTCGTGCTCGCACGCAAATATCGCCCGTCCAGTTTTGATGACCTCATCGGCCAGGAACCCATGGTGCGCACGCTCACCAATGCGTTCGCGCTCAACCGGATTCATCAGGCCTATATCCTCACCGGCGTGCGCGGCGTCGGCAAGACCACCACAGCGCGGATTTTGGCGCGGGCCTTCAATTACGAGGTGCCGGGTGGCGCTGACCGCCCGAGCATCACCATGCCCGAGCTTGGCCGCCATTGTCAGGCCATTATCGAAAGCCGCCATATTGATGTGATTGAGATGGATGCCGCCTCGCATACCGGCATCGACGATGTGCGCGAGATCATCGAGAGCGCCCGCTACCGCCCGACCATGGCCCGCTCGAAGATTTTCATCATCGACGAAGTGCACATGCTCTCCAAGGCCGCCTTCAACGGCCTGCTCAAGACGCTGGAAGAGCCGCCCGAGCACGTCAAATTTCTGTTTGCCACCACCGAAATCGAGAAAGTGCCGGTGACGGTGCGCTCGCGCTGCCAGCGCTTTGATCTGCGCCGCATCGAGCCGGAACGCATGGTGGCGCATCTTGCCGGCATTTGCGGCAAGGAAGGCGTGACCATGGCTCCCGACGCACTGGGGCTGATTGCGCGGGCTGCCGAAGGCTCGGTGCGCGATGCGCTTTCACTGCTGGATCAAGCAATTGCGCAAGGCGGGCGCAACACCAGTATCGATGCCGGCGTGGTGCAGACCATGCTCGGCCTCGCTGACCGCTCGCGGATCATCGACATGTTCGAGGCCTTGCTGGCCGGGCGCATTGCCGAGGCGCTGGGCATTTTACGCGCCTTGCACGATACCGGTGCCGACCCGCTGCATGTCCTGACCGAACTCGCCGAATTCGTGCATCTGGTCACACGCATCAAACTTGTGCCCGAGGCGGCCAAGGATACGATCCTCACGCCCGATGAGCGCGATCGTGGCCAGGCGGCGGCGGCCAGCCTGAGCCTCGCCGTGCTGGTGCGCAGCTGGCAGATCCTGCTGAAAGGCATCGAGGAAACCCGCGGCGCAGCGCGCCCGCTCGCCTCCGCCGATATGGTGCTGGTGCGCCTCGCTTATGCCGCCGATCTACCCTCGCCCGAAGAAGCCTTGCGCCGCTTGACTGAGGGCGGCGCCCGACCACCCCTGCCCAGCCCTTCCGGCAATGGCGGCGGCGGCGGCGGTGCGCGCGCCATGAGCGCGGCGACACCCATGCCGCGCGTGGCGCAGGCCGAGGCTGCGCCCGGCCGACATTTTGCCAGTTTTGCTGATGTCGTTGCCGAAGCCGGTCGT
>JAJZGX010000029.1 GCA_021804825.1 Pseudomonadota bacterium | reverse complement strand
CCTTCTGCCTGACCTATGGCGATGGCCTCGCAGACATCGACATTGGTGCCCTCGTGAAGTTTCACAAGGCCCAGGGCAAGGCCGCGACGCTCACCGCCGTGACGCCGCCGGGGCGTTATGGTGCGCTTGAACTCGATGGCACGCGCGTGCAACGCTTCGCTGAAAAGCCACCCGGCGACAATGCGCTGATCAATGGCGGCTATTTCGTGCTGGAGCCGTCGGTGATCGATCGCATCTCCGGCGATGACACGTCATGGGAGGGCGCGCCTTTGGAGGGGCTTGCTGCCGATGGTGATCTCGTCGCCTATCGCCACAGCGGATTCTGGCAGCCGATGGATACGTTGCGCGACCGCATGAAGCTCGAAGCCTTGTGGGATTCGGGCAAGGCGCCGTGGAAATTGTGGCCTTGAGCGCGCGGCCGGATGCGCGATTCTGGGCGGGTCGCAAGGTGCTGGTCACCGGCCACACCGGTTTCAAGGGCGCATGGCTGACGCGGATGTTGGGCAGCATCGGGGCCGATGTTACTGGCCTCGCTTTGGCGCCAACCGGCACGATCAGCCTTTTTGGACTGGCGGGCGCGCAGCCGTGGCTCAGTTCGCATATCATCGACATCAACGATGCCGCAGCTGTGCAGAGGCTGGTGGGCGCGGTGCAGCCGGACATCGTGCTGCATCTGGCCGCGCAGGCTCTGGTGCGGCCCGCCTATGCGGCGCCGACAGCGACTTTTGCCACCAATGTCATGGGCACCATCCATCTGATGGAAGCCTTGCGCGCCTGTCCGCGCCTGAAGGCGTTGCTGGTCGTCACCACGGACAAGGTCTATGCCAATCCGGAAACCGGGCAGGCGTTTCGTGAATCCGACGGCCTCGGCGGGCACGATCCTTATTCGGCTTCCAAGGCGGCCTGCGAAATCGCCGTAGCGAGTTGGCGCCAAAGCTTTTTTGCTTCGGCCGGCGTTGCCGTGGCCACGGCGCGCGCGGGCAATGTCATCGGCGGCGGTGATTTTGCCGAAAATCGGATCATTCCCGATATTTTCCGCGCCTATCAGCAAGGCGCGACCCTGACATTGCGCCATCCTCAGGCGACCCGGCCGTGGCAGCATGTGCTCGATGGCTTGAACGGCTATCTGCTCTATGCCGAGGCGCTGGCACAGCAGCGGAACGTGCCGCATACGCTTAATTTTGGCCCGTCCGGCGCGCCTCTTGCCGTTGCCACTGTGGTGCAAGCCATGCAGACGGCGCTCGGCGCCGCGCCGGGCTGGCAGCAGGCCCAAGGTCCACAAGTGCATGAAGCGGGTTTGCTGGCGCTCGACAGCCGTGCCGCCCATGCCGCACTTGGCTGGCGCGATCAGTTCGACAGCGCCGCCGCCATCACGCGCACCGCTGCATGGTATGCCGCCTTTGCCAAGGGCGCCGACATGCACGCCTATGGCGAGGCAGAGCTCAGGGATTTCATGGGGATATAATCCGGCCAGGCGGCATCACGCGGGTTGATCTGGTCCGGCGCGAAGGGCCAGATAATGTTGAAGGCCGGATCATCAAACCTCACCCCGCGCTCATGGCCCGGCACAAAGCTGCGGCCCATCTGATAGAGCACGTCGGATTCGGGCTGCAGGGTGATGAAGCCATGGGCGAAGCCTTCTGGAACCAGCAAGGCCCGGCCATTGGCGCGGCTGAGTTCAAAGCCGCGCCATTGCAGATAAGTGGCGCTTTGCGGGCGCAGATCGAGCGCGACATCAAATATCGCGCCGCTGGTGCAGCGAACCAGCTTGGCCTCGGCAAAGGGGGCGTCCTGATAATGCATGCCGCGCAAGGTGCGCGACGCGATATTGTGGCTGAGATTGACCTGCACGGGCGTGAATTCCAAACCAGCCGCCGCGAATTCCTGCGGGCAGAACAGCCGCGCAAAGCTGCCGCGCGAATCTTGCCGCGGCTCGGCTTCGATCACCACCAGGCCGGGCAATTGGGTCATTTCAAAACGCATGGAATCTTACTCGCGATCAACGACAACGGCCAGGAGCGGCCTTTTTGGACTTGCAGGCACCCGCAAACGCCCTATGTGGCGCGGTAGCGCGAAAATAATTGGCGTCGGAGCAGATTGCTAGTTGACTAAAGTCTTATAATTAGACTAAAGACGTAAACCATAAAAATAACGAGGGGAGACGGATATGGGGGCGTCTCATTTACCGCATGCACCCGCGCCGCAGGCACGGCCCGTTGTGGTGGGCATGCCGCAGTATGTGTCAGTTACCCTGTCGATTTTGATATTTGGCCTTGTCTTGCTGGCGTTCAGTCACGCAGGTTTTGCGGTGATGGCTGGGGTTAGTCACGGCATGACGCCCTGAAATTGCGCTTTTTGACGGTTTCGCAGGTTGAGCCCAGCACCTGCGGAAGGCTTGGTTGGTTCTGCTAACGCAGAATCAACCAGGCCAAAAGCGCGACAATCACCCAGAGCGCCCGATGGCTCCAGAGCGCGATCTTGGCTTCGGCCTTGCCGATCTCGCCTTGAGATTGATCGCTCAGACGCGTGAGGATGAGATCGAGCTTTTCGGCCGCATCGGGAATCCGCCGCGCCAGCGCCAACAGCGATTCCAGACCCTCGCCGCCCTGTTTCAGGCGTCCCAGCGGCCCGAGATTGTCCTCGATCCATTGGCGCACCACCGGCTCCGAGGTCACCCACATGTTGAGATGGGGATCGAGGCGGCGTGCCACGCCTTCGACCACAACCATGGTCTTTTGCAGCATCACCAGTTCCGTGCGAGTGGCCATATCAAACAGCGCTGTCACTTCAAACAGCAATGTCAATAATTTAGCCATGGAAATCTGGTCGGCGGTGCGCGCATGGATCGGCTCGCCGATGGCGCGGATGGCCTGTGCAAAATCCTCGACATTGTGAACCCGCGGCACATAGCCGGCGTCAAAATGCACCTGCGCCACCCGCCGATAATCGCGCGTGATGAAGCCAAACAGGATTTCGGCGAGAAACCGCCGCTCCTTGACCCCGAGCCGCCCCATAATGCCGAAATCGACGGCAATCAGGCGGCTTTCAGTGTCAACGAAGAGATTGCCCTGGTGCATGTCCGCGTGAAAAAATCCATCGCGCATCGCGTGACGCAAAAAGGTCTGGATAACGCGCTGGCCCAGCCTCGGCAGATCTATGCCGCTGTGCTGCAGCGCTTCAAGGTCGGAGAGCGGTATGCCCTCGATCCATTGCAGCGTCAGCACTTCGCGGGCTGTGAGATCCCATTCAACCTTGGGAACAAGGAAATCCGCGTCATTCCGGCAGTTTTCCGCCAATTCGGACGCTGCCGCCGCTTCCAGCCGCAAATCCAGCTCGATGGTGACGGAGCGCGCCAATGTGTCGACCACCTGCACGGGCTTGAGGCGGGCGGCATCCGGCACAAACCGCTCGGCGAGGCGGGCGGCAAAATACATGTCCGAGAGATCGCGGCGAAAGTTGCGCTGCACGCCGGGCCGAACCACCTTGACGGCGACCTCATAGCCACCTGCTTCGGGAAGCAGCCGCGCGCGATGCACTTGCGCGATGGAGGCGGCGGCAACCGGCTCGCCAAATTCGGCAAAGAGCTGGTGCAGCGGCTTTTCAAAGGCAGATTCAATGATGGCGATGGCGGCGGCGCGACCGAAGGGCGCCATGCGATCTTGCAGACGCTCGAGTTCGCGCACGATGCGCGGCCCGACGACATCGGGTCTGGTTGCCAGAAACTGGCCGAGCTTGACATAGGATGGCCCGAGCCGCGCAAAGGCCCGCGCCAGACGATCAGGCTGGCTGGCAACGCCACGACGCGTCATCAATTGCGAAAGCCGGAAGGGCAGGCGCAAGGCCGACGGCAGGGTTGTCGGATCGAGGCCGGAAAACGCGCCCTCGCGCGTCAGCACAAAACCCGCGTGCAGCAGGCGGACGACATGGCCGATGGTTGAAAATGGCCCCAAGACTTCAGAGCTTCCAGCCTGAGTGCAGAGCGACCACGCCGCCGGTCATGCGCGTATACCGCGCACGTTGAAAGCCCGCCTTGGTGATCATGCCGGCAAAACTGTCGGGATCGGGAAATTGGCGAATTGATTCCACCAGATATTGATAGGGCGCTGCATCACCAGTCACCATGCGGCCCATGGCGGGAATGAGATTGAAAGAAAACGCATCATAAAGGCGGCCGAGCCCCGGCATATCGACCTGGCTGAATTCGAGACAAAGCAGGCGACCACCGCGCTTGAGCACGCGGTAGGCTTCGCTCAGCGCCAGATCCATGCGCGGCACGTTGCGAATGCCGAAAGCGATGGTGTAGGCGTCAAAACTGGCATCGGGCAGGGGCAGGGCCTCGGCATTGGCTTCGACAAAGGTCAATTGTGCCGTCAAGCCGCGCTGGGCGGCCCGTTCACGGCCGACATCGAGCATGTTGCCATTGATATCGAGCACGGTGACATGGGTTTGCGGCCCGCCAGCCCGCGCGATGCGAAAGGCGACATCGCCCGTGCCGCCGGCAACGTCGAGATGTTTGAAGCCTGCCCGCGCGCGCGGATTGACCTCAGCGACCATCACGTCTTTCCAGGCGCGATGCAGCCCCCCCGACATCAGGTCATTCATCAGATCATAGCGCGAGGCGACCTTGTGAAAAACGTCGTCAACCCGCGCCTGCTTGTCGGCCAGAGGAATTTGCTCGAATCCAAAATGGGTGTCTTGCGTGCTCATCTCATCCACCTTCGGCATGGGATATAGCTGCCCCCGAGCATTCTGGCTATGGTATGATTTTCGCGTCGTGCGGTAAAAATGCCGCAGCGTACGCCGAGGATGCCATGCCGGAATTACCCGAAGTCGAAACCGTGCGCCGCGGCCTTGCCGGAGCCTTTGTCGGAGCGACGATCGAGCGTGTGCTCCAGCGCCGCGCCGATTTGCGCTTTGCCTTTCCGCAGGACTTCGTCGTGCGGCTCGAAGGGCGCCGTGTAGAGGCCCTGGAGCGGCGCGCGAAATATCTGGTGGCGGGGCTCGATGACGGCCTTGCCTTGATCATGCACCTTGGTATGAGCGGGTCATTCCGGCTGGAGGATCAGCCGATTGGCAGCTTCCACCATCCGCGCGGGGCGGTGGGGCCGCATGATCACGTGTGCTTTGTTCTCAATTCCGGTGCGACCATCACTTATAATGACCCGCGTCGCTTCGGCTTCATGGATCTGGCGCGCCGCGATGATCTCACAGGCTATCGCTTCTTCGCCAATCTTGGTCGCGAGCCCTTCGATCCTGCTCTCGATGGCAAGGTGCTGCGCGCCATGCTGGACGGCAAGGTGGCACCGCTGAAGGCGGCGCTGCTTGATCAGCGGCTGGTTGCGGGCCTTGGCAATATCTATGTCTGCGAGGCGTTGCACCGGGCCCGGCTGTCGCCGCTGCGGGCGGCGGGCACACTCACGGCCCCCGAGGCACGGCGGCTGGTGGCGGAAATACGTGCCGTGCTGGAAGAAGCCATAGCGGCGGGCGGTTCATCGTTGCGCGATCATCGCCAGACCAACGGTGCGCTGGGCTATTTCCAGCATGGCTTTCGCGCCTATGATCGCGAAGGTGCCGGTTGTGACAACAAGGGCTGCGGCGGCACGATTTCGCGCATTGTTCAGGCCGGGCGTTCGACATTTTATTGCGCAACGTGCCAGCGCTGATCCTGCATGCGCTTGCCGCTGGCGTCATTTCGCGGCAAAGGAGAGCCATGACTTTGCATCCATCGCACCGATTTGCGCAACGCCACCTGCTTGGCATCGAGGGCCTGTCTGTGGACGACATCGAAATGCTGCTCGGCATGGCCGATGAGGCGGTGACGGTATCACGCCAGATCGAAAAGAAGCGCACGGTGCTGCGCGGGCGCACGCAGATCAATCTGTTCTTCGAGGCCTCGACCCGCACGCAGGCATCATTTGAACTGGCGGGAAAACGGCTCGGGGCCGATGTGATGAACATGTCGGTTTCGACCTCCTCGGTGAAAAAGGGCGAGACGCTGATCGACACGGCGGCGACCTTGAACGCCATGCAGCCCGACATCATTGTGGTGCGACATCAGCAGGCCGGTGCGGTGCATCTGCTGGCCAAAAAGGTCGATTGTGCCGTGGTCAATGCGGGAGATGGCACGCACGAGCACCCCACACAGGCACTGCTCGATGCCCTCACCATCAGGCGCAACAAAGGCGCGATTGGTGGGCTGATCGTCGCCATTTGCGGCGATATCCTGCATTCGCGGGTGGCGCGCTCCAATATATTGCTGCTTACCGCGCTCGGTGCGCGCGTGCGGGTAATCGCGCCATCAACCTTGCTGCCCCTTGGTATCGAGCGCATGGGCGTCGAAGTGTTTCGCGATATGAAATCGGGCCTGCGGGATGTCGACATCGTGATGATGCTGCGCCTGCAGCGCGAGCGCATGACGGGCGGTTTCATTCCCTCGCCCAAGGAATATTTTCACTATTTTGGCCTCGACGAAGACAAGCTGATGCTCGCCAAACCCAATGCGCTGGTCATGCATCCCGGCCCGATGAATCGCGGCGTCGAGATTGCCTCCAGCATTGCCGATGGCGCGCAATCGCTGATCAAGGCGCAGGTCGAGATGGGGGTTGCGGTGCGCATGGCCGTGCTGGAAGCGCTGGCCGGGCAGATGAGCAAGGGCTAGAGCCGTGTATATTCCCAAGCAGTTTCGCGAGACCCGGCCCGAAGTCATCCTCAAGGCCGTCAATGATCTGCGCTTTGCCATTCTCGTCAGTGCCGGCCCCGAGGCAGTTGAAGCCACGCATCTGCCGCTGCTGGCCGATTACGACGCTGCCGGGCGCTTGCGGTTGCGCGGCCATGTCGCGCGCGCCAATCCGCAATGGCGCCGACTGGCGGGCGCTCGCGCGCTGGTGATTTTTCAAGGCCCGCAAGCCTATATATCGCCCTCGTTCTATGCCTCGAAGCGCGAGCACGGCAAAGTTGTGCCAACATGGAACTATCTCGCCATTCATGTCAGCGGCAGCGCTGAGGCCATTGATGATGCAGCGTGGGTGCGCGATGTGGTCGATGGATTGACCAGAGCGCAAGAGGCAGGACGGCCCAAGCCCTGGGCGGTGACCGATGCGCCGGAAGATTATATCGAGGGCATGGTGAAAGCCATCGTCGGGGTGGAGATCATCGCCGAAAACATTGAGGCAGCATGGAAATTCGTGCAGCACCGCAGCGAGGCCGACCGGCTGGGCGTGGCTGCTGGCCTCGAAGGCGAAAGCCCGGCGGTTGCCGCCATGATGACTGATCTGGAAAATGCGCGCTCAAAGCCGTGATCGCCATGGTGCGACGCGCGACCTGGCATGAGATTGGCTGAAATATTGCAATATCAGGGTTGTAATCCCGCTTTGGGATTGCGGTAGTTACAGGGATATTGCAATGAAGCGTCGTATTGCCGTGCTGGGTCTTTGTCTGGCAGCAGTTGTTCCGGGGTTGGGCTATCGCGCCTATGCTGGAATGCGCGCGCAAGATCGCCGCAACGTGCGCCAACAACTTGCAACCTTGCATTTTGCGCCCTTTGCCTATCAGAAGGTGGTCTATCACATCACGGGCGGGGGTGGCTGGTTCGCGCAGCATTATTTCCATGTGGTCGACTCGATCAAGAACCATCTCGATGCCGTCGGCGATCACAATATCGATTTGCGGGTGGTGCTGCAGGCGCGCGGTATCGCCCTGCTCGAAGATGCTGAAACCAACGCCGCTCTGGCGCATAAAATCGACGCCCTGCGTCGGCGCGGCGTGCGCTTTCTCGTGTGCCGCAACTCGCTGATCGGCGGCGGCGTCGAACCTTCGAAACTCTATGGCCTCAAGACCCGCGATATTGTCGAAGCGGGCGTTGCCGAAGTGGCGGCTCTGGAAGCACGGGGCTTTGTCTATCTGAAAATGTAGCCCCCTGGCGCCTGCCGGAAGGCTCGCGGGCCTTCGCCTGGTGCTCATCTTTGGGCACGCGGGGGCCATGACCTCCGATTTGTGCGCAACTCCGATGCCACATTTGCGCTGCACCTTCGGCTTGCCGCCTCCAAAAGCCAATGCTATGCGCTTGTCTAACAAATCCTCCCTTCTTTGATTGCCTTGGAGACCACTTATGGAAATGCGCCGTCTTGGCCGCGAGGGCCCGCTTGTGTCACTGATCTGCCTTGGCACCATGACCTTCGGCCAGCAAAACACCGAGGCCGAAGGCTTCGAACAGATGGACCACGCCATCGCATCCGGCGTTAATTTCTTCGATACGGCGGAGACCTATTCGATCCCGCCGAAGCCCGAGACGCAGGGATCGACCGAACGGATCATCGGACGGTGGTTGAAGGCGCATGGCGGCCGGGACAAGTTGGTTCTGGCCAGCAAGGTGATGGGACGCTCGCCGATGAACTGGCTGCGGGGCGATGGCAGCACGACTGAACTCAGCCGCGCCCAGATGACCCTTGCCCTGGAAGGCTCGCTGAAGCGGCTGCAAACGGATTACCTCGATCTTTATCAACTGCATGCGCCCGACCGCGCCGTGCCGCAATGGGGCTCCAACCCGACTGTCTATACCGCGCCTCAGCCGGGTTCCTTCCATGCCATTGAAGAAATCGTGGAAACGCTCGATGGCTTTGTGAAGGCCGGCAAGGTGCGCCAGGTCGGGCTTTCAAATGAAACGGCATGGGGCACCATGCGCTTTGCTGCGGCCAGCGAGCGCAACGGCCATGCGCGCGTCGCCTCGATCCAGAATGCCTATAATCTCATCAATCGCACCTTCGAGATCGGCCTTGCCGAGGTGGCGATGCGCGAAGACATCGGCCTTCTGGCCTATTCACCGCTGGCACAGGGTTATCTCTCCGGTAAATATCTCAACGGCGCGCGTCCCGCCGGTGCCCGCACCACGCTGTTCAACCGTGGCCAGCGTTATGAAACGCCCGGCGCGGATGTTGCCATTGAGGCCTATGTGGCGCTGGCGCGTGAGCTTGGCATTGATCCGGCGCAACTGGCGCTGGCATTTGTCAACAGCCGCCAGTTTGTTACCTCCAACATCATTGGTGCCACCACCATGGCGCAACTCCGCGTGGCGCTGGGCTCGGTGGATGTGAAGATCACGCCGGAAATCGAGGCGCGGATCAATGCCATTCACCAGGTGCACATGAACCCTTGCCCCTGAGGGCGCGGGCTGCACCAATTTCGCACTTGGAATTATCGCCGTTCGGGCTTATAGCAACCTGATGGCGCGTAACCCCCCGGTTCCGCGCCGCGATTTTATGTGAAACATGACGGGATGGCCATGGCCAGTGCTTTTGAATTCATCCAGCAGGTGCGTGCCGAGGCCGCCAAGGTGGTGTGGCCGAACCGACAGGAAGTCATCTACACGACCATCGTGGTGATTGCCCTGTCGTTCCTCGCCAGTCTGTTTTTTCTTCTCACCGATTGGGTGATCAGCAATGCGGTGCTGTTCACCTTGTCCCTCGGCCATTAGTCTCGGAGGCCGTCATGGCAATGCGTTGGTATATCGTCCACGCCTATTCGAATTTTGAAAAGAAGGTCGCCGAGTCGATCCGCGAACATGCGGCGCAACGCGGGCTTACCGACAAGTTTGAGGAAATTCTGGTTCCCAGCGAAAATGTCGTCGAAGTGCGGCGCGGGCGGAAAATCAATTCCGAGCGCAAATTCTTCCCCGGCTATGTGCTGGTGCGCTGCGATTTGACGGATGATGTCTATCATCTCATCAAGAACGCCCCGAAGGTCACCGGCTTTCTGGGGACCGACAAGAAGCCGATGCCGATACCCGATTTCGAGGCGGATCGCATCAAGGGCCACGTCAAGGAACGCGTCGACCATCCGACGCAGGCCATTCACTTCGAGGTCGGTGAAACCGTGCGCGTCGCCGATGGCCCGTTTGCTTCATTCAATGGCGTCGTGGAAGAGGTCGATGAAAGCCGCTCGCGCGTCAAGGTCGCCGTGTCGATCTTCGGCAGAGCCACACCGGTCGATCTGGAATATGGCCAGGTCGAGAAGGTTTGATATCCGACGTTTCTTAATGCGCTGGCCCGCAGTTATTGGCGTGAGACGACTTAGGCTTATTTCGTATTCAAAATATGTAGCCTCTGACGCAATTGGGGGTTACACTCCGTTTTCGTCTGATGCCTGCTGCAAAGCAAGCCTCGCGAGATAACTTTCCATCTCAGATAAATCAAAGTCACCATTATCCCACTTTCGATCTGCCGCGATGAGGGCTTTGACATATGGCTCACGGTTTTCTCGAATGAGCTCGGGAATAATCTTCTTGCCGCCCAATAGTGCCCCACCCCTGACACATAACAAATAATAGGATACCGCGCGGGCAGTTCGTCCGTTCCCCTCGATAAATGGATGAATCCAGTTCAAACGCCATAGCCCGTAAGCGGCAAGCATTGTTGGGGTTAAAATAAACCAATTTTCATGCACAAACGATATAAATCTATCTATTAAGTCTGGAACGTTTTTATAGTGTGGAGGGTTGTGATTGCCGACATAAATAGGTTCATTTCGAAACCGACCACCAAATTGAGAAATATTTGCGACGGCAATGTGATTCAATGCCCATAAGAAATACTTATCAAACGAGCCAGGCCCTTGTGACAATCCAATGTCTATACTATTCAATAAGTAGTCGTATTGCCTAAGGAGATTTTTCTCCTGCATTAAATCAAACAGAACTCTATCATCGTGACTTCGTACCAGCATCTTCCATCAGGAGGCTTTGTAAGCAGGCCTCCTCCCCAGTGGATCATCAGGATTGAATTAAGCGAACAGTTCTGGATGCTTCACGAACTGACTCTTTTGATATCTCGCTGTTCTTGGGAGCGTTCCCGTAGGCGAAGCTGATGCGCTGTTCTTGAAGGACGGCATCACTAACCCCATTCGTTCGGGCTGCTTCAAACACCAGGTCAAGTTCTGGGCGCGGCGGTGATTCTCCCAAAATTGGCTTGCGGTCTGCCATGGTGGCTCTCCCTTTGGGTGGCGATAATGATACTATACGTTGCAATATGGTGAACCATACGCCCATTGTCCATACAGGATCGGAACGCCGGTCGCACCAGCGATCTTGTTGCTTGATGTCGGACGATCAATTTTTTGGACAAAACCCATAAAAGTGGCGTTGGTCGCTAACCCCACCGTTCTTCGTTGAGCCAAGCCACTGTCTATGCTGTGATTCAACAATGGGCTTTCTTTCGGCGCGGTTACATCACGATCACTTTGCTGCCGAGGTTGCAGCGGCTGTAGAGATCGACCACATCGAGATTATGCATGCGGATGCAGCCTGACGACATGGCATGGCCGATTGATTCCGGCTCGTTGGTGCCGTGGATGCGATAATAGGTGTCCTGGTTGCCTTCCCACAGATAATGGGCACGCGCACCCAGCGGGTTGTTGATGCCGCCGGGCATGCCTTTGGGGGCGGCATATACTTTCAGTTCCGGCTGCCGCACGATCATGTCTTCCGGCGGAATCCAGCGCGGCCATTCGCGCTTGATGCGCACATCGGCGACACCCTTCCACGCGAATCCGGCGCGCCCGACGCCGACGCCATAACGAATGGCGCGACCATCGCCCAAAGTCAGATAAAGATAGCGCTGATGCGGATTGACATAAATCGTTCCGGCCTTCTCCGTGGTCGGATAAAGTACGACACTGCGCAGGAAGGCCAGATCAACACGCTTGAAATCCAGCGGCGGGATCGGGTGAATGTCATTCGGCATGCCGGCATAGACCGCGCGGTCGAAGGGGCCAAGCTTGGGAATGTTGCCGCCCATCAGATTGGCGGGCCGCAGATCACGATGGCCGGGCTTGACATAGGCGTCGGGCGAAATGAAATGCGGCTCGTTGCCATGCACCGCAGCGAGTTTGAGGTTATTGCTCGTGCTATCGGTGGTGCAACCAGCCAACGCTGCCGCCCCGCCCATTAAAAACCAACGTCTGTTCATTCACTTGCCTCGATTCTTGCGTGCTCGCGGACATTCATACCAATTATGGTTAGCAGCAAGTTAAGCTGATCGGTTTCTCTATTTTTTGTGCCCACTGTGGCATTTCAGCATCAGGGCGCGCGCGCCGCCTTTTTGCCTTTTTCATCTGCGCCTTGTGTTTGCCGCATCGCTCCAGTAGAGCTTGGCGACCATGAAGGATGAGGTAATGAGCCAGATGACCGAGCCAGCGCAAACAGGAACTGGCGTGCCGACCAATACAGCGCCCGCGACCGAAGGCGGCATCGGGGAATTGCTCAAGGTGATCGCACAGGCCCTCGGCATCGCCCTGGTGGTGCAGACCTTTCTGTTTCAACCCTTCGTCATTCCATCAGGATCGATGATCCCGACATTGCTGGTTGGTGATTACATATTCATATCAAAATATTCTTACGGATATTCGGAATATTCCATACCGTTTTTGCCGCAGATTTATAAATTCGTCGCCAGTTATTCGTTTGATATGCTGAATTATACGACGCCATTTGACCCGCATTTCTTCAAGGGGCGGTTTTTCGCAGCCATGCCCAAGCGTGGCGACGTGATTGTTTTCAAATTTCCGGGCGATAACGCCACCGATTATATCAAGCGGCTGATCGGATTGCCTGGTGATACCGTGCAGATGATCAATGGGCGGCTCACCATCAATAATGTCACAGTGCCGCGCACGCCGATTGCGAGTTTTACGACCACGGATGCTTATGGCAACGTCAAGCCGGTGCCAACCTATCGTGAAACCTTGCCGGGCGGGGTCAATCACGTCGAGATACAGCTCAACGGTGATACCGGCATGTATGCCAATACGCAAGCCTTCCATGTGCCGGCCAATGAATATTTCATGATGGGCGACAACCGCGACAATTCATCTGACTCGCGGGTGCCGCCAAGCGAAGATGGCGTGGGCTTTGTGCCTTTCGACAACCTCGAAGGCCGCGCCCAGATCATCTGGTTCTCGATCAGGCCGCAAGATTCGTTCTTCCAGTTCTGGAAATGGCCGCACAGCATACGGTGGTCGCGGCTGTTCACGCGGATTCGCTGATTTGGCGCGCGCTGCCAGCGAGTTGCACCAGCTTCAGCGACGGCTTGGGCTGGCGTTTTCGGACGAGAACCTGCTGGAGCAGGCGCTCACGCACGCGAGCTCACTGGCTTTGGGGGCGTCGCGTACTGCCAGCTATCAACGGTTGGAATTTCTCGGTGACCGGGTGCTGGGCCTCGCCGTGGCGGACATGTTGCGGCGGGCCTTTGGCGATAGCGACGAGGGTGAATTATCGCGGCGCCTCGCGGAACTGGTGCGCCGCGAGAGTTGCGCCGAGGTCGCGGCCGAATGGCAGCTTGGGGCCTTTGTGCGGCTTGGGGACAGCGAGATGCAGGCCGGCGGTGCCCGCAAGACCGCCATTCTCGCCGATGTGTGCGAGTCGCTCATCGGCGCCGTCTTTGTCGATGCTGGTTTCGAGGCCGCCCAGAAACTGGTCGCCTCGGCATGGATGACGCGGATGCACGCGCCGCGGCGGCCGCTGCGTGATGCCAAGACCCAGTTGCAGGAATGGGCGCAGGGGGTGGGATTGCCGCCGCCGTCCTATAGCGAGGTCGAGCGCTCCGGCCCGGCGCATGCACCGCATTTTGTGCTGGCCGTCGAGGTCGTGGGGCACGAACGCTTTGTTGCCTCCGGTGCCAGCAAGCGTGTGGCCGAACAAGCGGCGGCGCGCGGCTTTCTCGACCGGCTTGAACATGATGCGAAATCGCGAGCGGGCAACAAAAGGAGCGGCGGATGAGCACTGAAACGGGCACATCCTGCGGCTTCGTGGCGCTGATTGGTGCACCCAATGCCGGCAAATCGACTTTGCTCAATGCGCTGGTCGGTGTCAAAATCTCGATCGTGTCGCATAAGGTGCAGACCACCCGCATGCTGGTGCGCGGCATTGCCGTGGAAGGGCAATCGCAAATCATATTTGTGGATACGCCGGGCATTTTTGCGCCCAAGCGGCGGTTGGATCGCGCCATGGTCGCTTCCGCCTGGAGCGGGGCCGGCGATGCCGATGTCATTGCGCTGCTGGTTGACGTCAAACGCGCGCATGACGACGACACACTTGCCATTCTCGACGGACTGGCGACGCAAAAGCGCAACAAAGTGTTGATTCTCAACAAGATTGACACGATGGAAGCGCACACATTGCTGGAGATTTCCAGCGCGCTCAACGCGCGGGCGCAGTTTTCCTCAACCTTCATGGTATCGGCATTGCGCGGCTATGGGCTTGCCGACATGCGCACCAAGCTCGCCACCATGATGGCTCCCGGGCCTTGGCTCTATCCGGAAGATCAGGTCTCGGATGCGCCGCTGCGCCTGCTCGCCTCGGAAATCACCCGCGAGAAAATGTTTCTGCGGCTGCATGACGAATTGCCCTATCGCTCGCATGTCGAGACCGATAGCTGGAAACAATTGCCGGATGGATCGGCGCGCATCGAGCAGACGATTTTTGTCGAGCGCGACGGTCACAAGAAAATCGTCATTGGCGAGGCTGGGCGCACTCTGAAAGCGATCGGTTCCGCGGCGCGGCGCGACATAGCCGAAGCGGCGGAATGTCCGGTGCATCTGTTCTTGCACGTCAAGGTGCGGGCCAATTGGGCGGATGATCCGGCGCGCTACCGCGAAATGGGGCTGGAATTTCCCAAGGGCGGCAGCTGAGCGCCATGGACTGGCAGGATGAAGCGCTGGTGATGGGCACGCGCCGTCAGGGCGAATCATCGGTCATCCTCGAAGTCATGACGGCGGGCCATGGACGCCACCTCGGCGTCGTGCGCGGCGGGCGCTCACGCAAGCTGCAACCTGTATTGCAAAGCGGCAATTCGGTGATCGTCAACTGGCGCGCGCGGCTTGAAGAGCAACTGGGGACGTTTGTGATCGAACCCGTGGCATTGCGCGCCGCAAATCTGATGGCATCCGAAGCGGCGTTGCAGGGTGTGAGCCACCTGGGGCATTTGCTGCGCCTGTTGCCGGAACGCGAGGCCTTTCATGGAATTTATGCGCTGGCGCTACTGATCTGCCAGCGGCTGGCGGGCGAGGATCACGCTGCGCCGCTGATGGCGGTGCTGGAACTGGCGCTTCTGAGGGAACTGGGGTTTGGTCTTGATCTCAGCGCTTGCGCCCTCACCGGGGCGCGCGAACATCTGGCTTTTGTCTCGCCGCGCACGGGGCGCGCCGTGACCGCCGCAGCCGGGCAGATGTGGGCCGACAAGCTGCTGCGCCTGCCTGATTTCATGGCGCGTACCCAGGCGTTGGGTGAAGCCGGGCATGTATCTTGCGAAGAACTGGCCGATGCCTTCAGGCTTACCGCGCATTTTCTGGGTCAGAACATTTATGCGCCGCGCGGGCAAGACGTGCCTTTGGCGCGGCGGCGCTATGTGGCGCTGGTGACCCTCGATGCCGTGGCGATAGTGCCGTCGGCCAAGCAGTAAATGCCGTCTCCAAACGTAAATTTCGCATTTTAACTTCGGCGTAACCCTGATTCGATAACGTTCATGCCTGTGACATTTGCGTGACTCCGCTCCTTGTTGGGGCAGGGTGGTTGAGGACAGGCGTGATGGTGAAGTTTGTTTTGCGTTGTGGGCATGTATCGCTCATTTGGGTTCTGGCCTTGGTGTTCGGCTTGAGTGGCATCATGAGCGAAGTCGCCTTCGCCCGCCACAGCCGCCATCATTACCGGCATTATCGCCACCACATCCGCTATCGTCATCATGTGCGGCATTATCATCCCTATGACCCGCCTTTCGCGGATATTGTCATGGATGCCAAGACGGGCCGCGTCCTGGCCGGCACCAACATCGATGCGCCCCGTCACCCCGCTTCGCTCACCAAAGTCATGACGCTGTATCTGCTGTTCGAGCAGATGGCGAAAGGCAAGATCACCACCCGCACAAGGATGGAAGTGTCGCGCCATGCCGCTTCGCAGGAGCCCACCAAGCTTGGCGCGCGGCCCGGCACCAAGGTTTCGGTCGAGGCGATCATCAAATCGATCGTCACGCAGTCGGCCAATGACATGGCCGTCGTGATCGCTGAAAATCTCGGCGGCACTGAAAGCCATTTTGCCGAGATGATGAATGCCAAAGCCCGTCAACTCGGCATGATGCACACCCATTATGCGGATGCTTCGGGCTTGCCTAACCCGGCGCAGATCACCACCGCTCGCGATGTGGCGATCCTTGGGCGCGCCATACAGGAGAGCTTCCCGCAATATTATCACTATTTTTCGACCCGGCATTATGTCTGGCACGGGTTCCACATGCACAATCACAACCACATGCTGAATTATGTGAAAGGCATGGATGGCATCAAGACCGGCTTTACCACCGCGTCGGGCTTCAATCTGCTCACCTCGGTGCGGCGCAATGGCCGCCACATCATTTCCGTGGTGCTGGGCGGCAAAAGCTGGCGTGGTCGCGACAAAATCATGGCGGGCCTGATCAGTGCCAATCTCGAGCGGGCCGGCAAGTTGCGCACCGTCGCACTGATCCGTGACCCGTCGCTCGGGGGTGGGCGTGTCGTCGCCGAAAATGACCGTCCGCACCCGCTGCCCATGGCATCGCGGACGGTGCCCGCGCCGCAACGCGCCATCCATCACGACCTCCCGGCACCGCGTCTGGTGGTGGCAGCGGTCGATCCGCACATTGCACGATTGCCGATTCACAAGGTTCGTCCGGTCTATTTCACCGTCAAACCGACGCCGGCCACGCGCCTGCCGGTGGACAGCCGCGCCGTCGCCACCATTCCCGTCGTTTCGCACAATGGCGAGACGCCGCGACAGGGCAGCAGAGAGCGTCAGGATGTGACGCCAGCATCGCTGGGCTGGCAGGTCGGGCCGCAGGGCCATGCCCAGAATTCCGGGCAAGAGGACGATGCTCACCACAGGGCCTTGGCCGCCGCTCCGCAACCTGCGCATCCGCAGATTGCCGCCAGGGGCACTGACTGGATGATCCAGATCGGTGCCACCGGCACCGCCGATCAGGCGGCGGCGCTGCTGGAGCGCGCCCGCGGCCATGATCGTCAAGTTCTGGGGCAGGCGCGCACCATGGCCATCAAGGTCGGCAGCGGCCACGGCAGTTTCTACCGTGCGCGCTTTGCCGGCTTGCAGATGGCATCAGCCCAAGCGGCCTGCCGAAACCTGAAGCGCAGCGGCTTTGCCTGCTTCGCCACGCGCAATTGAGGGGGGCGTCATGTCATATCTCTTGCCCCACGCGCTCCAGGACTCAGGCCTTGATGCGGATCAGAACATCGCGAGCCTGATTGAGGCGAGCGGCAACTTCGGTCGCGCCGCCAAGGTCGGGATGCCACTTCTTCATCATCTCACGATGCGCGCGCAGGATATCGCGGCGCGGCGCGCCTTTGCCAAGGCCAAGGATCTGATAGGCCTCGTCCTCGGACATCGGCCCGCCATTGACCTGAACGCGCCCGCGGCGCGCGTTGTCGTCGCGATCGCCTGTGTTACGCCAGCCGGGAAAGCGGCGGTCGAAATACGCTTCAAGTAAGCGGGCACCGGCACGGTCCATCTGCACCGCCGATGTGTAGATCTTGAAACATTGCAAGCGCGATAGATCATTCAGCCGTGCGCCGGCAAAATCACCGGCCAGCACGATACCGTCTAGCGCGCCATCGCCGGCGAGGGTTTCAAGTTCGATCATCGCCGTGCGCAGCGTGGCGGGGCGCTTCGTGAATATCTTGCCCATCATCCGCGCGAAGGTTGGGCGCATGGCACCGCGGCCGAGCACGAACACGCCCATGGCCGCGACAACAGCAGCGGGTAATTCCCGCCCGGTCAGCAGCAAATAGGTGGCAAGCAGGATCAGCGCATAACCGCTTGCCCGCGCAGCAAAAACCGCAACCTGGTCAGGCGCGGCGCGGCGCACCGAGCGCCATAGCTGCTGCGCGACGAAGGCCCCCACCAAAAAAACCAGCCCATCAATCAGCATGACTTGCCTTTCGGCGCGGCATCATATCAGCCCCAGAGACTGAAGCTCGCGACGCATGTCTTCGGGCAGCGCCGCGGCTCCGCCCGTCAGTTGCTCGCAATCCTTAGGCGCATCTGACGCGGCAAGATAGCGCCAACCCTGAAATGGCCGACAATCACGGCCCGCGACCGGAATGATGGCCTGATCCAGCACCAGATCGCAGCGCGATATGCCATCATCGCCGGTAAAGGGACGAATATCAAGCAAGGCCTGGCGCGCGGCAATATGTCCCTTGATCACCCAATAGAGCGACCCGCCGGCCACCAGTTCAGCCGCGCGCTTGGGCAGCATGCGGGTCGTGTGCTTCTGCTCGAATGTTTCGCCCAGCGCCTGCGCATGGGCGCGGCGAGCGGCGACCCAACTGGCCAAGTCGTCGATCGTGGTGGCACCGACACATAGTTTCAGGAGATGCAGAGGCATGAAGCCTGATAAATGATCAGGGGCTCAGGGATCAAGGCCGCAAATCGTCACGTCACAGGCATTCGCGGTGTCACGCACAGAAATCCGGGCCATTTTCACTTCGGGCGCCGCTTGGGCGCTCGCGATTTCATCAGGCGATGATGTCGACCGCCGCTGCCGCACATATGATGCGCTTGGGTTTGCGCGACGCGCGCCGGGTCTGCGGTGCCAGGCGTTCATAGCGCACGCCGGTGAAAAACAGGATCTGCGCCCGGGTCTCCGGCGAGGCCTGGTTGGTGGGACGAATGGCGCCGGGGCGCGCCACCAGCGAAATGATCTTGGCCATGAGGCCCCCTATCTAAAATGAGACACTTCGTCCTTTCTGAAAAGATAGTCTGAACCCACCACAGTTAATGAACCCTCAACAGGTTGTGCCTATCTTGAAGATGATCTTTCGCAACGAGGCCAAAATGCGCAAGCCGCTCTCTGTTCTTCCCACCGACATTTTTGGACGGGCGAAAGCTCGCGGCAAGGCGGAACAGCTCGAAATGCGGGTGCATGTGTTCAAGTCGAGCTGCGATTTGTTTTTGATGCGCGCCACGCCCACCCAAAAGGAAATCGATCAATTTGCCGAATTGTTCGCGCATTTGAGCGCCGACATGCCGCCGGAAGTTGGTGCGCCGCTGGCCGAACGGCTGGTGACGCACCCGTCGACGCCAACGAGCGTGGTTGTGGCGCTTCGCCATCGCGGCATGATCTCGGCTGAGGCGCTGATCGCGACCAGCCACCGCCTGCCCGATGAATTTGTGGAAGGCATTTTGCTGAATACCAATGGCGCCCTGGCCGCTCGCCTCGCCGCGCGTCCTGATCTGAGCGAGGCCACCATAACCCGTCTTGGTGCAAGCGTCGATGTGGGCGTGCAGATGGCCCTGGTACTAAATCACAAGTTGAAACTGCCGGGCGCGTTGATCGACGCGCTGCTCGGCGCGGCGCATCGGCACCAGCCTCTGGCCGCAGCTTTGGTGCTGCATCCCGCCATTCCGCTCGATGCGCGACTTTATCTCGCCTATGGGCGCGAGCAGCGCGACGCGGTGATTCAGCGCGCACTACGCCGGCAAATGGGTGCGAGTGCCGTCGGCGCGCCGCGCGAAGCGCTGCAGCAGGCCAAGCTGCAACGTCTCGAACGGCAGATGATCAAGCGCGATCTGGCGGCGGCGGTCACGACCTGTGCCGAGATTTTGCAACTTCCCATCGTCACCCTAGCGCCCTTGATGCGCGATGACGAAAGTGATGGCATGGTGCTGGTCCTGCGTGCCGCCGGCCTTGAACGTCCGGCCATCGTTCGCGTCGCTTTGAGTGGCCCGCAGCGGGTGGCTCATGATTATAGTGAAATCTGGCGCATCGCCCGCATGGCCGACCAGGTCGAGGAGAGCACGGCTGCGGCGCTGCTGCGCGACATCACCGGCGTGCCGTCTCTGGCCATGACGCAGGTCGATGACGGCATCACCACGATGCGCCGTGATGCGAACGCCCTGCGCGCGCGCATCCCGGAGCGCAGACTGGCGGATCAACCCTTGAGGCGGCTGTTCAACCGCAAGGCTGAGGGCTAAGCCGGGGCTAGGGGCGCAGGCAATGCCCTAATCGGGCTTTTGGTTCCGCAGAGCGGCGAAGCCGGGTAGCGCGGTGAATTGTGTTGCGCTGCGATCCTCGATCGCCACATGCCATAAATCCGGATCATAGCGCGCCTGACGGGCCATCATCGTGCGGGCGGCATCTGCGGCCATGCGATGTTGTGCGCCCAGATGCACGAAGGTGCGTCCCTCGAGATCGATATCTTCATGGTGAGGCGGCGCCGGGCCAAACAGCGAAACCGTGCCGTCGAGATGATCGATCTCGATGAAAATGGCGCCCGCCGCATCGGCGCCGCGCTGCATCAATGCGCCCGCAAGGCCCAAAACAGCGGCCTGACGCAGCAGAGCCGCCACAAATATATCAGATCGCAACCGCATCAGGGAACTCAGGGGATGGCAAGGCCCGCGCGTTTTGCCAGCGCCGTGCGCATGCGCAACCCCATATTGCCCGTTTCAGGCAGTTTCGCGGCATGTTCAAATTCGGCAATGGCGCCGCGGGTGGTGCGCCCATAGACGCCATCCTGGGTAACCTTGTAACCCAGTCGTGCCAGCGCGCGCTGCACGGCCAGCGTTCGCGCGCTATGGTCGGGGGCACCAGCTGCCGGATGATCGACGCTTTGACCGAGCAAGCGGTCAATGCCGTCGCCCTGAGCCAGCGCTCCTGTAGCAGGTTCACGTGGCGGCAGCGGTGCCAGCATGGGCAGAGTTGCCGGTGTGGCAACCGGGGCGGCGGCGACCGGGCGTAGCGGGGGCAGGGGTATGTGCGGTTTTGGCGTCACCGCGGGGGCCTGATGATAGAGCGGCAAATCCAGCGCATGACGATGCCCGTGCTGCAGCCACAGCGCGTTGAGCATGAACATTCCGGCAAAGCCGCAAAGCCCCAGCGTCACGATGTTGCGGGCCGTATTGCGGCGGAAGGCGGCCATCAGGCCGTCGGCGATTTGTGCCATCGGGCCGGGGTCGTCATAGCGCGCGGCGGCGCGTTTTTGACCCTGCGCGGAGCGGGGGCGCTGCGGGCGTTCCTGGACGGTGAAATCAAAATCGGCTCGCGCAAGGGCTTCAGGCACTTTTCCGCATCCTGTATTGGTCTGGGAAGAAATCAGAGGCATAACCGTGACGTGGTAAAGGCCCGGTTACGATTTCGATGGCGGCATCCCCGACACCAGCGCGGGCACCATCCCACGGCAGCAGCAGGCTGACGCAAGTGCCTTCGCCCTGCGTGCTTTCGATGCGCAGCGAACCGCCATGCAGCCCCACAAGGCCACGCACCAACGCCAGCCCAAGCCCGGTGCCTTCATGGGCGCGGTCATAATTGTTGGCGGCCTGAAAAAACGGCTCACCGAGGCGGTGCAAATCCTCGTTGGCCATGCCGATGCCGGTATCGCGCAGGCTGAGGCGCACGAAATTGCCCTGACGGCGGGCCGAAAGCTTGATGGTACCGCCATTGGGGGTGAATTTGGTGGCATTGCCCATGAGGTTGATAATGATCTGCCGCAAAGCGCGTTTGTCGGCAATCATGTCGATATCGCTGAGCCCGGGTGATTCGCTCCAATCACGTGCCAGCACCAGCCCGCGTTGGGCCGCTTCGATCTGGAACATGTCGCAGCACTCAGCCAGCAGCGGCAACAGCGCCAGGGGTTCGGGGGCGAGTGCCAGGCGACCGGCCTCGATCTTCGACATATCAAGGATGGAATTGACCAGCGATAGCAGGTGCCGCCCGGAATCGCCGATAATGCCGGCAAATTCGCGCTGCTTGCCGGCGTCGCTTGGGTCGCCGAGACCTTCTTTCAGGATGTCGGCAAAGCCGATGATGGCGTTCAGCGGTGTGCGCAACTCGTGGCTGACATTGGCGAGCAGGCGGCCGCGCCATTGCTCCAGAGCGGCAATCTGGGCGAGGGCGTCGTCTCTGGCATGTTCAAGGCCAGCATATTCAGTGCGGTTGCGCAGAAACGACACATAGTTGGCACGCCCGGCGGTCTCGACGCGCGTGGTGCGGATTTCGACCGGGGCAAAGATCGCGACGGCCATGGGGCCGCTTGAGCCATCAAAGTGATGCAGGCCATCTTGCCCCGCTTCGCTCACAATGTCGTGCGTATCCAGACGCAACCGGACGGACGCTGTGCTGAAAGTTGCGCCAGCTTTGGTCTGCGCCACGCTGCGCAGGAAACCCGGCCGGTCGGCGACATGCAATCTGTTGAACAAGCCCGCGCCCATCCAGGCCTGCGCCGGAACCGCGAATTCGTCCGGGGCAGCGGCGATGACGCGCAGGACGTGGCCATCCGCCCCATGTTCAAGCACAAGGCCATCGACAAGCTGGTTCGCCAAGGCAGTTTGCAGCGGATCCGGCCGCGTGGCGGCCTTGGGCGCCTGCGCCGAAAGCTGAAGCTGCCAGGTCACCAGCGCCAGCCCCGCCAGACTGGCCAGCGCCACGCCCGCCCTGAGGCCCGCAGGCATCAGCGGTGCCCATCCCGCGACAATCGACAGGGTGAGCAGGATTGTGAGCCCTGTGCCGGTGAGGATCAGCGTTCGGGTGGCGGGCTCCAGGCCCATGAGGTGCGGGCGCGCCTTGATGATATTGGCCCAGACACTCATTCCCACACCAACTCCTTGACGGGCCAACGATCTGCCCGCTGCATCCTGAGGATCATGGAGTCGCCGGTTTAAGGAAGTCTAAGCATCGGCACTATTGACGGCCTCGCACTATGGTAAATGCGAATGGCGGGGCAAATCCCTGTCGCCATGGTTTATATTCCCTTGCCGCCTTGCGCAGCACCGAACCTGATCGACCATGGCGGTTGCAGTCCGCCGCACTACATGCAAGGGACGAAGCCTGCCTCGTGGACGAGGCCTTTTGGAGCCCATGATCATCGCCATGTCGTCACCTGCGCTTCAGGACATTGTCGAGAATTTCGAACTGCTGGACGATTGGGATGATCGTTACCGCTACTTGATCGAACTGGGGCGCAGCCTGGCGCCGCTGCCGGAAGCGGCGCGGATCGAGGCCAACCGTGTGCGCGGATGTGCCAGTCAGGTCTGGCTGCTGTCGAGCGTGGCGCGCGACGCCGAGGGTGCCGAAACCATTGAGCTGCGGGGTGACAGCGATGCGCATATCGTGCGCGGCCTCGTGGCCTTCGTGCTTGCCGCCTATTCGGGGCAAAAGCGCGCAGATTTTGCCAAAATTGACGTCATGAGCCTGTTTGCGCGGCTAGGCCTCGGGCAGCACCTTTCACCACAGCGCAACAATGGCGTGCGGGCCATGGTCGATCGCATCAAGGCCATGGCCAGCGAAGATGGCGGCTCGGCGGCGGCATCCTGAGCTATTGGCGCGCGCGCAGCGGCGGGCGGTAATCATCCGCCCCCCAATGGCGCAAGGGGGCACCGGCGGGCGCGGGCCTCGGCACGAGGCCATAGTGGCAGGCGAGACGCCGCAGGGCGCTTGTGAGCACGTGCCGCGCCGCGCGCCTTGGCCAGGAACGCTCCTGCTCGATCTGGCCAAGACCCTTGAGAAACCCGCAGACATCGATCATGACGCCGGTCATGTCCGGGTCCAATTGCGCGATGGCGCGCGCCAGCCTTTGCCGGGCGGCCAGTCGCGCCTCGGAAAATGTCTGCGGAGCGGCGTCAAAGCCGACATGTCTTGCGACGGATGACCAGTTTGCGGTGACCTGCGGCAAGGTTCCGGCATAGGTCAGATCAGCCCGAAAGCGCTCCCCGGCCGCAAATTCCAGGGCGCTGATCAGCGGTTGCCCAGAGGCGTCGCGCCGGTGATGCAGCCAAAGCATCGGACTTTCCGCGCCATTGAGACTGACGCGCTCTGCGCCACTTCCATGCTCAATGGTGGTCTCGCGCAGCCATGCGTGCTGGGCCTGAAACGGATCGATATCCGGGGGCGCAACCGCCCGCGCCAGGCTGGCGCGCCCGGCCTCGGTGATCAGCAGCTTTGGTCCGGCGTTGCGGGGGCGCAGCAGGCGCAGAGAACCGGCACTGACCAGATCGTCACCTAGATGCTGGTCGAACGCCGCTCGCGCCAGGCTGACACCCTGCTGTTGCGCCACTACCCGCCAAAGTGGCGGATTGGCGAGGTTGTCCCAACGCGCAAACGCCCCTTCGGGTGCCATCGCGGCCAAGATTCGCTGCATGTGACGAGACAGTTTTGCAGAAATGTCCTTGCCCACGCGCGCCATGATGCGACCTCCGCAGCGGTCGGTCGCATCGAAGGATGCGGGAAAACGACGGCCTAGGGGCAAAGATAGATAGGAATATTTTCTGTTGCAAGCTAATTTTTAACTGTTATAGGATTATTTTCTTATTATGGAGCGCTACCATGGTTTCCACTGGTCCCGATTGCTACCCCCGCCTGCCATGCGCGCAGGCCGCGCCCGGAACTTTGGAGGCGACATCGGCTGCGGAACTGCGCCATCTTCGCCGCGCTGCGGTGTTGCAGCGCCTGCTGCCGGGATTGATGTTTGCAGCCCATGATGACGCCGCCGTCGGGTCAGTGCGGATCATTGCCGCCTTGCGCGCCGCCTTGCGCCGCGAACGCGCGCGTGCCGGGCACCAGACTTATGACATCAACCGGCATATCGGACTTGCGAAAGCGCTTCGTGCGGAACTGGGGACACAAAAAAATGTGTTGGTTCAAGCTAGAACCAACACACGAAAACCATCAGGCCTGTCATGAACAAGCTCCGAATATGGAATTATTGTTCAGCGAACCTTCCGGCGACGCTGCTGCCCGAGGCCCATTTCCTTGGCCAAAAGCGAACGCGCCTTGGCATAATTGGGAGCCACCATCGGGTAATCGGCACCGAGGCCCCACTTCTCGCGGTATTCGTCGGGCGACAAATTATAGTGTGTTCGCAGATGCCGCTTCAAAGATTTGAATTTCTTCCCATCTTCCAAACAAATCAGATAGTCATTCGAAATAGATTTTTTCGGCTGAACCGCAGGTTTTTGTGGTTCCAGCACCACCGGCTCCGGTGATTTACTACCGAGGCGGCACATTGCAGCGTGAATGCCTTCGATAAGCGACGGAACTTCGCTGCTTGGAACAGAATTATTGCTCACATAGGCCGATACGATATCCGCCGTCAGTTCAACTAGCATGTCGCTAGATGTCTGGTCAGTCATGTCGTTAACTCCAATTTTGTCGTCGCAGGCGAACAACCCGGCAACTTACTTTCTTCGAACCGTGCCCTAAATTGAATTGCGCCCAGCAAACCAATGGATATGAATCCATAGACACACTTATCGTATACAAGAGATTTACGTACTGCGCAATCATTCCCATTATAAGTTTGCAAGTTTGCGGCCACGTTACTGACGTGATTGGTAATGCAATCAATACGCGTAATTGGCTGCATAATTCGCAGCAGATTTCTTGTGCCATTTTTGCCCTTGAGCGCCCTGAGCGATATAAAAAATGTAATAAAATCAAAGAGCTGAATTTTCGAAAAAACAGCTTGCGTCCTGCGCCGTTCCCACAAGTTCAACCGGTCGTCACACGCATGTGACCATGCTTGAATCGAGACCGCCTTCGCAAACAGCGCGAAGTACACTATCTTGCAATCAACTTTTCCACAGCGGAGTTTACAAATGAACCGCATCAAGAAAATTCACCGCACCGATGCAGAGTGGCAGGCCAGTCTGACACCTGACCAGTATCGCGTTGCTCGCAAGCAGGGCACCGAGCCGGCTTTTACCGGGCCGAACTGGGATCAGAAAGCCAAGGGCACTTACATGTGCGTGTGTTGCGGCACGCCGTTGTTTTCTTCGGAGACGAAATTTGACTCCGGCACGGGCTGGCCAAGCTTTTACGCGCCGGTCGCCACAGATGTCGTGGAGGATCATGAAGACAGCTCGCACATGATGCGGCGCACCGAAGTGCGTTGTGCCACCTGTGAGGCGCATCTTGGCCATGTGTTCGATGACGGCCCGCGCCCGAGCGGATTGCGCTATTGCATGAACGGTCATGCCCTTCACTTTGAGCCGGAAGGCGCTTAATGCAGGGCGCATGACTGAGACCGCACGCTTGGAACCCGTACCGCCGCAGACGCACAGCGTCATGACCACCCGCAATGTCCATGGCAAGGTGATCGAAGATCCCTTTGCTTGGCTTCGGGCGGATAATTGGCAGGACGTTCTGTCGGATCCGACGGTTTTGCCTAGCGAAATCCGCAGTGTGCTCGAAGCTGAAAACGCCTATGCGGCGGCGTTGCTGGCGCCGCAGGAGCCATTGAAGCGCGCGTTGCTTGCCGAAATGCGCGCGCGCATCAAGGAAGAAGATGCTGACCCGCCCAGCGAGGATGGCCCGTTTGAATATTATGAGCGCACGCGAGATGGCTGCCAGCACGAGCTTTATTGCCGTCGGCCGCGCGGTGGAGGGGTCGAGACCGTGCTGCTCGATGGCGATGCGATGGCACGCGGGCATGAGTTTTTCAGCTTCGGCGATGCCATGCACGCGCCCGATCATGGTTTGCTGGCGTGGAGTGTCGACACCAAGGGTTCGGAGTTGCACACCATCCGGTTTCTCGACATGGCCAAAGGTCGCAATCGGCGCGACCGGATCACCCGCACCGATGGCACCATGGTGTGGACTGCCGATGGCGCGGCGGTTTATTATGTCAGGATCGACCAGAACCACCGCCCGGCGAAGATCATGCGCCACCGGCTCGGCACGCCCATGGCGCAGGACGAGCTGATTTTCGAGGAAAAGAATCCCTCGTTGTTCGCCCATCTGGAAATGACGCGCTCGCGCCGTTTTGCGCTCATCCGCTCGCATGACCATGATTCCAGCGAAAGTCGGCTGATCGACCTTGAAGACACCAAGGCCCGCCCGCAACTCATCTGGCCGCGCGAGCCGGGTGTGCGTTACGAGGTCGAGCACTATGGCGAGGCGCTGCTCATTCGCTGCAATGCCGATGGCGCGCAGGATTTCAAGATCATGCAGACGCCGCTGCAGCAGACCGGGCGGCCGCATTGGCGTGATCTCGTCGCCTATGTGCCGGGGCGCATGTGCCTTGGCCTCGCCGTTTTCAAGCATCATCTGGTATGGATCGAGCGCGAGGCCGGGCTGCCACGCATCGTCATCCGGCGCTGGGCAGACGGTGACACCCACGCCATAGCCTTCGATGAAAAGGCCTATGCGCTTGGCCTTGACCCCGGCTTTGAATATGATTCGCCCTTTCTGCGCTTTACTTATTCGTCCATGACAACGCCGCACCGCACCTATGATTACAATATGGAGACGCGCGCGCGAAAGCTGGTGAAGGAGCAAGTCATTCCTTCCGGCCATAATCCCGGCGATTATATTACCGACCGAATCTTTGCGACCAGTCATGATGGCGCATTGGTGCCGGTGTCGCTGGTCTATCACAAAGACACCAAATGCGATGGCAGCGCCCCGCTGTTGCTTTATGGCTATGGCGCCTATGGCCATGCCCTGTCGGCGAGTTTCAGCAGCAGCCGCCTGTCGCTGGTGGATCGTGGCTTTGTTTATGCGATTGCGCATGTGCGTGGCGGCACCGAGAAGGGCTTTGCCTGGTACGAGCAGGGCAAGCTTGCACACAAGCCCAACACCTTTCATGATTTTCTGGCTGCCGCGCGCCATCTGATCGCCCATGAATATACCAGCAAGGGGCGTATTGTGGCACATGGCGGAAGCGCAGGGGGCATGTTGATGGGCGCAATTGCCAATATGGCCCCGGACTTATTCGCCGCAATTCTTGCCGACGTGCCATTTGTCGATGTGCTGAACACCATGCTCGATGCCAGCCTGCCATTGACCCCGCCGGAATGGCAGGAATGGGGCAATCCAATCGAAAGCGCCGATGCCTTTGCCAGCATCGCGGCTTATTCGCCCTATGACAATATCCGGCCACAACGCTACCCGGCGATTTTTGCGCAAGGTGGGCTGAGTGATCCGCGTGTCACCTATTGGGAGCCCGCCAAATGGGTGGCGCGGCTTCGTGCTACCATGACCGGCGGTGGGCCGGTTCTGCTCAAAACCAACATGGAGGCGGGGCATGGCGGCGCTTCCGGACGCTTCGACCATCTGGCCGAAGTTGCCACGAATTACGCCTTTGCCATCGCCATGGCCGACAAGAGCGGCGCGTCAGCCCTGAATACTGGCCGCTAACTCGTCCATGGAGGCAAAGCGGCGCGAGGTGACGCCGTCATTGGCTTCGATCGAGCCGTCGGCATACATGATATAGGTGATGCCGTCGGCCTCGTGGCGCGCGACAACTTCATCGCTGGGCAGATGCGTCTCGGCGTGAGGTTCGGGGCGCGGTTCTGTGATCGGAGCAACCATTGGCGGGGCG
>JAJZGX010000028.1 GCA_021804825.1 Pseudomonadota bacterium | reverse complement strand
TGGCGCTTCCCGTCGGGCTGCTGATGATCGCCGGTGAGCTCGATATTTCGGTCGGCTCCGTGCTGCCAGCCTCCAGTCTGACGGTGGCGATCCTCGCGGGGCACTACCGGCTGCCCATCGCGCTCGGTATTGCTGGCGGGCTTTTTGTCGGTCTGGCGGTGGGCTTCGTCAACGGTCTGCTGGTCACCCGGACACGTATCCCCTCGCTGATCCTCACCATCGGCACGATGTTCGCGGTCATGGGGCTGACACTCGGCTTCACCATCATGATTGCAGGCTCCACTGGTGTCTTTATCGTGCCCGATCCGCTGACCAAATCGCTGTTCGGCGCCGCGCTCGGCGGCATGTTCCAGGTTGGCATATTCTGGTGGGCCGGGTTTGCCATCATCATTTATGCGCTGCTGCACCTCAGCCCCTGGGGCAATTGGATTTTCGCGCTCGGCGGCGACCGTGAAAGCGCCCGCAATGCCGGTATTCCGACCCAAAAACTGACCATCCAGCTCTACATGCTGTCCGGTTTCGCGGCCGCCTTCGTCGGCGTCATGCAGGTGATCACCTTCGGCAGCGCGCAGGTCGCGGCGGGGTCGTCATTCATCTTCAACTCCATCATGTGCGTCGTCATCGGCGGTGTGCTGCTTACTGGCGGCGCCGGTTCGGTGATCGGCATCGTGCTCGGAACCATGACCTTCGCCATCGTCAATCAGGGCATCTTCTTTTCCAGCCTCAATCCCAACCTCGGTTCGATCATCATCGGTGCGCTGCTGCTGGCTGCGGTCCTTTCCAACGACACGTTCCGCGCCCTGGCGATGAACCATGTCGGCAAAAAGAAGTGAGGCGCGGGCCATGGACATGATGAGTGCCTTTTTCCGCCGCCCGGCTGCCGCCTCGATCCTGAGCCTCATCGGTGTGCTCGCCTTTTATGTCATCATCGGCGGCGTCAACCTCGCCAATCTGGCGCTGGCGGCGAGTTGGGTCAATTTCGCGGCCAATCTCGGCATTGTCGCGCTGCCGGTCGGGTTGCTGATGATCGCTGGTGAAATCGATATTTCGATCGGCGCGATGATGCCGGCGGGGTCGATGGCGACAGCGATCATCTCGGGCTATTACGGCTTGCCGATTGCGGTGGGCATGGCCGGAGCCCTGGTGCTCGGTATCTTGGTCGGGCTCGTCAATGGCCTGCTGGCGGTTCGCACCAGCGTGCCCTCGCTGATCATCACACTCGGCACGCTGGTTGGCATGCAGGGCGTGGTGCTGAGCGCCTCGGTGCTGCTTACCGGCAATGCCAGTGTCGCACTGACGGCGCCGGAATGGGCCAAGTTCCTGTTCGGACATCTGATCGGTGGCAGCCACCAAGTCGTCGTCATATGGTGGTTGGTGCTGACGGTGCTGTTCGGCTTCGTGCTGCACAAGACCCGCTATGGCAACTGGATTTTTGCCATGGGCGGCGACAAGACCAGTGCGCGCAACGCCGGTATTCCAACACGCGGCATGACGATTCTACTGTTCATCCTGTCGGCGACCTGCGCCTCGTTCGTGGGCATGTGTCAGGCGATCCAGTTCAATTCCGCCCAGGTTTCCGGCGGCATGGATTACATCTTCAACACGATTGTCAGCGTCGTCGTTGGCGGCGTGCTGCTGACCGGGGGACTTGGCACCGTGCCCGGTGTGTTTTTCGGAACAGTGACCTTCGCCATCGTCAACCAAGGCATCTATTTCACCCATATCAATCGCAATTGGGCGAACCTCATCATCGGCGTCGTTCTTCTGATTGCCGTCGCCATGAACGAAAGCTTCCGCAAGCTCGCGCTGCACCATCAGCCGGGCAAGACAGCAAAGGCCTCACCCTCATGACCGATGAAGCTCCGGTTCTCGAACTGCGCAATGTCGACAAATCCTTCGGCCCCATCGACGTGCTGCAGGAAATTTCGCTGAAGGTGCGCTCTGGCGAGGTGCTTTGCCTGCTCGGCGACAACGGCGCTGGCAAATCGACGCTGATCAAGACGCTCGCCGGGGTTCATCCGCCGACGCGGGGTGAGATACTCATGGACGGCAAGCCCGTCCAGTTCTCCGGGCCGAAAGATGCCGGTGACCGCGGCATTGCCACGGTGCATCAATTCGGCGGAACCTTTCCGCTGATGAGCATCGGCCGCAGCTTTTTTGTTGGTGTCGAGCCGACCAAAGGCTGGGGGCCGTTCAAGGTATTCGACCGCAAATTGGCCAATGAAATCGCGGTCAAGGCGGTGCAGAGCTTCGGCATCACCCGCATTGACGACGGCGACAGGCTGGTGGGAGGGCTCTCCGGCGGTGAGCGGCAATCGCTGGCCATCGCCCGCGCGGTGCATTTCGGCGCCCGGGTGCTGATCCTCGACGAGCCAACAGCAGCGCTTGGCGTCAAACAGGCGTCGCACGTGCTGCGCATCGTGCTGGAGGCCAAGCGGCGCGGTCTCGCGGTCATTTTCATCACCCATCAGGTCATGCACGCCATGGCGGTCGGCGACCATTTCGCCGTGCTCATCCGCGGCGCGCTGGCGGCCAGTTTCCGCAAGGGTGAAAAGACCCGCGAGGAGATCACCGATCTGATGGCCGGCGGCGAGGCGATGGCCGGTCTCGAAGCCACACTTGAAACCTACATGCAATCCCACGAAGGACATCCGCCGCCTTCGGCCTGAAACACCAAACCAGGACAGCACCCATGAAAATCGCGCTTGACCCTTTCATGCATCGTCATCTGAGTCTCGAGGAGCTGCCGCGAAAAGTGCGCGAGCTCGGCTACGAATGGATCGAACTGAGCCCGCGCGGCGATTTCCTTGAATGGTTCAAGGCCCCGCGCGTGTTCCCCGAGCGCATCAAGGCGTTCAAACGCGCGTTGGCGGCGGAGGGTGTCAAAATCGCCTCGCTGCTGCCCATGTATCGCTGGGCCTCCGATCACGAGGTCGAGCGCGTCGCCGCTGTGCGACACTGGAAGCGCGCCATCGAAATCGCGGTCGAGATGGAAATCGACACGATGAACTCCGAATTCGGCCGCGGCCCGCACCCTGACCGGGGTGGCTGTTATTGCTGCCATACCGGTTCGATGATCGAGACCTGCGAGGATGCGTGGTGGCGCTCGATGGAGGAAATCGTTCCCGTGCTGGAGCGCGAAGGCGTCAAGCTGCATATCGAGCCGCATCCGGAAGACTGGTGCGAAACTCTGCAACCGGCGGTCGATATCATCCGCACGGTGAATTCGAAAAACGTCAAATTCCTCTATTGCGCGCCGCACACCTTCTATTTCGGGGACGATACCAAGGCGATGCTGCGTGAATGCGTCGATGTGCTGGCGCATGTGCATGTCGGCGATACCTTCAACCACAAAGCCTCGTCAGGGCTGCGCTACATCCTCAATCCGCCGGGCACACAGGCCCGCGTGCATCAGCACCTCAATATCGGCCAGGGTGAAGTGCCATGGGAGGACTTTTTCGGCACGCTGGCCGAGATCGGCTTCGATGGGATCATGACGGCTTGCGTTTTCGCCTGGGAAGACAAGGCGGACGAGAGCAGCCGCTTCATGCGCGCCGAAATGCAGCGTTACGTCGAGAAATACGCAATCGCCAAAGCGGGCGCAAAGTCGGCGCCCTCGCAGCGCGGCTGATCGGCATTTCAGCAACCACAGGCTTCACAGGAAACAAAAGACATGATCAACGGGGAAAGAACAATCAGCCGACCGCTGCGCTGGGCCATGGTCGGCGGCGGCCGCACCGGCCAGGTCGGCTACAAGCACCGCACTGGCGCGCTTCGCGACGGCACCTATCAGCTTCTGGCGGGCGCCTTCGACCTCGACGCCGCGCGCGGGCGTGACTTCGGCGTGAAGGTCGGGGTCGCTGCTGATCGCTGTTATGCGACCTACACCGACCTCATCAAAGGCGAAGCGGGGCGTGCCGATGGCGTCGAAGTGGTGTCGATCGCCACCCCCAATTTCACGCATTACGAAATCACCAAGGCGTGCCTCAAGGCCGGCCTGCACGTGATCTGCGAGAAGCCGCTGTTCTTCACGACCGCCGAATGCGATGAGATTGCCACGCTGGCAAAGGAAAAGAATCTTGTCGTTGGCGTGACTTACGGCTTCACTGGCCACCCGCTGGTGCACCAGATGGCGGCGATGGTCAAAAAGGGCATGCTCGGCGACATCCGCATCATCGATCTGGCCTATACCCACGGCTTTAACGCTGGTGACGACACTGGCGCGGGCGAAGCGGTGAAGTGGCGCACGAATCCGAAGACGGCAGGGCCGACCTTCGTGCTCGGCGATATCGGCACCCATCTCTATTACCTCTCCGAGGTGGTGCTGCCGCATATGAAGGTTGAAAGGCTGCTGTGCGACCGCAAGGCCTTCATCCCGACGCGCGCGCCGCTGGAGGATCACGCGACCGTGCTGATGCATTACGACAATGGTGCGCGCGCCCGGCTCTGGGCGTCCTCGGTCGATGCCGGCAATATGGGCAGCCAGCGCTACCGCTTTGTCGGCTCCAAGGCGTCCGTCTCCTGGAGCGACAGCCATCCCGATCAGCTGGTCTACGAGGTCCAGGGCGAGTCGAACCGCATCCTGCATCACGGCATGCCTTATCTGGAAGCGGAGAGTCTTGCCGTTGACCGGATGGGGGCGCTACATACCGAGGGGCTGGGCGACAGCTGGTCCAACATCTACCTGTGGATTGCCGAAGCCATCGACGCCGCCAAGCGTGGTGACGACAAGTTCCTGAAAACCCACCATTATCCCGGCATTCACGCCGGCACGGAAGGCGTGCGCTGGCTCGAAAACTGCGTGCGCTCCGCCGATGCGGGTGCCATCTGGGTCGATTTTCACTGATTGCTGTTTGAAGGAGCCTATGAAATGAAATTGTCCATCTGCACGGACGTGATGGGGAACCTCGCCTTCACCGACATGCTCGACAAATGCGTCGCGCTTGGGCTCGAAGGCATCGAGATGACCGGCGGCGGCTGGTCGCGGGGGCCGCATTTCCGCGCCGACGAATTGCTCGCCGACAAGGGGCTGCTCAAGCAGAAGCTGAAGGAGATCGAGGCGCGCGGCCTGCACATTGCCGCGCTCAATTGCTCGGCCAATCCGCTTGATCCCGGCGACATGGGCAAGCGTCATCGCAAGGAGATGGAGGCGACCGTCCGCCTCGCAGGCGAGATTGGCGTGAAGAAGGTCGTCACCATGTCGGGCCTGCCGGAGGCGGCGCCGGGCGACATGGTTCCGAACTGGCTGGTTTACACCAAATCCTGGCCCGACGAGATGCCGGAGCGCGACCGCTATCAGTGGGAAGACCGCGCCTTCCCGCTGTGGCACGACCTCGTCAAGCTCGCCAAGGACGTCGGCGTCGAAAAATATGCGCTCGAAAATTTTTCGGCCATGCTGGTATGGAACCCCGAGACGCTGTTCCGCCTGCGCAATGAGGTCGGCCCCACGGTCGGCATGAACCTCGACCCCTCGCATTTGTTCTGGAAGGGCGCGTGTCCTATCGCCGTGGCGCGGGCGTTAGGCCCGGCAATCCATCATGTCCACGGCAAGGACACGCGGATTGAGCGCGGGCTGGCCGATATCAACGGACTTCTCGAACTGAAGGACGTGACGGATGTGGCCAACCGGTCGTGGAACTATGTCGCCGTCGGTGCGGGCCATGATCTGCAATGGTGGAAGGAATTCTTCTCGGTGGTCGGCATGATGGGCTATGACGGCTGGGTGTCGCTGGAGATGGAAGATTTCACCATGTCAACGGAGGCTGGCATCCAATCCTCGGTCGATGCGCTGAAGGCGACCATCATCCGCTGACCCGTGCCGCCAGCGCTGCAATTTTTCCGGCCGAAATGCCTGATGAGGTGATCACCTGATGCCTGCCCCTGTCACCATCGCTTGCGCGCCCTGCTGCTGGGGCGTCGATGACGTGAAAAACCCGCATCTGCCTGATTGGCGCAAGGTGCTCGACGAAGCCGCGCAGACAGGTTTCGGCGGGCTTGAACTTGGTCCCTATGGTTACATGCCGCTCGAGTCCCGCGTGGTGGCGGAAGCCTTGGGCGCGCAGCACCTCACCATTGTCGCCGGGACGATCTTCGATGATCTGGCATCGCCTTCGAACCGGGAGAACCTGCTGCGGCAGACCGATGAGATTTGCAGCCTGATCATCCAGCTTCCAAAACCGCCGCTGCATGCCGGGCAGCGCTATGCGGCGCCCTATCTGACCGTCATGGACTGGGGGCACGACGAGAGGGATTATGCGGCCGGTCATTCCAGCCGGGCGCCGCGTCTCGATGCTGAAGCCTGGGCCGGGATGATGGCAACCATCCGCGCGATCGCCGAGCGGGCGCGTGATCGTTATGGGGTGCGCGCGACCATTCATCCACACGCTGGCGGTTACATCGAATTTGCCGACGAATTGCAGCGCCTTGTCGAGGATGTGGATGCTGAGACCGCGGGCCTTTGCCTCGATACCGGCCATCTGGCCTATGCCGGGATGGACCCAGTCGCAACGCTGCGCCGCTACGCGGATCGTCTCGACTATGTGCATTTCAAGGACATTGATCCAGCTGTCTTTGAGCAGGTGATGAACCAGAAAATCCGGTTCTTCGATGCCTGCGCCAAGGGTGTCATGTGCCCCATAGGCCGCGGCAGTATTGACTATGCGGGGATTCGCGCGGCGCTCAATGACATTGGCTATGCCGGTTATATTACCATCGAGCAGGAGCGCGATCCGCAAAACAGATCGTCGATTCTCGACGATCTGGCAGCGAGCCGCGCTTTCCTTTCCGAAACTGGCTTTTGAGGAGTGCGCGCGATGGACCGACAACTCGACGTCATCACCATCGGTCGCGCCGGTGTGGATCTCTATGGCGCGCAGATTGGAGGCCGTCTCGAAGACATGCGTTCGTTTGAGAAATATATCGGCGGCTCGCCGACCAACATGGCCTGCGGCGCGGCACGGCTAGGCTTGAAGGCTGGCCTGATCACGCGCGTCGGCGATGAGCCGATGGGCCGCTTCATTCGCGAAGAGCTGATCCGGCACGGCGTGGACGTGACGGGCGTCAAGACCGATCCCGAGCGGTTGACGGCGCTGGTGATCCTGGGCATCCGTGACAAGGAGCAGTTTCCACTCATTTTCTACCGGCAGGACTGCGCCGACATGGCGCTGTGCGAAGACGATATCGACCCGGACTTTGTCGCCTCGGCGCGGGCGCTGGTCGCGACCGGAACCCATCTCAGCCATGCCCGGACTGAAGGCGCCGTGCTCAAGGCGCTGCGCATCGCCCGTGAAAATGGGCTGCGGACGGCGCTCGACATCGATTACCGCCCCAACCTTTGGGGGGTCGCGGGTCATGACGAAGGCGAAAGCCGCTTCATCGCCTCGGCACGGGTCACGGCCAAGCTGCTCTCGACTTTGCATCTGTTCGATCTGATCGTCGGAACCGAAGAAGAGTTTCACATCGCCGGTGGCTCGACCGATACCGTGACATCCCTGCGGGCGGTGCGGAAGGTCTCCGGAGCGACGCTGGTGTGCAAGCGCGGGGCGCGTGGTGCCGTGGCGTTCCGCGGCGCCATTCCTGATGATCTCGACGCCGGTGAAACCGGCCCCGGCTTTGCCATCGAAGTTTTCAATGTGCTCGGCGCGGGCGATGGCTTCATGTCCGGCCTGCTCAAGGGATGGCTTGACGGGGACGACTGGCCGGCCACATTGAAGCTCGCCAATGTCTGCGGCGCGTTCGCCGTGTCCCGCCATGGCTGCACCCCGGCCTATCCGAGCTGGGAGGAACTGCAGTTCTTTTTGAAACGCGGCATCGTGCGCAGGGATTTGCGCAATGACGCTGAACTTGAGCAGGTTCACTGGTCGACCAACCGGCACGACGATTGGCGCACGATGCACGTGTTCGCCTTCGATCATCGTGCCCAGATCGAGCAGTTGGCGGGCGCTACTCCAGAAGCGATTGGCGCTTTCAAATTGCTCTGCCTGCGCGCGGCGCAGCGCGTTCAGGCCGAACGAGCCGGCTTCGGGATTCTCTGCGACGGCCGGCTCGGCGGCGACGCTCTGCATGCTGCGGCTGGCGCCGGGCTCTGGATCGGGCGGCCGGTGGAATGGCCTGGCTCGCGGCCGTTGACGCTTGAACCGGCGCTTGGTCTGGACTGCGGCGGGCTTGCCGAATGGCCGCGCGACCATGTCGTCAAAGTGCTCTGTTACTGCCACCCCGACGATGACGCCGCCATGTGGGCGGCGCAGGAGCAGACGATCGCGCGGCTTTTTCAGGCGACACGGCGCAATCGGCTGGAAATGCTGCTGGAAGTGATCCCCTCGAAAGTCGGCCCGGTCGATGACCTCACTGCGGCCAAGCTCATCCAGCGCTTCTATGATGCCGGTATCTTCCCGGACTGGTGGAAACTGGAGCCTTGCGCCTCCGAGGCTGCGTGGCGCAATGCCGTCACCGCCATCGAGCGCAATGATCCGCGCACCCGCGGCATCGTGGTGCTGGGCCTCGACGCGCCCGAGGAGCAATTGGCGGCATCTTTCGCCATTGCCGCCAGATTTCCGCTTGTTCGGGGTTTTGCAGTGGGGCGGACGATTTTTGCCGAACCGGCGCGCGACTGGTTCGCCGGGCACATCGATGATGCGACGGCAATGGCAACTATGGCAGGCAATTTCGAGAGGCTTTGCCATATCTGGGACAAAGCCCGTTTGAAAGCGGAGGAGATGGCAATATGAGTGAGACGATCCGCCTTACGGCTGCACAGGCCATGGTCAAATGGCTCTCGCTACAAATGACGGAGGACGGCGAGCGCTTCATCGAGGGCGTCTGGGCAATCTTCGGTCACGGCAATGTCGCCGGGATTGGCGAAGCCCTGCACGGCATCGGTGCGGCGCTGCCGACATGGCGCGGCCAGAACGAACAGACCATGGCGCACGCGGCCATTGCTTATGCCAAGACCATGCGGCGCAAGAAGGCGATGGCCGTCACGTCGTCCATTGGGCCCGGCGCAACCAATATGGTGACCGCTGCGGCTCTGGCGCATGTGAACCGCCTGCCGGTTCTCCTGATTCCCGGCGACGTATTCGCAAATCGGCGGCCCGATCCCGTGTTGCAGCAGATCGAGGATTTCGACGATGGCATTGTGTCCGCGAATGATTGTTTTCGCCCGGTGGCGCGGTACTTCGATCGTATCTCCCGCCCCGAGCATCTGCTGACTGCGCTGCCGCGCGCCATGGCCATGATGACCGACCCGCAAAACGCCGGTCCTGCCGTTCTCGCCTTTTGCCAGGATGTCCAGGCGGAAATGTACGACTATCCGGTGGAATTCTTCGAGCCATGCACATGGCGGATTCGTCGGCCCGAGCCGGATCGTCGCGAGATCGCCGATGTGGCGACCCTGCTTGCGGGCGCAGCGCGGCCTGTCATCGTCGCTGGTGGCGGCGTGATCTATTCGGAAGCGGAGGATGAACTCGCGGCCTTTGCCGCCAGGCACAATATTCCCTTCGTGGAGACTCAGGCCGGAAAGGGCGCCCTCGCCGCCAGCGACCCGATGAATTTCGGATCGCCCGGTGTCACCGGTTCCGACTGCGCCAATGACATTTGCCGGAATGCCGATGTCGTCATCGGCATAGGGACGCGGTTTCAGGATTTCACCACAGGCTCGTGGTCGCTGTTCGCGACTGCGGCGCGCAAACTGGTTTCGATCAATCTGCACCCCTATGATGCGCGCAAGCGTCTTGCCGTGCCCGTCGTCGCCGACGCGCGCATCGCATTGCAAAGGCTGTCGGAAGCTCTGGGTGATCTGCGCTTTGCGGGGCATGATCCGGCCCTGAAGGACGTCTGGCTCGGCGCGGTGCGGCGGGTGACGGCGCCACCGAATGGCGAAAGCAATGCGCTGCCGACCGACGCCGAGGTGATCGGCGCCGTGCAGCGCGCCGCGCAGGACAATACCGTGGTGATGTGTGCTGCGGGCACGATGCCGGGGGCGTTGCAAGTGCTCTGGCAGGCGTCGAAAGGCGGCTACCACATGGAATACGGTTATTCCTGCATGGGCTATGAGCTTGCCGGGGCCATGGGCATCAAGATCGCCGCGCCTGCCAAGGACGTGATCTGCTTCATTGGCGACGGCTCCTACATGATGGCCAATTCGGAACTCGCAACCGCAGTCATGCGCAAAATCCCGTTCACGGTCGTGCTGACCGACAACCGCGGCTATGGCTGCATCAACCGCTTGCAGATCGAATGCGGTGGTGCCGAATTCAACAATCTCTACAAGGATGCCAGGGTTGAAACGCAACCCGAGATCGACTTTGTCGCCCATGCCCGTTCGATGGGCGTGCACGCCGTCAAGGCGCCCGATATTCCGGCCCTCGAGCGCGAAATCGCCGCGGCGCGAAGCCGGGACATTCCCACAATTGTCGTGATCGACACCGACGCGGCGCCCGGAACCAATGCCGGTGGGCATTGGTGGGATGTTGCCGTGCCGCAAGTCGGCGGGCCGGATCGGCTGGAGGAGGCAAGGCGCCGTTACAACGCGGCCGCCGCGCTGCAAAGGACATTCAACTGATGCTCTTTTCCTCAAAACACGGCTGATCGGGCCGAAGGTCTTTCGCAAGCCTTTCGGCGGTCACGGCAAGGTTTACGAGGTCAGCCCCCGCTTTGGCCGGGTGGCGCCACGTGCCGGTGCCGAAAGGCGAAAGCATTGTGAAACGTGAAACGCAAGCAAAACCACACTTATCTGGAGACTGACATGAATTTGAAAATCGGCATCATCGGCGTCGGCATGATCGGACAGGATCACATCCGCCGCCTGACCACAGTGCTGGCCGGGGCCAGCGTCGTCGCCGTCAGCGATGTCAATGCCGCGCAGGCGGAGGCGGTCGCCGCCGGGATCGGCGCCACGTGCCATGCGACCGGCGAAGCGCTGATCGCGGCCAAGGAAGTCGAGGCGGTGGTCGTCACGTCGTGGGGGCCGACGCACGCGACCTATGTGCTCGCGGCCATTGCTGCCGGCAAGCCGGTGTTCTGCGAAAAGCCGCTCGCCGAGACGGTGGAGGAGTGCGAAGCGGTGCTCGACGCCGAAACAAAACACGGCAAGCGTCTGGTGCAACTCGGTTTCATGCGCCGTTTCGACGCGCAGTATCGGGCCATGAAAGAGACGGTGCTGTCGGGTGCCATCGGGGCACCGCTGATCTTCCAGAGCGGCCATCGCAATCCCAGTGTGCCCGGCTATTATACCGCCAATAATGCGCTGACCGATACTGCGGTGCATGACATCGACACGGCCCGCTTCCTGCTTGATGACGAACCGGTGGCGATCACGGTCAAGAGTCCGCGCAAGAACAGCCGCGGCGGCGGCCTTGCCGATCCGCTGCTGACGCTGCTGGAGATGCGCTCGGGCGCGCTCGTGACCATCGAGACCTCAGTCAATATCGCCTATGCCTATGACATCAGGGGCGAAATCATCGGCGAGACCGGCGTCGTGACGCTGGCGGAGCGCAATGATGTTGTGGTCAAGGCCAATGGCGTGTTCTCCGGCCGCGTTCCCGCGGACTGGAAAGAGCGTTTCAGCGCCGCTTTCGACACCGAGTTCCGTGAATGGATCGCCGCAGCCCGTGCGGGCGGCGCCACAGGCCCCAGTTCCTGGGATGGTTATGTCGCCACCGCCGTCACGACGACCGGCGTCAAGGCGATCGCCTCCGGGGCGCGCGAGCCGATCACGCTGCGTCAGCGCCCGGCGCTCTACGCCTGAACCCCCCTTACGCCATCAAGGAAAATGACATGACCAAGATCAAGTTCGGTTTCAATCACATGATCGCGCCGACGCTGACGCCTGATGATCTCGTTGCGGCGGCGGTCAAGCTCGGCGCGGTCGCCATTGAACTGCGCAATGACATCGGCGCCAACAGCCTCAACGATGTCGAAACGGCGAAGCGGGTTGGCGGCAAGGCACGCGACGCTGGGCTGGAGGTGCGCAGCGTCAACGCACTCTATCCCTTCAACATCTGGAGCGATGACCTCGCGCGGCGGGCGGAAGCACTCGCCGCCATTGCCGCCGCTGCCGGTGCGACCGGCCTCGTCATGTGCCCGCTCAATGAAGGCAAGTTCGTCGCGGACACGCCGGAAAAGGCGGCGGGCCTGAGGACAGCGCTCTCGTCAATCCGCACTATTCTCGGAGCGCATGGTCTCAAAGGCTTCGTTGAGCCGCTGGGCTTTCCAATTTCGTCGCTGCGCTACAAGCGCGAGGCGCTGGCGGCGATAGATGCCATAGGCGGAGCGGATATCTATTCGCTGGTCCATGACACGTTCCACCATCGCGGTGCCGGTGAGACCGCGCTTTATCCCAAGCGCACCGGGCTCGTGCACATTTCCGGCCTCGAAGATTCGGCGGTTTCCTTCACCGACATGCTGGACGGTCATCGCGTGCTGGTTGGCGCCAAAGACCGGCTCGGCAATGTCGAGCAGCTTCGTCAACTCTATGCTGGCGGCTATGACGGCGTCGTGTCGTTCGAACCATTTGCAAAAGAGGTTCACCAACTCGCAGATCCGATTGGTGCCGTGCGTGCCAGCATGGATTTTGTGCGCGCCGGGCTTGGCATGTCCTGAAAGGTGCGGCCCTGCCCCTTACAAGGCCGATAATGGCAAGGTGGGCCGCAAGGCCCGCCATCATGGCCGCGCCGCGTCATCCGCCAGCGCACACACGCCAGTCATCGCACACGCCGCCCGTCGCAGCGATGTCCAAATCATTGATTTTAATGGCGCGCCCGAAGAGATTCGAACTCCTGACCCTCAGATTCGTAGTCTGATGCTCTATCCAGCTGAGCTACGGGCGCGTTGCGCGGTGGCCCGGTAGGGCGACGCGACTGACATTCGTTTAGTCAATTGCCTCAGGCTTGGCAAGGGCCTCGCGAGGGTGTTGGGCACGGTAACCGGCGGTTTACTCTGATTGCAACTGGCGGTCGCAAGGTAACCAGCCGCAAGGGACGTTAAGTCATGAGAAGGCACCGACGGCAGCACGGATGCCAGACATGTCTCTTTATGCTTTGAATTTGCTGAAAACTCCGCGCTCTGTGCGGCTGTTCGCAGCGGCCTCGCCGAACCGGCCCGGCACGATCGCGCAGCGACCTGCAACGGTGTTTTTGGGGCGCAATGCCAATCTCGCCCTCAGCCTTGCCGCCGCCTTCGCGCTGTTTTCGATTCCCATGACCCCACCCGCCATCATTGTCGCCAAGGCCAGCCCCCTGCCGCCGCCGCGGCCCATGTGGCAACAGATGATGCCGCTTTATGCGCGGTTTGATCTGCCATCACCTGAATTTGGTGCGGCCAAATCGAGTTTTGTAGTGCTGCGTCAAAGGCTTGGGCATGGGCTGATCGAGCGGATGGCTTATCGTCGCGACACCAAGGCCCGCGGCGGGCGAAAGGCGAATCAGCTGCGCTTGTCGGTCATCACCGGCATGACGGCGCAGGACGCCGTGGCGCTTGACCGGCACGACCAAAATCCGCTTCCCCATGTGGCGCAGCCAAGGATGATTGCCACGGCCTTCGGGGCCATGGCGGTGGCACAAATGCCTTCGGGCTGCTGGGCGTTTCATTTGCAGCATGACAAGCCGGCGCTGCTGGTCAATGGCACAGCCTGCCCGGCCACAGCGGCGCGCAGCTTCGATGCCGGAACGCTGGCCTGCGTGATCGGCCGCCTGGATTACATCGGGTCAAGCCATCACCGCGCCCTCACCCGCTATTTTGCGCGTGCACAAGTGCGGCGCGACGAATTCTGCCACAACGGCCATTACCGGCCGGAATTATCGACTGCGGCGCTGTCCGCGCCGGCACACTGAGGCCAAGCGGCGGGTTTGCAGCAGGGCGCGCCTGTGCTATCGCCAACGCGGCGTTAGCGCCTCCCCGTTCCCAGCAGGAAATTTTATCCCATGGCTACTGATCTGGTCCGCATCCGCCGGGCGCTGCTGTCTGTGTCCGACAAAACCGGGCTTGTGGCCTTTGCGCAACAATTGGCGGCGCATGGCGTGGAACTGCTCTCGACCGGGGGCACCTACAAGGCGCTGCGCGATGCCAAGCTCGATGTCACCGAGGTCAGTGACCACACCGGCTTCCCCGAAATGATGGATGGGCGCGTCAAGACCCTGCATCCTAAAATCCACGGCGGGTTGCTCGCCATACGCGAAAACCCGGCCCATGAAGCCGCAATGCTGGCGCATGGCATTGCGCCGATCGATCTGCTGGTGGTCAATCTCTACCCGTTCGAGGCGACCGTCGCCAAAGGCGCCGACTTTGACGAAGCGGTCGAGAATATAGACATTGGCGGGCCCGCCATGATCCGCGCCGCCGCCAAGAATCATGCCGATGTCGCCGTGGTGGTGGAGGGCGAGGATTACGACCGCGTGCTCGCTGACATGGCCGCGCAGAACGGTGCCCTCAGCCTCGCGACGCGGCGAGCCCTGGCGCAAAAGGCCTATGCCCGCACCGGCGCCTATGATGCGGCGATCTCGAACTGGTTTGCCGACCAGAACGGCGAAAGCGAACCGGCATTCCGCGCCTTTGGCGGCGCGCTGGCACAGGGGATGCGCTATGGCGAAAACCCGCACCAGAAGGCCGCTTTCTATCGCAGCCCGGAGGCGCGCCCAGGCGTGGCGCAGGCGCGGCAGGTGCAGGGCAAGCAACTATCTTACAACAATCTCAATGATACCGACGCTGCCTTTGAATGTGTCGCCGAATTCGACGCAGCCACAAGGGCCGCCGTGGCCATCATCAAGCACGCCAACCCTTGCGGCGTGGCGCTGGGGGCCACCTTAAGCGAAGCCTATCAGCTGGCGTTGCGCTGTGATCCGGTGTCGGCCTTTGGCGGCATTGTCGCGCTCAACCGCCGCCTCGATGCGGCGGCCGCTGCGGAAATCGTCAAGATCTTCACCGAAGTGATCATCGCCCCGGAAGCTGACGATGACGCGGTGGCGCTGATCGCGCAAAAGAAGAACCTGCGCCTGCTGGTCACTGGCGGGCTGCCTGATCCGCGCGCGCCGGGATTGATGTTCCGCACGCTGGCAGGCGGGTTTCTGGTGCAAAATCGCGATAATGCGGTGGTGGATGACATGGAGTTGCGCGTCGTCAGCAAGCGCCAACCGAATGCGCGTGAAATGGCTGACCTGAAATTTGCGTTCCGGGTCGCCAAGCACGTGAAATCCAACGCCATCGTTTACGCCAAGGATGGCGCGACCGTCGGCATTGGCGCTGGCCAGATGAGCCGGGTCGATTCCTCGCGCATCGCCGCATGGAAGGCCGGGGAAGCTGCCAAGGCGCTGGGGCTGGAAACAAGTCTTGCGGTTGGCTCGGTGGTGGCATCGGACGCATTCTTCCCCTTCGCCGATGGCCTGATGGCGGCGGCCGCCGCGGGTGCCACCGCGGCCATTCAACCCGGCGGATCGATGCGCGATGAGGATGTGATCCGCGCCGCCGATGAGGCGGGTCTCGCCATGGTTTTCACTGGCCATCGCCACTTCCGGCATTGATCGCCGGTTTCGGGCGTTGCCTGAAACCTTGGAATCGACATGGACCAGCGACAAGGCGCGCATCAGCACCCGTGAAAAACTGCGGTCCGCGCTGGCTTGATGCTGAAATAGAGATTTGTGACAAAAGCGTCACAAGCCTTGCTGCGCGCAGCGACTTGTGGCCGACGAAGTTATCGTCTCGGCTGGTATCTTGCAGCACGGCGTCAGGCGAAGTGTTTCCAGGCTGATCCGCCTGCGCTTTTCATGGCTGTGGCAAGTTTTGCCAATGATGAATACGCCCGAACAATGCCGATGGGCGTAAATTGGTGCTTTGGGCACTCAATATCGACAATTCGACTGCACGACGGTCTGGCGGGCGTTCATGGCGCTCGGATGGAGCCCTTGCCGGAGGAAAGCTGAACCTTGGAAGCCGCCGGTCGCGGGCCCATTGGCCCGACGATCAGATGCAAGGGTCTGCAATACCGGCGAATTTGACGGATTGATTTTGGCCGCGCGAGAGCGCCTCTTTTGTTAACAATCGGTAAGGCTTATGGACAATCATCATTCGGGAGATGCAAATGACAAAACGACCCCTAGGGAACTCGCGCAACAAACTCAAGCCAAGCCAAAATATATCGCGCGACAGCGTTGGTTTTTTACTGCTTGCATTAAAACACGCTTCCAAGCACGCCGAAGCGCTTGGCTTGACACGCGTCATGATAAAATTGAATTACATTTATTATGATATATATTTTTCATAAATGGGATCGTTTTAGTATAAATTATTTTTGGCAATTCGTATTATTTTTTCTATAATTACATAATTAATTATTTATATTAGCTGCAACGATGACACCATTCAATTTTTGTCGACATTTTCGTTGCACTTCCCCAACTGAAATTTTGTCACTCAAAAACGGCGCTCACCTTAGCGTCATTTTACTTGTTTTTACAGCAAATCAGCGGATTCCTCGCGGCCATCGACCTGCCGACGTTGCCGCCATGCCAATTTCAATTGTGCGACAAATTGACAGTAGTTGCAATCGGTTGTAACCTCACAGCATTGCTAAAATTTGTGTTTACAAGTAAACTAATTTTTGGATGCTGAACATGCTGGAATCTACTTTAGTCGGCGTCGAAGATAGTTCTGAAACTATCACCACAAATCTCGCAAAAACCTATCTGGCTGCCCTTGTGCGGACCTATGGCATGGCAAATGCCACCTATGTTGGGCTCACGGTGCCGGGGAGGCCGACGGGAACTCCGATCGTGTGGACCACTTATGAAGAAGCATGGACAAAGCATTATTCAGAAAACAATTATGCGCGCATTGATCCGGTAATTGGTGTCGAGCGCCGAAGTGTTCTGCCAGTTGATTGGGCAGAGCTGCAAAATTCAGGGACAGGGGCGCGCCGCATTTTCGGCGAGGCCAACGAGTTTGGCGTCGGCCGCCAAGGTCTTGTCATTCCGGTGCGCGGCCCTCGTGGTGACCGCGGGCTATTCGTTGTAACTTCAAACGAAAGCTCTTCTGAATGGCTCGCCAGGAAAAAGTCCGCCATGCGCGACCTTGTTTTGGTTGCGCAGTATGTGCACCAGCAAGCTATGACCGAAGTCAATGTTTACAGGTCGAACCATCAGGATTTCCGTCTGGCACCGCGAGAGATCGAATGTTTGAGATGGGCAGCCGCCGGGAAATCTGTAGGTGATACAGCTACTATATTGAGTATTTCTGAGCGTGTAGTCCGAGGCTATATCGACACGGCTCGCCACAAACTTAACGCCTTGAATGTTGCCCATGCCGTAAGTCGTGCTATTGGACTTGGCTTGATTGCGCCTGACTAACTCTAATATCACCCGTCAAATTTGACCGGGTTTGCTTACCCAATATCTTGCGATACGTCTGTGTGAGAACATGAAGACCTCTTAACAAAGGAGGCACCCATGATCATCACGGTTGACGGCAGAAATCATAAACAACACAACGCGTTAGTTGATGAGATGTTTTGCTTGCGCAAGCGCGTGTTTCACGATCAGCTTGGTTGGGAAGTGCCCCTGAAGGATGGTCGCGAGATCGATCCTTATGATGATCTTGATCCTGTATATGTTATTTCTGTCGATGATGCGACAGGTCGCGTGAGAGGCAGCCTGCGGATGATGCCGACCACCGGCCCCCACCTCATGCGGGATGTGTTCAGCGCCTGGTTTGACAAGCCCGTAGTCTTTGAATCCGCAGCGATTTGGGAAGTGACCCGCTTTTGCGTCGATCCTTTGTGGCTGCGTGGCCATTACACCCCGCGCGGCCAGAATCTCGTCACCTGCGAGCTTATCATCGCAGGGTGCGAAGTTTCTGCCCGCAGCGGCGTCAATCAGTTGACGACGCTCAGCCATATGGGAATGATCAATGCCATGCGGCGGATCAAATGCCCGCATGAAATCGTCGCCACATCCGACTTCCCCAGCACGGGCAAGGTGCATTTGGGATTGTGGGACGTATCCGATGAAATTGCGATGAAATTGCGCGCCTTCACGGGCCTTGTCGAAGAGGCAACAACTTTCGAGCCCATGCGCAAGGCTGCCTGAGCGGAACCTGCCTGCTCGCAATCATGGCCGAGCCAAGCCGCATGACATGGTTTTGGGCTCCATTACGGAGCCCAGGATCACAAACCTTGATCGCACGGCGCACGTGCCGCGAACTTCACTATCTCGCGGCAAAGGCCGATGGACATGCAACATTCAATGAAGGTTGGGTGACATGATGTCGGTCTCGTCATACTGGCAAGCCGACAACATCCAGATCACCGCCGCCAGTGCCGCACTTTGCAAGGGCGCGAGCGCGTTCGCTTGCAGGGCCAAGCCGCCCGCCTCCATCGCCCTGTTCCAATCGAGGCCGAGCAGGTCGCAAAGTTCCTTGGCCGCAGCAAGAGAGACAAGCGGATTGCCAAATTCCTCAAGCCAGATCCAGACATCTTCGGGCATGAAGTCAAGCACAATGGCAAGCAACCTGGCTGCAAGCTCCAGACTTGGCGGTTGTGATTTGATTTCGGCGATCAACATCGGCAGCACGTTCGGTGTGCGCAAAGGGCTCCTCCCATGCAAATATAATCACCATACACCGCATGATGCGAAACACTTGCGTTGATTTAACTAAAACACGCTTACCATGCAATATATTGGTGGTCATAAATATAGTGTGGTCTGACAATTCTTTTGGCCTGTCTCAATCGGCAAGTCTTGTTGGCAGATCCAGAAATACAACCATAAGTTTTCTTATCGCACAATTTGCTCATGCGATACCGTCATTTTTGACGGGTTGACAGGGTCTTTGATGAGCCTGACATTACAAAAATTTGTGCGATTTTAAGGGGCCGCACTTTATCTCGCGTTGCCATACGAGGGCGTGGAGGCCCGTTGTGGGTTCACGAGACCCATGGGGCAGTTTCCCTGAAACAACATGCGCGTGAAGTGTTTTATTGCGGCGCTGGAGCCAAGCCCTCAGCCCGCTACCTCGATCGGCGCACCGGCGCGTTTGAGCGCCCCATAATAGGCCCAGATCAGTCGTGCTGCGGCGCCGCGCCAAGGACGCCAGCGCGCCGAAAGCGCCTCAAGCGTTTTGGTGTCGGGGCGCGACTCCAGCGACAGCGCGAGGCGCACACCTTCCTGCAACGCAAGATCACCGGCGGGCCAGGCATCGGGATGGCCCGCGCAGAACAAGAGGAAGATTTCCGCTGTCCAGGGGCCGATGCCGTGAATGGCGGTGAGGGTGGCGCGCGCGGCCTCGGCGGGTTGGCGCGCCAGTTCGGCAAAATCCAGACCGTGATGCAGTTCGGCAGCCGCAAGCGCGCGCAAGGTGCGGATTTTCGGCGCCGAAAGGCCGCAGGCTTTCAACTCGGGATCGCTAGCCTGATGCAAAGCCGCGGCGGCGATGCCCTGATATTGCGCCTCGATGCGACCAAAAATCGCCCGCGCGCTGGCGACCGACACCTGCTGGGAAACAACGATGCCGACAAGCCCGGCAAAGCCCGGTTCGCGGACCCGGAGCGGCACCGGGCCGGCCTGAGCCATCATCGCATCGATGGTGGCAGGATCAAGCGCCCGCAACGCGGCCAATGCCTGCGCCAGCGCGTCTTCGGAGAGCAGCAAAGGCGCATGTTTTTGGTTGTCGACGCCGGTATCCGGCTTGGTATCGCCACAATCAACCGTCAATTTGTCATCTCAGGGTTAGACATAAACCTGTTATATGACAGACCATGACCGGATCAAAGCCGCTGATTTTCCGATTTGCACCCTCGCCCAACGGCAGGCTGCACCTCGGCCATGCGCGCTCGGCGCTGGTCAATGCCGCTCGGGCGCGCGTCAGTGGCGGCACCTTGCTGTTGCGCATGGAAGATATTGATCGCGACCGTTGCCGCCAGGAGTTTGAAACCGCCATTTTCGAGGATTTGAGCTGGCTCGGGATCACCTGGGCGACGCCGGTGCTGCGGCAATCCGAGCATTTCGCGCGTTATCGCATGATGTTGCAGGATCTGGCCGCCCGCCAGTTGCTTTACCCCTGTTTCTGCTCGCGTCAGGATGTGACACATGCGGTTGCCTATCTGCGCGATTGGCCATCCGACCCAGACAGCGTGCGCCATTATCCCGGGACGTGCCGCGAGATGAGCGCACGCCAGCGCAGCGAGCGACTGGCGCAGGGGGTCGCCTATTCGTGGCGGCTTGATAGTGCCCGTGCCATCGGGGCCGTTGGCCGCGCGCTGCATTTCATGGAACTGGGGCCGCATGGCGAAGCGCACCGGGTGGAAGCGCAGCCGCAGCTCTGGGGTGATGTCATCCTTGGCCGCAAGGACGTGCCGGCAAGCTATCATCTCGCCGTGGTTGCCGATGATGCTTGGCAAGGTGTCACAGACGTGGTGCGCGGCGAAGACCTGAAGGCCGCAACCCACCTGCACCGCCTGCTGCAGGCATTGTTTGATCTGCCGACACCGACGTATTTTCATCACGTCAATCTGGTTGATGCGCTCGGACGCAAGCTTGCCAAAAGCCATGGTGCCAAATCGCTCAGCGACTGGCGCGCCGATGGATTCAGCGCGGCTGACATTCGTGCTTTGGCGTTGGGCCCGGATCCTGACAAGATTACCGGCATTATAACCCATAAAATGGCTTCCTTCCCCTGACATTCGCGGCTATGCCAAAGCTGGGGGCGTCGGCAATGCCGCGCATCTTTGCTGGAGTGTCGGGCTTTGCAATTTCAGTTTCCGGTTCTTGTCTGCGACATTGGGGGCACCAATGTGCGGGTTGCGCGGCAAAATGCGCCAGAGGCGGTATTGTCGCCTCCGGTGTTTTTGCGCACTGATGCTTTTGCCGGACTGGCGGAAGCGCTCGCCGGAGCTGGCGACATTGCGCGAGGCGCCGGTTCGGTCATAGCTTGCGGGGCGGGGCCGGTGGCGGCCCGCAGTTTGAAGCTCACCAATGCCGGCTGGCATATCGATGGGCCCGAGGTCGCACGCCAGGCCAAGCTGTCGCAGGGGCTTTTGCTGAATGATTTCGAGGCGCAGGCGCTTTCATTGCCAGTGGTGCGCCCGCAGGATTGCGTGGTCATCAAGCCCGGCCTTGCCGCAGCGGCGACACAACGCGGGCCGCAGGTGATCCTAGGGCCGGGAACGGGGCTCGGCACTGCGACGCTGATCGAGGTCGGCGGGTGTCATGCCGCGCTGGCCAGCGAGGCCTGCCATACCGGATTTGGCCCCGAAACCGATGAGGATTTCGCGCTGTGGCCGCTTCTCGAAAAGCTGCATGGGCGCATCACGGTTGAAACCTTGATTTCCGGCGGCGGTCTGGAGCGTCTGCACCGCGGGCGGCTGCGGCTTTATGCTCTGGAGGATGTTGGCGCCGAGACGGCCGCCGATATTGCGCAGGCGGCCCTCGCCCAACCTGATGGCGCAGAAGCCGATAGCGTGCGCAAATTCTGGCAATTGATCGGGCGCTTTGCCGGGGATATGGCATTGATGTTCATGGCCACGGGCGGCGTCACGCTGGCGGGCGGCATTTTGCCAAGACTGGAGCCGCTGTTGCAGCGCGATGCCTTCGCCAAGGCCTTCGATGCCAAGGCCCCCATTGCCGATCAGGCGCGCCCCATTGGCGCAAGGCTGATCACCGCACCCGATACGGTGTTGAGCGGCATGGCAGCCATTGCCTGCAACCCGGCGCATTATGCGCTCGATTATTCCACGCGGGCCTGGACGTGAGCCGTGGGGAGATGCCCTTGCGCGGCGTGATCATCGCTTGGCGGAACCGGCAGCCTTGTGGCAAGCTGCCGTCTGAACTTGCCCTGGTTGCCGCATCATGAAGCTTTATTCCACCGCCACCAACCCTGCCCCTGCGGGCGCCACTGTCCTGGCCATCACAACGCGCGATCATGTCAATCTGCGCCTCGCCGCGTGGCGCAGCGCCGAGGCCACCCGCGGCACCTTGCTGCTCGCGCAGGGTCGCGGTGAGTTCATTGAAAAATATCATGAAACCATTGGCGACATGCTGGCGCGCGGGCTGAATGTAGTGACCTTTGACTGGCGCGGGCAAGGTCTGTCCGACCGGGCGTTGCGCGACCGGCGCAAGGGCCATGTCGACGCCATGGAAGATTATATCGAGGATCTGGCGGCAGTCGAGGCCTGGATGATCGCCCAGAACTGTCCGCAGCCCTGGTTCGCGCTTGGTCATTCCATGGGCGGGGCCTTGCTCGCGCTGCGGCTGCACGCCGCCCCCTCCAATTATAGCCGCGCCGTGCTGAGTGCGCCGATGATCGATCTGGCCGGCCTTAGCTGGCCACGCGGTGCGCGCTATCTGGCGCGCACGCTGGACTGGTTGGGGCTCGGGCGCAATTATGTGCCCGGGGGCAATGGATCGGCCTATTTCCTGCAACCTTTCAACAAGAATGTGCTCACCAGTGACCCAGCGCGTTATGCCAAATTCACCGAAATGGCCCGAGATTGCCCGGAGGTGTGGACGGGCGCGCCCACGGTTCATTGGCTGGATGAGGCTTTTCGGCTGATGGCGGCATTCAAGGATATCGCGTTTCCGATGTCGATCTCGGTGCCCTGCCTGACGATTGCCGCCGGGCTGGATCAAGTGGTCGATACCGAGGCCGCGACCCGTTTTGTCGGCTTCATGAATGGCCGCAATATGGTGGTGATCCCCGGTGCCCAGCACGAATTGCTGATCGAACGCGATGAGCTGCGCGAGCAGTTTCTCGCAGCTTTCGATGCCTTCATCCCAGGTTCGGTCAGCGGTTGAGTCGCTCCAGCACCTGCTGATGCAGGCTAGCATCGCCGCTGGCGACGATATTGCCGCCGCGCGCGGCCGAGCCACCCTGCCAGTTGGTGACCTTGCCGCCAGCGCCCTCGACGATCGGAATCAGTGCCACGATGTCATAGGGTTGCAAACCGCTTTCGATCACCAGATCGACGTGGCCGGACGCCAGCATGCAATAGGCATAACAATCGCAGCCATAGCGCACCAGTCTGGCTTCGGCTTCAAGCGCCTGATAGCGGGGACGTTCAGCCTCGCCAAACAGATAGGGCGACGTGGTGAGCAAGGTTGCCTCGGCGAGTGAGGCGCAGCGGCGCGTGTGCAGGGGGCGGGCCGGGCTGTCGGCGTGGGTGAGCGACGCGCTATGGCCATCGCCGCGAAAGCGCTCGCGGGTATAGGGCTGGTTCATCACGCCATAGGCAGGGATGCCTCGGTGCATGAGGCCGATCAGGGTTCCCCACATCGGCACACCGCTGATGAAGGAGCGCGTGCCGTCAATGGGATCAAGCACCCAGACATATTCAGCTTCGGGGTTTATCGTGCCGAATTCTTCGCCGATGATGCCATGATCGGGAAAGGTCGCGCCAATCAGCCGCCGCAGCACGGTTTCGGCGGCCCGATCCGCTTCCGTCACCGGGTCGAATCCGCGGGGGGCTCCGGGGGCTGATTTATCTTCAACGCCAAGGTGGCTGCGGAAAAACGGCAGGATCACATCACCCGAATCCCTGGCAAGTCGTTCAAAGAAACCGGTGAAATCAATCGCGGTCATCCCACACCCGAACCATGCGTTGCGCCTGAGCTGTTGTATCGCCGTCATGAAGCCGCGCTCGGCTTAAGGCAAGCGATTTGTTCGCAACCAGCCCAACACTGCCATCGTGTCAAAGGCGGGCATGTTGTGATAAGAATGCGGGCGGTGGCGGTGCCACTGATTTTGACCTGAATAAAGATGTAGCGACATGATCAGCGGTAAAACCACGCTTATTGCCCATCTGGGTTGGCCGACCGAGTCTTTCAAAGCGCCGATGATTTATAACCCGTGGTTTGATGATCGGGCGATCGACGCTGTGGTCGTGCCAATGGGTGTGAAGCCGGAGACGTTTCCGGCCTTCTTCAAAAGCCTGTTCACGCTTACCAATCTGCGTGGGGCGCTGATCACCATGCCGCACAAGGTGACGACGATGGACCTGCTGGATGAGGCCAGCACCACTGCGAAAATTTCCGGGGCCTGCAATGCCGTGCTGCTGCGCGCCGATGGCAGTCTGCTCGGCGACATGTTCGATGGCGAGGGTTTTGTGCGCGGCGTGCTGCGCAAGGGCCAGACGCTTGCAGGCAAGCGCGCTTTTGTGCTGGGCAGCGGCGGCGTCGGCTCGGCGATTGCGGCATCGCTCGCCAAGGCCGGTGTGGCGGCACTGGCGGTGTCGGACGCGCATCCGCCGAGTGCGGAGGCGCTGGCGGCGCGCTTGTACGCGCATTATCCCGAGTTGGAACTGGTGGTGGGAAGCCGCGATCCGGCCGGTTACGACATTGTCGTCAACGCCACGCCCATCGGCATGCGGGCCGAAGACCCGCTGCCCATGGATGTCTCGCGCATCGCACCCACCAGCTTTGTCGGTGAAGTGGTGATGAAGGCCGAGCACACGCCATTTCTTGCCGCAGCGCTCGCACGCGGTTGCCGGGTGCAGGTGGGCACCGACATGTTGTTCGAGCAGATTCCCGCTTATCTCGAATTTTTCGGCTTTGGCTCAACCACACCGGATGAATTGCGCCGTGTCGCCAAAATCAATTATTGAGATGCACATAGAGCATCAGCACCCCGGCCAGCGGTAACAGGCAGGCGGCGAGAATTTCGACGCTGCGCAGCAGACGCGCGGCAAAGGAACGCGGCCCGCTCGCCGCCATCGCCAAGCCGCCGCGCAGACTGACAACCAGTGCCGCGAGGATGGACACCGAAAGTGCGGTACCCATGCTCATTGCGATGGTTGCGGCAATGCCGGCATAAAGCACATGCTGCGACAGCGCGAACACCAGCACGATCAGCGCGCCCGTGCAGGGGCGCAGCGCCGTCACCGCCACCACGCTCCAGGCGCGGCGAAGATCCAGCCGACCTTGCGCCGCTGCGGCACTGGGGATGTGCAATCCGCCACAATCGCAATCATCAATCTCGGCGCAGACAGCGGCGTCCATGGCGGAAAATCGCGATGTGGTGGCACCGACCGCTGTCGGCGCGGCAAAGGCCAGATGGCCGAGCCCGCCACCTGACTGCATGGCCGCTCGGCGCAGCCACACCGGCCGCAGCGCCCGCCGCCACACCAGCCATAGCCCAAGCCCGATGATCAGAATGTCCGAGCCAATCTCGAAACCGAGCGTCGCGCGGGTGATGGAAACACTGGTGAGATGCAAGACCAGCGCCGCCAGAAGGATGAGGGTGATGGCACTCGCCGCCTGCGCCATGGCGGCGAGTCCGGCGAGCAAGATGCCATTGCGCAGGCTCTCGCGGTTGGCCATGATCCAGCCGGAAATGACCGCTTTGCCATGACCGGGCCCAACGGCATGAATAATGCCATAGACGAAGGCGATGCCGATCAGCGCCCAGAACGCCGTGCCATGATGGCGGATGCTTTCGACGGCGCTGGTGAGTTCATTGTTGAAACGCATCTGGGTTTCGACCAGCCAGCCGAACAGGCTTGGAAACATGCCTCCCGCCGATATGCCGCCGGTATCGGGCAGGCCGGTGCCGAAGGGGCCTAAAGGCGCGGCTGCGAGGCTTATTTGCACGCCACCTCCGCAGAATTGATCAAAAGGTTGGTGACGGCAAAGAGATCGGCCGGCACATCGTGCTGACTTGCTGGAATCGCCGCAAGTTTCGCGGCCACCGCTGGGGCCAACTGGCCGGGACGGTGCAATGTCACATCACAATCGGGGTGCCCTTCTCCGAGCTTCACCGGGTCGCTCTTGGCAAAGCTCACGGCGGCGAAATATTCCGGATCATAGACCCGCAGGCTGAAGGCCTTGCCCTTGACGGCCAGCGGCTTTGCAAAATTCAGCGTGAAGTGAATTTCCAGCGTGTCATTGCTGAAAGTATCGAAAAAGTCGGTCGGTTTGCCCGGATTGAAGGTCTTTCCGTCCAGCACCAGCGAGGTGAAATATTTGTAATAGCTCAGGGAATTCATGTTGATTTTAGCCAGCGGCTGCAAATCGGCCCGGGTCGGGCGGCCATCGTGCCTGGAATCATATCCCTGCACCGCAAAGGCGGAGAAGGCTTTGTCGAAGTCCCAGATGTGGGTGACGCCGGTGACATCACCTTGCGCATTGAAAATTATCGCAGTTTTGGCCTTCACCAGAATATGCGGATGGGCGAGCGCGGCACTCGAAGCCAGCATGGCCGCAACCATGATGAAATTGCGCGGCATCGAGGCCCTCATGGCGCGGCCTCATTCAGGGCGCCATGCAGGGTTAGAAGCTCACGCAGAATGAAGCGCTGGTAATTCAGCCCCGCAGGCAGGTCGCTCCAAACCCCAACGCTGGGCACGCCGGATTGATCTGCCGCCTTTTTCAGGAAGTCTGTCGCCATATCATGCGCACCTAACCGGTAAATCAGCACCCCCGCCGCAGCCGCGGTGATACGCTGTCCGAGACGTTTGACAGCTTTCATTCGCTGCGGGCCTTGGCCATCGAGGGTTGCAAGCTCGGCGCGGTTGCGAATGCCAAAATGCAAATCATCGAGCATATTGGCGAAGGCAGGATCCGTCACAAAGACAGCCGAACCGCGATATTTGTCGCGCAGCAGTTTCATTTCGTCTTGCACCGGCGCCAGCCGCTTTTCAAAATCCTTCAAGTGTTCAGCGATTTCGCGCTGGTGGCCGGCATCATGCGCTATGAGCGTCGCCGCAATTTGACGGGCGAGTTTCGTCATGGCGTCAACATGCAGCCATGTGGGTGACGGATGGGCCAAAGCCGCTTGTCGCTCGCTTGCGCCAGCCGACAAGCGCAGCATGTGTCCCGGAAGGCGCATCTCAATGACAGTGCCGGGCGCGACCTTTGCCAGCACGGGATTGACGGAAACCGCGGCCAAACCACCGGCGATCTGTGTCGCTATATTTGCATAGACGGCATCGGCCGCGCCGATTTCAAGCGCCGCCTTGCCGGGTTCGGCCACCGCCGTCAGCGGCGCCATGGCGACCAAGACCATTAAGGGCAAAAAATATCGCAGCACCAACAAAACCCTCGCCCCTTGTTCATCGCCGCGGCAGGCGGCATTTTTGTGGCGGTCGTGTCTTCCAGACAATTTCTGAACTGCTACCATGTTTTTTCCACGGTGCGCCAGAATCACCGCGCACGCAGAATATTGCTGCGACATGCTAGACTTGTTTCAGACATTTTTCACCATTTTGGCGCTTTACTGCGCCTCTACGAGCCTTTTGTCAGGAGCCTGCCATGCTGTCTACCTTCAACCGCAGCCGCGCGGTGCTTCTTGCGCTGGCAATTTTGCCGGCATCCTGGATCGCAACGGCCTGTGCCGACACATTGCTGCCAGTGGCTCGCGTGAAAATCGACCAGGCGACCCTCGTCAAAGTGCCGACCAATGTGCATACCCTGGTCGTCGGCAATCCATCCATCGCCGATGTCACGTTGCTGAAAAAGCTGAACACCCTCGTTGTTACCGGCAAAAGCTATGGCGAAACCAACGTCATCGCGCTTGATGATCAGGGTAATCAGGTCGCAACAACAGAAATTCAGGTCAGCGAAGCGCTGCACAACAAGCTTCTTTTGCAAAACGGCATGGATCGCATGACATTTTATTGCAACCCGCGCTGCCAGCCAACAGTAACTATCGGCGATCAGCCGACCTTTAACACCAATCTCGATACACAGATAACTCAACACAACAATGATTCATTGCAGAGCGGCACGGGCTCGGCCTCGGGCTCGGTCCAGCAAAGCTCTCACTGATTTGCACGAAATAATTTCCGTTAATTTTCCATTAAACTCATGCACCCGCTCATCTGCCGGTGCGTAACGGGTCGTAAAACGTTGAATGCTAGAACCTGTCGGAAGTAGCACTGACTTGAAATTGTTGCGTTGCGTGAGGGTGTGAAATGGTTGGCAGATTTGCAGGAACGATAGGCCGGGCAACCAGAAAGTTGCATCAACGCTTCGTGCGCGATCAACGCGGCGTTTCAGCCATTGAATTCGGCATGCTGGCAATCCCGTTTTTCGGGGTGCTGATGGGCATTTTCATGAATTCATATGTCCTGTTCAGCCAAACGTCGCTTGATTATGCCGCTTATCACGCCGCCCGCCAAGTCATGACCGGGCAAATTCAAAACAACAGCACAATCGTCGATGCCAAAAGCTTCACGCAGCAAGTGATGTGTGGCGCGACCTCCAACCTGCCGTCCTATATGGATTGCAACAAACTGCAGGTGGATATGCGTGTTCTGCCGAATTTCGCCTCATCAAATCCCGCGGCCATTTTCGCACCGGGCGGCACGCAGCAGTTCTGCCCCGGTTCCGGCTCCAGCTATGTCATGCTCAGCCTCAATTATCCCTTGCCGACCCTGTTCCCGCTCCTGACGGGCTGGGTGACCAATGTCGGCCTCTCCACTGCCAGCACGACGGTTGACAGCAGCGGCCAT
>JAJZGX010000027.1 GCA_021804825.1 Pseudomonadota bacterium | reverse complement strand
CATACTGGCGCGCCGGTTGTTCCCATGAAAAATCCGCGACCATGCCGTTGGCCTGTAGCTTGCGCCAGATTTTCGGCTCGCGAAACAGCGCGAGGGTTCGGCGCAGCGCGGCACTCAGCCCCTCGCGGGTGACGGGGGAAAAGGCAACGCCGGTCGCCACGCCCGCCTGCAGCGCCGCCGCATTGGCATCGATCACGGTATCAGCGAGGCCCCCGACATGCGCCACCACCGGAATGGCACCATAACGCAAGGCTGCGAGTTGCGTCAGCCCGCAAGGCTCGAAGCGCGACGGCACCAGAAACGCGTCCGATCCGCCCTGGATCATGTGGGCAAGCGGTTCATCATAGGTGAATGAACAGGCGTAACGCTGCGGCGCACCGGCGGCGAGCCGTGCAAACCCCTGTTGAATGAGCGGGTCGCCCGACCCCAGCAAGGCGAGTTGCACCGGGCTGTCGGCAAAATCAGCAATGGCGTCAAGCAGCAGATCCAGCCCCTTTTGCTCGGACAACCTTGAGACGACGCCGAGCAGCAACGCATGCGGATCCGCCGCCAGCCCGAGCCGCTGCTGCAACGCCAGCTTGTTTTGCGCGCGCGCCCGCACCATCACCGCCCGCTTGTAGCGCGTCGCCAGATGCACATCGGTTTCAGGGTTCCAGGCGTCGCCATCGAGGCCGTTGAGAATGCCATGCAGCACCCCTGCCCGCTGGCGCAGCAGCCCATCAAGCCCCATGCCAGCTTCGCTTTCGAGAATCTCCACCGCATAGGTAGGCGATACCGTCGTGATCGCATCGCTATGCGCCAAGGCGCCTTTGAGAAACCCTATGCCACCGAAATACTCGACACCCTCCATGGTGAAGGACTCGGGCGGCAACCGCAATTCCGCCAGCAGCGCTGCATCGAACCGGCCCTGAAACGCCAGATTATGCACCGTGATCACGGTTTTGGGCCGTGGCGCAGTTCCATAATGCAGATAGACCGGTGCCAACCCTGCTTGCCAGTCATGCGCATGCACGACATCGGGCAGGAATTTCGGATCGAGCCCGCGCCCAAGTGCAGCGCCGACAAAGCCTAGAGCCGCAAAGCGCTGCGCATTATCCGGCCAGTCAAGCCCATCCGGCCCCAGATAAGGATTGCCCTTGCGCTGATAAAGATGCGCGCCATCGATGACATAAAGATCGAGCGGCCCGGCCTTGGCACGCCAGAGCCGGGCCGGCCCGCCAAACAGGTCGTCAAAATCATGAACGCGGCGACGCCCCGTCAGTGCCGCCATCACCGCCGGATAGCCCGGCACCAATGTCACCATTTCGCAATCAAGTCCGGCCAGTGCCAGCGGCAGGGCACCCGCCACATCCGCGAGGCCCCCAGTTTTGATCAGCGGAAAAATCTCGGAAGTGATCGAGAGGATACGTAGCCTCGCCATCAGCCAAGCCTGTCGATCATCGGTTGCGTGATCAGGCAGATTCCGTTTTCGGAGCGGCGGAACCGGCGTTCATCCTCCTCCGGATCCTCGCCGACGATCAGATCCTCCGGGATGTTGACGCCGCGATCAATCACACAATTCTTCAGCTTTGCACCCCGGCCCACGGTGACATAAGGCAGAACCACCGTATGGTCGATCGCCGCATAGGAATGCACATGCACCCCCGTAAACAGCAACGAGCGGTGCACATGCGAGCCCGAGACGATGCAGCCGCCCGAAACCAGCGAAGCGGTGGCAAGCCCGCGCCGCTCGATTGAATCATGCACGAATTTGGCGGGCGGCGTGATTTCACCAAAGGTCCAGATCGGCCAGTTGCGGTCATAAAGATCAAGCTCAGGCACAACATCGGTCAAGTCGATATTGGCCGCCCAATAGGCGTCCACCGTGCCGACATCGCGCCAATAGGCGCCATTTTCCTTCTTCGAGCGCACGCAGCTCTGCGAAAAATGATGCGCGACCGCTTTGCCGTTCTGCACGATATAGGGAATGATGTCCTTGCCAAAATCCCGGCTGGAATTTGGATCGGCAAAATCGCGGCGCAACTGGTCGATCAGGAATTTGGTCTCGAAAATATAAATGCCCATGCTGGCCAGTGCGCTTTCCGGCTTGCCCGGCATGGCCGGCGGGTCTTTGGGCTTTTCCAGAAACGACAAAATGTTGTTGGCAGCATCAATGTGCATTACCCCGAAGCCGGAAGCCTCCATGCGCGGCACTTCGAGGCAGCCGATGGTCACATCCGCCCCCGAGGCGACATGCTGTTGCAGCATCACCTCGTAATCCATTTTGTAAATATGGTCGCCCGCAAGGATGATCATATATTTTGGATCATAATCCTCAATGATATCAATGTTCTGATAGACCGCATCAGCAGTGCCGAGATACCACGCGGTTTCCGAAATTCTCTGGCTGGCGGGCAGGATGTCAAAGGTTTCATTGCGTTCCGGCCGGAAAAAGTTCCAGCCGCGCTGCAAATGCCGGATAAGACTATGCGCCTTGTATTGGGTGGCGACCGAAATGCGGCGCACGCCGGAATTCAGCGCATTGGACAAGGCAAAATCTATGATCCGCGATTTGCCCCCGAAATACACCGCCGGTTTGGCACGCCGATCCGTGAGTTCCAGCAACCGCGAGCCGCGCCCGCCTGCCAGCACATAGGCCATGGCGTGGCGGGCCAGCGGCCCACCCGCGGCAACTTCGCTGCGCTGCGATGGGCTTTGCGTCGGTTCTGGACGGCGCGTTGTCTTGGTCATGATCGTGGTCTCCCTCGAAGGTCTGGTTGCACGCCCAGCTCTTGCGGCCAGGTTATGTGGGTTTCAGGTCATTTTTATTTCATCTCATGCGGTGTCCAACGCAAAATAAACGGTCGCGAGCGGCGGCAGCATGAACTCTGCACTGGCGATTTGCCCATGGCTGGGGTTGGCTTCGGCCACGACGGCGCCAAGATTCCCCTGCCCTGACCCACCATAGATTTGCGCGTCGGTGTTGAGAATTTCACGCCAGAGCCCGGCCTGCGGCAAACCGATGCGGTAGGAGGCGCGCGGCAGGGGCGTGAAATTGCTCACCACCAGTATCGGCGCGGCACCATCAGCCCCAAAGCGCAGCCATGCGAACACCGATTGCGCGGCATCATCGGCCACGACCCATGAAAAGCCGCTGCTCTCGCAATCACGCTGATGCAGCGCCGGCCACGTGCGATGCAGATGGTTGAGATCGCGCACAAGCAGTTGCAGGCCGCGATGCAGCGGATGGTCGGTGAGGTGCCAATCAAGGCCTTCGCGGAAATTCCATTCGCGCCATTGCCCGAATTCCTGGCCCATGAACAACAGCTTCTTGCCGGGATGCCCCCACATGAAGCCGTAATAGCCGCGCAGATTGGCGAATTTCTGCCAATTGTCGCCCGGCATCCGCGTGATCAGCGAGCCTTTGCCATGCACGACTTCATCATGCGAGAGCGGCAGCACGAAATTCTCGGCAAAGGCGTAAAGCAGGCCGAAGGTCATGTCATGATGATGATGCGAGCGATGCACCGGCTCTTTCATCATGTAATTCAAGGTGTCGTGCATCCAGCCCATGTTCCATTTGAACCCGAAGCCGAGGCCCCCGTGTTCCAAGGGTTGCGATACGCCGGGCCACGAGGTCGATTCCTCGGCAATCGTCATGGCATAGGGGTGCAGGCCATAGACCAGCTTATTGACCTTGCGCAAAAACGCAATGGCTTCGAGATTCTGGTTCGACCCGTGGATATTGGCCGACCATTCGCCCGCCTTGCGTGAATAATCGAGATAGAGCATCGAGGCGACAGCATCGACCCGCAAGCCGTCGATATGGAAGCGCTTGATCCAGTAAAGCGCATTGGCGGCGAGCATATTGGCGACTTCGGCGCGGCCGAAATCAAAAATTGCCGTGTTCCAGTCGGGATGGAAGCCGCGCTTGGGATCGGGATCTTCATAGAGCGTGTGGCCGTCAAACCACGCGAGGCCATGCGCATCGGTGGGGAAATGTGCGGGCACCCAATCGAGGATGACACCCAATCCGGCGCGATGGGCTCGATCAACCAGCCGCGCGAAGCCCGCGGGATCGCCAAACCGCCGGGTCGGGGCAAACAGCCCAACCGGCTGGTAACCCCAGGAATCATCCAGCGGATGCTCGGAGATAGGCATCAACTCGATATGCGTGAAGCCCATATAGGCGACATAGGGCACCAGTTGGTCGGCCAGTTCGTCATAGGACAGGAACCGGCCGTAGTCGCCGCGCCGCCACGAGCCCAGATGCACCTCATAGATCGACATCGGCTCGGCGCGCGCATTGCGCCGCGCCAGATGCGCCATATGGGCCTCATCCTTCCACACGAAGGGGGCAGGATCGGTCACCAGCGAAGCCGTATCGGGGCGCAATTGTGCCGAGAAGCCGAAGGGATCGCTTTTCAGCGGCTGGCGCGCGCCACTCGCCGCGATCACTTCGTATTTGTAGATGGTATTGACCCCGACCAGCGGCGCAAAGATTTCCCAGACGCCACTGTCTAGCCTTTTGCGCATCTGATGGCGGCGGCCATCCCAATCATTGAAATCGCCCACCACCGAGACACGCGCAGCATGGGGAGCCCATACCGCAAAATGCACGCCCTCGACGCCCTCATGGGTCATGCGGTGCGCACCCAGCTTGTCATAAAGTGACTGATGGCTGCCCTCGACCAGCAGATAATCATCCACCGAACCCAGCAGCGGCCCAAAGCTGTAGGTGTCATAAAGCTGCCAGCTGGCGCGCGGATTGGCCGCCCGCAACTGGTAGCGCGGCACCTTTTGCTTGCCCGGCAGAAACGCTTCAAACAGCCCGCTGGGATGGGTCTTTTCAAATGTCGCCAGCCGCACCCCTTTGGCATCGATCATTTCGAGGGTTTCAGCATCGGGCAACAGCACCCGCACCGCCAGCCCGCCCGCCACCAGATGCGGCCCTAGCACCGCGAAGGGATCATGGTGGCGCGCGCCCACCAATTGCTCAACTTCGTCGCGGTGCAGGGCAGCAGCGTTTTGCGTCATGCGGGCTCCTTGGTGGCGATCGGCACGTTCCAGATGTCGCGCGCATATTCGCCAATGGTGCGATCCGATGAGAACCAGCCCATGCCGGCAATGTTGCGCGCGCTCTTTTCCAACCAGTCCCTGGGCTGCTGGAAATGATCGGCGGCATTACGCTGCATTTTGAAATAGGCGTCGAAATCGGCGGAAACCATGAAATAATCATGATGGGTGATGATGTCGCAAAGGCCGCGATAGCGCCCCGGATCATCGGGCGAAAACACCCCGCCGGCCAGACTGTCGATCACCTCGCGCAAGATCGGCGAGGCATTGATGATATCGACCGACGAAATGCCGCGCGCCCGGCGTGCAGCGACTTCTTCCGTCGTCAGCCCGAAGATGAAGATATTCTCCTGCCCGACATGCTGCATGATTTCGACATTGGCACCATCAAGCGTGCCGATGGTCAACGCGCCGTTCAGCGCCAGCTTCATGTTTCCGGTTCCCGATGCCTCCATGCCGGCGGTCGAGATCTGCTCGGAGAGATCGGCAGCGGGGATGATGATTTCAGCCAGCGACACGTTGTAATTGGGCAGAAACACCACCTTCAGCCGGTCGCGCAAGGTGGGATCGGCGTTGATCACCTTGGCCACATCATTGGCGAGCCTGATGATGAGTTTGGCCGTGTCGTAGCTGGCAGCGGCCTTGCCTGCAAAAATCTTTACCCTTGGCGTCCAGTTGCGCATCGGCTGCGCCCGCATGGCCTGATAAATCGCTATAGTTTCAAGGATATTGAGCAATTGCCGCTTGTATTCATGGATGCGTTTGATTTGCACATCAAACAGCGCGTGCGGATCGAGCACCACCCCCACCCGCTCGCGTGCCACTTTGGCCAGCGCCACCTTGGCTAGCATTTTGCAACGCGCCAGTTTGTCCTGAAACGCCGCATCTTTCGCAAAGGCCGTCAGGCCCTTCAATTGCCCGGCATCATCCAGCACCTTTGGGCCGAGCGTCTCGACCAGCAGCGCGGTCAGCGGTTGATTGCACTCGAATAACCAGCGGCGGAAGGTAATGCCGTTGGTCTTGTTGTTGATCCGCCCCGGATAGGCCCTGTTGAGATCGGCAAATATGGTCTTTTCGAGCAATTCGGTATGCAGCGCCGAAACGCCATTGATCGAATGCGAGCCGACGAAAGCCAGATGGCCCATGCGCACACGCCGTCCATTATGCTCGTCGATCAGCGATACCGAGGAGAGCATCGCATCGCCGGGATCCTGTGCAAGGCGCAGATCATCGAGGTGCTTTTCATTCAGCAGATAAATGATCTGCATGTGGCGCGGCAGCAGGCGCTCCATCAGCGGCACCGGCCAGCTTTCCAGCGCCTCCGGCAACAGCGTATGGTTGGTATAGCCAAAAGTGCGCACGACAAGATCCCAGGCGTGATCCCATTCCAGCGCGTGGTTATCGACCAGCAGCCGCATCATTTCGGCAATGCCGATTGACGGATGTGTGTCATTGAGCTGGATCGCCACCCGATCAGGCAGGCTGTCGAGGCTCTTTTCATTGTTGACGTGGCGGCGCAGCAAGTCCTGCAACGAGGCGGACACAAAGAAAAATTCCTGCCGCAGCCGCAACTCCTGGCCTTCCGGCGTCGATTCGCTGGGATAGAGCACCTTGGAGATCGCCTCGGCCTGCGCCTGCGCATTTTGCGCGCCGACATAATCGCCGCTGTTGAAGCGGTCGAGCCGCAGCGGATCAAGCGCGCGTGCCGACCACAGCCGCAAGGTGTTGACCTGCGCCCCGCGCCATCCGGCCACGGGCGTATCAAAGGCAACAGCCTGCACAGCTTCGGCAGGTTGCCACATGTAGCGCGGCTTGGCTTCATCCTCGGTGATCATGACGACCGAGCCGCCAAACCCGATGGTGTAACTCACCTCGTGGCGCTCGAACTCCCAGGGATTGCGCCAGTCAAGCCAGTTTTCCGGATATTCGAGCTGCCGCCCATCCTTGATGCGCTGGCGAAACAGGCCATGGTCATAGCGGATGCCATAGCCATACATCGGCACTTTCAGCGATGCTGCACTCTCCATGAAACAGGCCGCAAGCCGCCCCAGACCGCCGTTGCCCAAGGCCGGATCAGGCTCGACCGCGAGCAGCGCATCAAGACTGACATTGAGCTCGGCCAGCGCGCCGCGCACCGCATCGGTCAGCCCGAAATTGTTCATGCTGTCGAACAGCAGGCGGCCGATGAGAAATTCCAGCGAAAGGTAATAGACGCGCTTGCGCTTGTCCTCGTAAACATCGTGGATGGACGCAATCCAGCTGCGGGTCATCACATCGCGAACGGCCAGCGCTGTCGCCTCGAACCAATCCCGCTCTGTGGCCGCAATCGGATTCTTGCCGACCGCATAGGTCATTTTGGCCAGAATCGCCTCACGCATCGCCGCTTTGTCAGGCAGCACCTCCGCATGCGCAGATGCCGCGAGCGGATCGGCGGGGAGAGTCGTGACTGACGCATTCATTGCATGATCATCCAGCTTGGCCTCGTTACCCGCAATGTGCGGGTGCCGAGGGGACAAAGTCAATCACGACACAGCAAATTTGGTCGCAATCCCGCCACAATGTCACAAGGTCGCGCCGTGACGGGCGTGCCACTGGGCTTGCGGGCATGGCGGCGAGAGCCATGGCCTCATCCAACATATTGTCATACTTATCCCTGAAAATTACATCCAACGAATTGAATGACCCACCACTTTGACCTAAACTGCAAACCGATTCTCAATTTGCTTGGGTTTTCTGGAAATATAAAACGCACTATGGTTCATATGTAAACACATGCCTTATAATTCACGCAATCGGGGCCGATAAGCATAGGTATGAAGTCATGCTGTGCGGAGAATCGGAGCGCTAGCGGAACATCTTGGAAGCATCTCGAATGAAGACGTCGTATCATGAAATTGCGAGCTTGGCGGCCCGTCAGGGCGAGCCGGAGTTCTTGGCCGATCTCGGGCAGCGCGCCCGAGCCCTGCGCGCGCAGGCCGGGCAATCGCGCAAACTCCTCGCAGAAAAATCCGGCCTGTCCGAGCGCTACATCGCCCAGCTTGAGGCCGGCAAGGGCAATGTGTCGGTGCTGCTGTTGCGGCGAATTTGCCATGGCATCAACGTGCCGCTGACAATGCTGTTCCAGAGCCCGACCGACAATGCCCCGCTTTTCGAGGAATTCCAGAGCCTGTTGACGACCGCCGACATCAAGAGCATCGAAGCGGCCCGCCGCGCCCTGCGCGAGCCTGCAAGACAGCCCTCCGGCCCGGTGCGGCGACTGGATCGCGTCGCCCTGATCGGCCTGCGCGGTGCTGGCAAATCTACCCTCGCCCGTTTGGCCGCCGACGAGCTGAAATGGCCGTTCTTCGAGCTGAACCGCGAAATCGAACGTGATCACGGCTTGCAGGTCCACGAAATATTCCCGCTCTATGGCCAGGACGGCTACCGCCGACTCGAACAGGCCTCGCTGCGCGGGCTCACGACGCGAGCCGGCGCCATGCTGCTCGCCACCAACGGCGGTCTGGTGTCCGACGCCTTGTCGATGGAAATCCTGCTGGAAAATTTCTACACGATCTGGATCAAAGCCTCGCCCGATGAGCATCTTGAGCGGGTGCGTGCCCAGGGTAAGACGCGGATCATCGCGGACGATGATACGGCGCTCGAAGAACTTCGCGCCATTTTGGGCGAACGCGAAGTGCATTATGCGAGAGCACATGCGACGGTCGACACAACCGGCAAAAGCATCGCCCATTCGCTGCATGACCTCCTGGAAGTCATTGCTGCCCATAGCGGCACCGCAATTCGCTCAAATCAGGCTTTTGCCGCCGGCTGAACCAATGACCGCGCCCTGAACCAACGGCGCGGCGACAGGCGGCCAACTCGATCAAGCAGCATGTAGGTCACTGGCGTTGTGAACAGCGTCAGCACCTGCGACACCAGCAGGCCACCCGCAATGGTGATGCCGAGCGGCTGGCGCAATTCAAAACCCGGCCCGGTCGCCAGAATCAACGGCAAGGCCCCGAGCAGCGAGGCCATGGTGGTCATCAGAATGGGGCGGAAGCGTTCGATGCAAGCCCGGTAAATGGCCTCGCGTGCATCGAGATTTTCAGCCCTCTGCGCGTGGATGGCAAAATCCACCAGCATGATCCCGTTCTTTTTCACAATGCCAATCAGCAGGATAATGCCGATCAGCGCGATCAGCGACAGCGGTGTGTGGGTCACCTCGAGCGCCAGCAACGCCCCAAGCCCCGCGGATGGCAAAGTGGACAAAATGGTCAGCGGGTGGATCAGGCTCTCGTAGAGGATCCCCAGCACCATATAGACCGCAATCAGCGCCGCGATGATCAACAGCGGGCCTTCGCTCGATTGCGATCTGAAATCAGCCGCATCGCCCGCAAACTCCGTATGGACGCCATCGGGCAGATGCAAGGCGGCGACCTTCGAGAGAATCGTCGAAGTGGCGGTGCCGATATCCTTTTGCGATTTCAGATTGTAAGTGATCGTCACTGACGGGAACTGGCCCTGATGATTGATCGACAGCGGCGCCAGATCGCGGCGGATTTTCGCAAAGGACGACAGCGGCACCTGCACACCGCCCGTCCCCGGCACATAGATCGTCGCCAGATCCAGCGGGCTGTTGCGATCCGCCGCATCGACTTCGAGCACCACGGTATATTGATTGCGCGGGTTGTAGATCGTCGAAATCTGCCGCTGAGAAAACGCATCATTCAGGGCGGTATCAACATCGGTGATCTTGACCCCGAGTCGCGCCGCCATAGAGCGATCAATATCGACATCCTCCTGCAAGCCGCTGCGCTCAGCATCCGTGCTGACATCGGCCAGCAACGGGATCGCCTTCATCGCCGTTTCGACCCGTTGCACGGCTTGATTGAGTTCCTGATCGTCAGCATCCCACAGAGTGAATTGATATTGCGCCTTGGAGGCGCGCGGCGGGCCGCCAAAGGCCGAAGCTGCGACAAAAAACACCCGCATCCCCACCAGATGCGCCTCACGTTTGCGCAGCCGCGCGATAATCTGCGACATGGATTGGCCATGCAGCTCGCTTTGCGGCTTCAGCGAAATGAACATGCGCCCCTGATTGACCGATTGCCCAAACCCGCCATTGTCGATTGACGACGACATGCCCGCGATCGCAGGATCATGTTGAATCAATGCCGCAGCTTTCTGCTGCAAGGCTTTCATCGCCGGGAAAGAAATGTCGGTCGCAGCTTCGGTCTGGGCGATGATCAGGCCGGTCTGCACACTGGGAAACGCTCCTTTGGGCACCGTCATGATCAAGCCCACCGTCAGCGCTACCGTCGTCAACAGTGTCATCATGGTCAAGAATGGATGCTTGAGCACCCGCCGCAGAGCCCAGCCATAGCCGCCGATCAGCCGCGCCAGACCGCCCTCGATCCACCGGTCGAAGAAATTATGGTGCCGCATCCCTTCCGGCTTGATGAAATGCGCACAAATCGTTGGCGTCAGGGTCAGCGATACGATGGTCGAGATCAGAATGGCGAAGGTCAAAGTTACCGAGAATTCGCGGAAAAATTCCCCCGGCACGCCCGGCAGGAACAGCAGCGGAATGAACGCCGCCACCAGCGACACCGAAATTGACACAACGGTGAAACCAATCTGGCGGGTGCCCGCAGCCGCCGCCTGCAGCGGCGTCAGGCCCTCGGCCAGTTTGCGTTCGACATTCTCGATGATGACAATGGCATCATCAACGACAAAGCCCACCGACACCGCCAGCGCCATGAGCGAAAGATTATCGAGCGTGAAGCCTGCAGCCAGCATCAGCGCGCAGGTGCCCGCCAGCGCCAGCGGCACCGTAACCCCGGCCGCCAGCGTTGAAGTCGTCCGCCGCAGGAACACGAAAATCACCATCATGACCATGCCGATGGTCACCAGAATGGTCAGTTCCATGTCGGTGATGCTGGAGCGGATGACCGTCGTGCGGTCATTCAACACGGAAATATCCACACCAGAGGGCAGAAAGCGCTTCAGTTTGGGCAGCAGCGCGCGAACATCATCGACCATCTGAATGACATTGGCATTGGCTTGCTGGGTGATCAGCAGCGCCACCGAGGGGCGGCCATTGAACGTGCCGAAACTGCGCGAACTGCGCACCCCCCTGCCAATGGTTGCGACATCTTTCAGCGGCACGCTGACACCATTGGCATTGGTCACCACCAGATTGCGATAATCTCGTGGCGCCAGCAATTGCGCATCAGATGAAATGGTTCGCGCCACATGCTGCCCGTCAATGCCCCCCAAAGCCTGAAATGAGTTCGCATTGGCAATTGTGGTGCGCAACTGGTCAAAGCCGACGCCCATGGCCGCCAAGCGCTGCGGATTGGCGGTGACACGAATGGCGGGCTGTTCAGCCCCCGACACAATCACCTGCGCCACGCCCTTCACCTGCGCGATGCGCTGCGCCAGCACGCTGTCAGCAATGTCATACAAGGCCGAAGGGGCCAGCGTCTTCGAGGTCAAGGCGAGAATATAGACCGGAAAGGCGTTGGGGTTGATTTTGCGGGCAATGGGCAAAGTCGGCAAATCGCCGGGCAGATCGGTCGCCGCATCATTCAGCGCCGCCTGCACATCGCGCGCCGCAGCAACGACATTGCGGCTCAGATCAAACTGCATGATGATGCGCGTATTACCGAGCGACGAGGTCGAGGTCATCTGGTTGAGCCCGGCAATCGTGCCGAGATAGCGCTCCAGCGGCGCGGCAACCGTCGTCGCCATGGTTTGCGGATCAGCCCCCGGACGGCTCGCAGCCACAAATATCACCGGCAGGTCGACAGGGGGCAGATTGGCGACAGGCAGATGGAAATAGCTGATCACACCCACCAGAAACAGGCCCAGAGCCATCAGCGAAGTGCCGATCGGTCGCCGTATGAAGTGCTCGAAAAAGCCCATAGCGACCCTACTCCGCCGCCTTGCGCGACGAGACATCCGGAACCATCACCGGGCTTTCGTCGATAGGCTCGAGCCGCTTGCCACCCAGCCGCACCCGCACCCGTTCCATCATCAGATAGATCACCGGCGTTGAATACAGCGTGATGAGCTGGCTGGCGAGCAAGCCGCCGATGATGGTGATGCCGAGAGGAATGCGCAATTCCGAGCCCTCGCCATGCCCCAGCGCCAGCGGCAACGCGCCAAATAACGCCGCCAGCGTGGTCATCATGATCGGCCGAAAGCGCAATTGCGCCGCTTTGAGGATGGCGTCGCGCGGCGACAAGCCCTCGACCCGCTCCGCCTCCAGCGCGAAATCAATCATCATGATCGCGTTTTTCTTGACGATACCCATGAGCAGCACAATGCCGATCAGCGCGATCAGCGAGAGTTCATGCCCGGTCAGGATCAGCGCAATCAGCGCACCAACGCCCGCCGAAGGCAGTGTCGAGAGGATGGTTACGGGATGAATGGCACTCTCATAAAGCACACCCAGCACAATGTAGATGGCCACCACGGCGGCCAGTATCAGCAGCGGTTCGCCCGCCAGGGAAGATTGAAATTCCGAGGCATCCCCCGAATAGCTGCCCGATATGGTGGCAGGCATGCCAATGGCCGCTGACGCGCTGGCAATTTCTTGCTCAGCCGCGCCCAGCGAGCCGCCGGGCTTGAGGTTGAACGAGATGGTATCGGCCGGAAATTGCTCCTCATGCTCGATAGCCAGAGGCGCCGACGTGGTGCTGACGGTCGTGAAGGCTGAAAGCGGCACCTGCGCTCCGGCCACACCTGGCACATAAATCTGCTTCAGGCTTTGCGAATTGGCCCGCCATGTGGGGCCAGCTTCCAGAATGACCCGGTACTGATTGGTTTGCGCATAAATGGTCGAAACCTGCCGCTGGCCAAAGGCATCATCGAGGGCATCGCTGACATTCTGCATCGACACGCCGAGCCGCCCGGCCGCCGCGCGGTCGACATTGACCTGCAACCTTGCCCCGCCATTTTGTGCCTCCGCCCCGACATCAGCGAGCACGGTGGAATCTTTCAGCGCGGCAACCAGACGGTCGGTCCAGGAATCGACTTCCCCCTGATCGACGCCAAGCAGTGTGTATTGATAGCGCGCCCGGCTGCTGCGGGTTGAAATCTGCACGTCCTGCACGCTCTGAAACGTCATGACGATGCCAGGAACTTCGCGCGCCAGCGCCACCAGATGCGGGATGATCTGATCAGCATTGCGCGTGCGCTGCTGGCGCGGCTTCAACACGATGGTCAGCGACCCGGCATTGGCGGTGGCATTGACGTTGCTGACCCCGACGATTGCCGTGACGCTGGCGACATCCTTGTCCTCGCGCAGCTTGGCGGCCACCGCATATTGGCGCTGCTGCAATTGCGCGAAAGACACCGTCGGATCCGCCTCCCCCACAGCGGAAATCAACCCGGTATCCTGCGAGGGCAGGAAGCCCTTGTCGATACCGGCATAAAGCCCGAATGTGCCAGCAAGGGTCAGCAGGATCAGCACCAGCATCAGGGTTTCGTGGCCCAAAACCCACACCAGGCTGCGCCCATAGGCGGCCAGTCCGCTCTGCGTCAGCCGCTCCAGCCGCCCCGGCGTGGCATTTTCCTTGGACTTCCTGGCCTTCAGAACCCAGGCACACATCATCGGTGTCAGGGTCAGCGACACGATCGCCGAGACCACCACAGCAATCGTCAGCGTCACAGCAAATTCACGGAACATCCGCCCGACAATGCCGGTCATGAACAACAGCGGGATAAACACCGCGATCAGCGACACGGTCAGCGAAATCACCGTGAAGGCAATCTCCGAGGCGCCGCGCAGCGCGGCATCGAACGGCGCTTCGCCATCCTCGATGTGGCGGGCGATATTCTCGATCATGACGATGGCGTCATCGACCACAAAGCCGGTGCCGATAGTGAGGGCCATCAGCGACAGATTATCGAGACTGAACTTGGCAAAATACATGACACCGAAAGTGGCGATCAACGACAGCGGCAAGGCCACGGCGGCAATCAGCGTGGCGCGCAAGGTGCGCAGAAAGATGAACACCACCAGCACCACCAGCAGCACGCTGAGAATGAGTGTGAATTGCACATCGCTGATGGAAGCCTTGATCGTGCTGGTGCGATCTTGCACGTAATTCAGCGTCACGCCCTTGGGCAGGCTGGCAACGAGGCGCTTCAGGTCGGCGCGCACCAAGGCCACGGTTTCCACCACATTGGCACCTGGCTGGCGCTGAATGCCGATGATCACCGCAGGCTGGCCGCGATACTGGGCGCTGACTTGCGCGTTTTCGAGCCCATTCACCACGGTCGCGACATCGGCAATGCGCACCGGCGCGCCGTTCTTGTAGGCAATCGTCACGTTGTTATAGTCAGCCGCCGCGTTGATCTGGTCATTGGCCGAAATGGTGAAGGATTGCTGCGGCCCGTCGATATAACCCTTCGGCCCCGCGACATTGGCGCCAACAATGGCCGCCCGCAAATCCTCAAGGCTGAGGCCATAAGATGCCAGCCGCCCCAGATCAGCGTCGATACGCACCGCCGGGCGCACGCCGCCCTCGATCACCACCCTGCCCACGCCCGAAACCTGACTGAGCCTTTGCGTCAGGATCGTGTCGGCAATGTCGGAGAGTTGGCGCACCGGCACCGTTTTTGATGTCAAGGCCACCGTCAGAATCGGCGCGTCGGCGGGGTTGACCTTGGAATAGACCGGCGGATAAGGCAGCCCGCGCGGCAGGCTGGAACCCGCGGCATTGATGGCCGATTGCACATCCTGCGCCGCTGAATCAATATCGCGCGTCAAATCGAATTGCAGCGTGATTTCGGAGAGGCCGAAAGCGCTGGTCGAGGTCATGGTGGTCAGCGAGGCGATTTGGCCAAGCTGGCGCTCCAGCGGCGCGGTAATGAGGCTGGCGACCGTGTCGGGATTGGCCCCCGGCAATTGCGTGGTGATTTCGATGGTCGGGAAATCCACCTGCGGGAGCGCCGAAATCGGCAATAACGAATAACCGAGCCACCCGCCAATCAAGATCGCCAAAGCCAGCAGCGACGTCGCAATCGGCCGACGAATGAAGAGCGAGGAAGCTGTCATGACGGCGGCTTGCTCGCCGGGCTGGTGCCGACATTGACCTTGCTGCCATCTGCCAGTTGCGTGAATCCTGACGTCACCACAACATCGCCCGCCGCCAGTCCCGATGTCACGACGATCAGATCATTGGTCTCGACGCCCGCCACAACCTTGCGCACATTCACCTTGTCGCCCTTGAGCAGGTAGACAAAATCGCCATCAGGCCCGCGTTGCATGGCTTGCGGCGGCACGCCGATCACGCCCTTCAAGGTGGTCTCCAGCAGACGGACATTGACGAAGGCCCCCGGCCACAGCGCCAATGTGGCATTCGGCACTTCCGCCTTCATCTGCACCGTGCCGGTGCTGGAATCGACGGTATTGTTGATGACCTTCAGCACGCCCTGCTCAAGCTTTTTGCCTGTCTGCGGCTGATCGATCTCCACCGTCACCGCGCCCTTGGCCATGGCCTGATTGATCGCCCCAAGTTCCTGCTGCGGCACGTTGAAGACAACGCCGATCGGCTTCATCTGCGTGACTGTGACAATGCTGGTTGCCGTGCCGCCAGCATAGATCTGCGCCCCAACACTCAGCGTCCTTATGCCGGTGCGCCCCGCCAGCGGCGCGGTGATTTTGGTATAGGACAAGGTCGTCTTGGCGCTGTCGATCGCCGCCTGGTCGGATTTCACCTGCGCGGCTTGCTGGGCCACGGTTGCCCGCTGGGTGTCGGCTTGCTGGGAGGTCACCGCCTTGGCAGCGACCAGACCTTCGTAGCGTTTGAGATCGCGCTCGCCATTGGCGAGTAACGCCTGATCCTGCGCCAATTTGGCCTCAGCCTGTTCCAGCGCTGCCTGATAGGTCGCCGGATCGAGAGTTGCCAGCAAGGCACCCTTGGCGACATCCTGCCCCTCCTTGAAATCGAGGCTGGTCAAAGTCCCGGCAATCTGCGGGCTCACCGCCACCGAATTAAGGGCATTCACCGTGCCCACGGCATCGACATAAACCGGCACATCGACGGCACTGAGCTTTGAAACCAGCACATTGGGCGGCGGCCCGCCGAAAGCCTTGGCGCCCTTCGCCCCCTGCGCCGCCTTGCCACCCGCAGCCGCGCCTGATTTGCCGGGCACGGTCTTGTGGGTGAATACCAGCCAGATCAATCCGGCAAGCACGCCCAGAAACAGCAATTGGCCGAGGCGTCGCAGCAGGTTTTTCATCGGAGCCTAACGTTCCATTTCATGTCAGTTGCAAAGCTTTTCGCACATATATGCTTGTTCCGCGCGATTGCGACTATCTGATGGTTGCGCCATTGCCATCCCCGCCCTGCCAGCCGCCACCCAATGCCTGATAGAGACTGACAAGGGCGTTGAGCCGCGCCAGACGCGTCGCAACCAGACTGTTGCGGGCCGTAAACAGGCTGGTTTCCGTGTTGAGCAGCGTCACCAGATTGACGACCCCGGCCTTGAGCTGCATCTGCGACAGGCTGAAAGCCTTTTGCGAACTGGCCAGAGCCCGGCGCTGCAACGCCTCCTGTTCGCCAAGATAACGCAATGACGCCAAAGCTTTGTCGACATCGGAAAATGCCGAGATCACCGCTTTCTTGTAATCGGCGATCAACTCGTCCTGACGGCCTTTGGTTTGAGCGTAGGTGGACTGCAGGCGGCCATTGTCAAAAATTGGTTGGGTGAGGCCCGCCGCCAGCGAATAGAACAGGTTGCGCGGGCGAAACAGCGAGAGCAAGGCCGGACTCTGATAACCAGCCTGCCCGGTGAGCGTGATCGTTGGAAAAAACGCGGCGCGCGCCGCTGTAAGGTTCGCCGCATTCGCCTCGAGTTGCATCTCGGCGGAGGCGACATCGGGGCGCCGTTCAAGAATCTGCGAAGGCAAGCCCGGTGCCACACGCGGCAAGCGCACGCCGGCAAGCGTGCTCCGGCGCACCCGCACCGATTCAGGGGGCACGCCCAGCAACAATGCCAGCGCATCCTCATTTTGCGCCACTGTCAGGCGCAGCGGCGGCACAGAAGCTGCCAGCGTATCGACGACATTTTGCTGTTGCGCCTGATCGAGCGCCGAGGCCGTGCCCGCCGCCAACTGCTTGCTGATCAGCCCCAACACAGCGCGCGCATTACGCAGATTGCTCAAGGTGTTGGACGCCTGCTCCCGCGCCGCCAGCACAGCAAAATAAGCATTGGCAGCCGCTGCCAGCGAGGCCAGCCGCACGGTCTGCGCATCAAAAGCGCTCGACAGCTCGGTTTTTTGCGCGGCCTCGGCGGTCGCGCGGTTTTTCCCCCAGAAATCCAGCTCGAAACTCGCGGTCAATCCAAGCTGGTGGCTGTCTTGCGCCGACGGGTTGATCGGGCCGTCATTGGCGGAAGATTTGGCATGGGTATAAGTGCCATTGAGGGTCAGGGATGGCAGCAGCGGCGCGCCCGCCAGCCCTGCCGCAGCCGCAGCCTGCACAATCCGCGCCTCGGCGGCGGCAATATCAAAGTTATCCGCCAGGGTTTGCGCCGCGAATCGATCCAGTTCCGGCTGGTGAAACGCCCGCCACCACTGCGCATCAACCGCCGCGGCACGCGCCTGCTGATCGCGGAAATGCCGAGGAATTGCAGGATTTATGCCGACAGGGGCAAGACTTGGCACGCATCCGGCAAGTCCGGTGACGAGCACGGCAGCACCCATGGCGGGGAAATAGCGCAAAATGCAAAAGCCCATTAACAAATCATGAATCGGGCTTATGCCAGCAACCCGCGCCAAGTGCAATTGCGACGCAATGATGCGGTGAGCGCACTGGCGCTGTTCTAGAACTTGTAATTCAAGCCTAAGCGAACCACGTCATTGGTGGTTGAGAAGTTTCCGCCTTGGGTCACGCTATCGCTGACGGTTATCCCCGGATTATTGTGATTTCCGAAATCCATGTGCAGATATTCAAGTTTAGCTGTCCAATGGTCGGCGAAGGCATATTCGACGCCTGCTCCCACCACCCAGCCAACAGACGAGGCAACAAAGGGAACAAATCCGCCCGACTCATAATTGACAGCGCCAGTTGAATGTTGCCAAGCAACGCCGCCGGTAATGTAAGGCAGCACGCGATCAAACGCATAGCCAGCACGCGCCCGAATCGTTCCAAAGCTGTCCACTCTGGAATTCCAAAGGTTTCCAGTCGAGTCATCCTCAGTGAAGGCTCCGCTGGCGCGCAAGTCCGCCAGATCTGCATCAGCCTCGATGCCAAGCACGACACTGTTGGAAAATTCGTAATTGTATCCCAACGTCAAGCCAATGGCACCGCCATTCGGCCTGAGTACATTACCGCTAAACGGGGCGATAACTGCTAGGCTCCCGACAGGTTCAAGTTGCGTCCAGCCAAAACTATAGCCAACGTTGGCACCGACATAAGCACCCGTCCAATTGAAAGCCGACGCCACAGGCGAGGGCTTCAACCCGATCGCAGTTGGAGCGCTGGCTGCAGACGAAGCTGCCGAAATCAGCAAAGCAAAACCAAGCCCCGCAACTAAGCTTTTGACGTTCACTTCAGCCCCCAATTCTTTATGGCTACGCAGCCCCGGACTCCTGAGAGTCCACTCATCCAGCCCGAAAACATTAACTTGTTTAGACCTTTAGCTACTTATGTCAACATTTTTTACTTGTTGCCCCAACTTGTGGCCTTTTTGTAGGGGAACTGAAAGGATTGGGTCGGCAGCGATCCCGAATCGACCTTGGCTCTGCACGAGGTCCCCGCGCGGGCGCGACTAAATTGGCGAATCGATCAACCAATGTTATGACGCGTTCAAGATGCGCTAGGCAGAGGATCTTGAACATGGCACGAGTAAAACGGCACTTGATGGTAGCGGCTTGGATCTCGACGCTGGCTATTGCCTCTGCGCAAGCGGCAACGTGCCAGAATCCTGCCGGTTTTGGTGCCTTCCTCCAGCAAATGCGTCAAGAAGCCGCCGCGGCCGGCGTCTCCCAGAGCGCCATCAACGAGAGCCTCAACGGCGTCACCATCGATAATGACGTGTTGCGTGCTGATCACTCGCAAGGCGTGTTTCACCAGTCCTTTGAGCAATTCTCGGGGCGCATGATTTCGGCCTACCGGCTCAAAAAGGGCCGCCAGCTATTGAAGCGCTATGCGCCGGTGTTCGCGCGTATCCAGCGCCAATACGGTGTCCCCGGCCCGATTATCGTGGCGCTTTGGGGGTTGGAGACCAGTTATGGCGCCTTCATGGGCAAATACCCGACCATCCGCTCCATTGCGACACTGGCCTTCGATTGCCGCCGCAGCCCCTTTTTCCAGAAGGAATTGATTGATGCCATGCGCATCGTGCAGCGCGGCTATTTGCGCCCTTCGCAAATGCACGGCGCCTGGGCGGGCGAGCTTGGCCAGACTCAGTTCATGCCTTCGTCCTATCTGAAATTCGCCGTCAATTACGGTGGCGGCGGCAATCTCATCACCTCGGTGCCTGACGTGCTGGCTTCGACCGGCAATTACCTGCATTCCTATGGCTGGCAGGCTGGTCAACCCTGGGATCCAGGCACAGCAAATTTTGCGGTCATCCAGCAATGGAACAAGGCCGACGTCTATTCCCGCACCATCGCGTTGTTTGCTGACAAGCTCGCCGGCAAATAGAGAGGTCTCATGCGCCGCTACAAGATCGCTGCCATCCCTGGAGATGGCATTGGCAAGGAAGTCGTGCCTGCGGGCGTCAGCGTCCTCAACGTTCTGACGCAGCGTTGCGGCGACTTCGCCCTCGATTTCGAAAGCTTCGATTGGGGTTCCGATTATTGGCGCCGTCACGGCAAAATGATGCCGGACGATGGCCTTGCCGTGCTCAAGCCGTTTGATGCGATCTATTTTGGCGCGGTGGGTGATCAGAACATCCCCGATCACATCACCTTGTGGGGCCTGCGCCTGAAAATCTGCCAGGGCTTTGATCAATACGCCAACGTCCGCCCGACGCGGTTGATGAACGGCGTGCCGGGGCCGCTGGCCAAGGCCAGACCGGGCGATCTCGATTGGGTCATCGTGCGCGAGAATTCTGAGGGCGAATATGCTGGTCATGGCGGACGCGCCCATCAAGGCCACCCGGAAGAAGTCGGCACCGAAACCGCAATCTACACGCGAGCCGGTGTTACCCGCATCATGCGCTTTGCCTTCAGGCTGGCGCAGTCGCGCCCGCGCAAACTGCTGACCGTCGTCACCAAATCCAATGCCCAGCGCCATGGCATGGTGCTGTGGGATGAAATCGCCGCCGAGGTGGCGAAAGAATTTCCCGATGTCACCCATGACAAATGGCTGGTTGATGCAGTGACGACCCGCATGGTGCTCAACCCGAAATCGCTCGACACCATTGTCGCGACCAATCTCCACGCCGATATCTTGTCCGATCTGGCCGCCGCGCTGTCCGGCTCCATGGGCATAGCCCCCACCGCCAATCTCAACCCGGATCGCAATTATCCATCGATGTTCGAGCCGATCCACGGCTCGGCATTCGACATTGCCGGCAAGGGCATTGCCAACCCCATCGGCACCTTCTGGTCGGGCGCCATGATGCTCGAACATCTGGGCGAGCGCGCCGCCGCCGCCAAACTCATGTCCGCCATCGAACTGGTTCTGGCCAAAGGCGAGGTCATGGGGCGCGATCTTGGCGGCACGGCATCCACCGCCGAGGTGGCGCAGGCGGTTTGCGATGCCATCCATGCTGCCAATATCTGATGCAATGGTCGCCGCAACAGGCCGAGGCTCTGAAATCCGTCGCGCAATGGCTCACGGCGCGCGATCCGCAGGTGTTTCGCCTGTTCGGCTTTGCCGGCACCGGTAAAACCACCCTAGCCCGCCATATTGCCGAGAGCGAGGGCGGCAAGGTCGCCTTCGCGGCTTACACGGGCAAGGCGGCGCTGGTGATGCGGGCGCGCGGCTGCGAGGGCGCTCGCACCATTCACAGCCTGATTTACAAGCCGAAAAGCCTTGAAGACGAAGAACCGACTTTCGTGCTCAATGAAGATGCGCCCGCCGCCAATGCCAGCCTGATCATCGTCGATGAATGCTCGATGGTGGATGATGAGCTTGGCCGCGATCTTCTGTCGTTTGGCAAGAAGGTGCTGGTGCTGGGTGACCCGGCGCAATTGCCGCCCATCCGCGGCGGCGGGTTTTTTACCGCCAGCGAGCCCGACGTGATGCTGACCGAAGTGCATCGCCAGGCGCGCGACAACCCGATCATCCGCCTCTCCATGGCAGTGCGCAACGGCGAGAGCTTGCAGCGCGGCATCTTTGGTGACACGCGGATTATCGGGCGTAACGAGCTTGACCCAACAACCGTCACCGATGCTGATCAAGTGCTAGTGGGCATGAACAAGACCCGCCACGCCTATAACCGCCGCCTGCGTGAATTGCTCGGCATTACCGCCCTGATGCCGCAAGTCCTCGACAAATTGGTGTGCCTGCGCAATGACAGCAAAAAGGGCCTGCTGAATGGCGGCTTGTGGACGGTGCAGAAATTGCTCGCGCCCCGTGGCAAATACCTGCGCTTTCAGGTGATGCCGGAAGATGATACGTCATCAAAAGGTCAACGCATCAGCGTGTTGCCGCAGTTTTTTCATGGATCAGGCGAAGAAATTCCCTTTGCGCTGCGGCGTAATTCCGATGAATTTGACTATGGCTACGCCCTCACCGTGCACAAGGCCCAAGGCTCGCAATGGGACGATCTGGTGCTGTTCGATGAAAGCTTCGCCTTCCGCGAGCACCGTGACCGCTGGCTCTATACCGGCATCACCAGAGCCGCGAAAACCCTGACGCTGGTGGTTGGCCACTGAGCATCACAGGCCAGCGTCATTTCAGTTGGCTGGCAGCGCCGCCATGCGATCCTTGGCTTCGGCCATGCCACCGTCGGCAGCTTTCTGGTAAAGGCTACGGGCGCGCGCCGGATCGGCAACCATGCCCAGCACTTTCCAGCGGCTGAGCTGGTTGGGATCATAGGTTTCCGCCAGCGCAAAATCGATCTTGGGATCATGCGCGCCCTGCGCCCGCTCCAGCAGCACCCTGGCACCGGCTATCTGGCCCTGCTGGATCAGATCGGCAGCCCGATGCGCCAGCGTCATGGCGTCAGCCTCCGAAATGGTCCGCGCAGCGGGCTGTGCAACGACCGGCGGCTGCGCTGTCGCAGCTTGGCCGAGGGGCACACGCTGCACCGCCAGCAATTTGACCACCTGCTTAGCCGGTGCGGGAGGCGCCGCGGCCGAAGCCGGGCCGGCGGCGGCTGGTGCAGTAGCGGCTGGTGCAGGCGCTGGCACTGCGGGTGCGGGCACCGGCTTGTGTTGCACCAATTCTGCCGAAAGCCGTGCCATGGCAGCTTTTTCCTGCGCATCGGTCGGAAGGGTCGCCGCATTGGCGGCATTCGTGGGCGCCGGTTTGGCCGCTGCGGCGGGCGCGGCAGCTACGGGGTGACCGGACGGCACGAGTTGCAGCCGCACCGATAATTGCCGCCCCGAATAAAGCAACGCCGACAAGCCGACGACAGCGACAACCAGCACACCGGCACCAATCAGCAGCGGGCCCGACCGGCGCGGCGATTTCTTGCTGGCCTCCTCCCACGCCTGGGCCACAGAGGGCCGATAATTCGTCTCGGGCGGTTGCCTTTCGGCCAATGTCTTCAGATGCTCCTGTAGCCGCGTATCCATGATATTCATCAACGCCTCCACCTGTTCACGCTTCACGCTTGTGGCAGGCCGCATCGCAGCCCTGCCACGCTCCTATTTTGCCTTTTGTCCGGCCTCGTCCCGTGCGGCGGCATTTGCCTTGTCGATCCATTCCTGCGCCGGCTTGAACCTGGTCCAGCCCGGGATGGTCGCGGCGATGTTGATGTCGCGCCACTTCGGGTGGCGCGGCGGGTGCTGCAATTCCTTGAAGTTCGTGAAAAACACATTGACGAAGCGCGCAATACGATCATAGCGCGGCGAATGCTGCTGCCAATTGTAAGCCCCGATCATGGTGGGCGCCGCAATGGTATTGATGGGCTTGGCCGGATCGATCAGCCCCGGATATTGTTTGGCCGAAAGGGTAGCTGGCAAGTAAGTGTCGCTGATCTTGTCGCTGTAGGGCACACCGATAAGGTGGAAATGGTGATCCTTGTTATCGAAGGCGTTGAGACCGGCGAGGGGCGCAGCCCCAAAGGACACATCGCCATCAATCGCCCCCTGATGCAGTTTGACGAAGGCAACTTTCTCATAAAACGTGGTGGGGACAATATGGATCCCCAGCCGCTTGAACACCAGCGAAGCCGAGAAATTCGTTCCCGAGCCGGGAATGTCGATATTGACCTTCTTGCCCTCAAGCTGATGAATGTCGGTGATCGAATCCGGCACCAGAATGTGCATTTCATCATTGGTGAAGGGGCAGATGTAGACGATCCGCTTGTCGAGATCAGGAATGATATTGTTTTTCTTCAGGTAATTCAGCGAATCCAGACGGAAGATGCCGAGGTCTATGCCCTTCAGGTAAAGCACATCCGACACATTTTGCAGCGTGCCTTTGCCGATCATCGGCACCGCGCGCATCTTGCTGCCTTCATCGACGACGGCGCCAACTTCCGCCATCATGCGAAGATAGGAACTGATCAGGCGTCCCGAAATGATATAAACCGTGTTGCGATTGGCGCGGGCGACATCCTTTGAGTCATTGGGCCAGGTGCGAACCGGATTATGGCGCAGCTTGCTCGCCGCCGCCGCATGGTGCAGGCGATGATGCACATAATGCCGCCGATGGTGCCGGAAGTGATGCGTTTTGGTTGCGGCCGCGCTGGCCTTGGGCAATGCCGGCGTTGTGCCCGTTTCCGGCAAGGGCGGTGAGGCAGGCGTCGCTGCAGCGACAATATCAGGCCTGGCAACGGGAGCGGCAATGACAGTAGTTGCCGCGAGGCAGGCCAGAGCAACGCCACTCATCGCGCTACCAAAAGCCACACGCCTCATGTGTAACCTGAAAGTCATCCTTGTCTCCCAGAGCCATGTGCGATTTTTTCAGAAACAGAACAAACCGCGACATATTGTCAAAATTCAGGCAATATCAACAGGTTGATATGCGCCCTGTCAAGTCGGGGCTGGAAAATGGCTTAACGGGCCGCCGTCATATTTGTTTCACGAGACATGTCACGAGCCTGAATTTACTTTCAGAACCGGCGTGTCCTCGCTTGACGGCGCCCCGATCCGCACGCAAAGCGTGAACCGTGCTATCCGTTCGTCAAAGGCTTTTTCCATGGCTCCTCATTCGCAGCGCTCTCCCCTTGCACCCGCCCGCATCGTCAAGCTTCCCGGCATTGAAGGCGTGCGCTTTGCGACCGGCGCCGCGGGCATCCGCTATCACGGCCGCACCGATGTCATGCTGGCGCTGATGGATGAGGGCACGACGGTGGCCGGTGTCTTCACCCGCTCGAAATGCCCCTCCGCTCCGGTGGACTGGTGCCGGGCGCACCTTTCTGGCGGCACCGCCCGCGCCCTTCTGGTCAATTCCGGCAATGCCAATGCCTTCACCGGCAAGAATGGCGCTGAGGCAGCCGCCTTTTCGGCGCGCCTTGCCGCCGAGGCAGCTGGCGTGCCGCTCGACAAGATATTTCTCGCCTCCACCGGCGTCATTGGCGAACCCTTGCCCGCCGAAAAATTCGGGGGTGTTGTCGAAGGACTGGTCGCCAGCGCCACGCCAGAGGGCATCAATGCCGCCGCCGAAGCGATCATGACCACCGACACCTTTCCCAAACGCGCCACCGCCAGCGCCGATTTCGGCGGCGTCAAAGTCACCATCTGCGGCATCGCCAAGGGCGCGGGCATGATCGCTCCTGACATGGCGACGATGCTCTCTTACATTTTCACCGATGCGCCGATCGCCGCACCCGTGCTGCAGGCACTGCTTAGTGCTGGCGTCAAGGATACGTTCAACGCCATCACCGTTGATAGCGATACCTCCACCTCCGATACGTTGATGCTGTTTGCCACCGGCGCAGCGGCACGGCGCGGCGCGCCCCGCCTTGAAGATGTCAAAGATGCGCGCCTGCGCTCCTTCCGCCGCGCCCTCAACGGCGTGCTGAAGGATCTGGCCCAGCAGGTGGTGCGCGATGGCGAAGGCGCACGCAAATTCATCGAGATCAACGTCTCTGGCGCAACCAGCGCTGGCGCGGCGCGGCGGATCGCCATGTCGATTGCCAATTCGCCGCTGGTCAAAACCGCCGTCGCTGGCGAGGATGCCAATTGGGGCCGCGTGGTAATGGCCGTCGGCAAGGCAGGTGAAATGGCGGATCGCGACCGGCTTGCCATCAGTTTTTGTGGCATTCGCGTCGCATTCCAAGGACAGCGCGATCCCGCCTATGACGAGGCGCAAGTCTCCCGCGCCATGAAGGCCAGCGAGATCAGCATTGCTGTTGATTTAGGCCTTGGTCGCGCACGCAAGACCGTCTGGACATGCGACCTCACCAAGGAATATATTGCGATTAACGGCGATTACCGTTCGTAAGGAATAATTTCATGAAACAACTCTTATTATTGAGCTTTTTGAGTTTGACGCTGGCTGCATGTCAATCGGTTTCGACGCCAGCGCCAGATGTTGCCACGTCCTTCGATCCGCAGCAGGCGGCCTTCATCATGCACAAGGGCGACGGCACCATCAAAGGCATCGCCTTCATCACCGATGATCAGGGCAAGGCCCACCGTCATGGCGGTGAGACTGTGCGTCTGATCCCGGCGAGTGATTATGCCAAGGCCCGCTTTGATGATCTTTATGCCGGCCGGAAATTTGTGGCCGTGCAGGATTATCCCAAAGGCGTGACCATAGATCCGCGCTATGGCAAATACATGCGCACCACCAAAACCCTGCCGAATGGCAAATTCACCTTCACCAATGTGCCGCCGGGTCGCTATTTTGTCGCGACGCAGGTGATCTGGCAGGGCCGAGATGGCGCGGGCGAACATGGCGGCGCGATTTATGACACGGTGCATCTCACCGGCCAGGAAGATGCGCCCGTCCAGGTGATTGTATCCGGCACATGAAGCAGATTCTGGTCGTCGCCGCAGCGCTGGTGGATGCTGACAACCGCGTGCTCATTGCCCAGCGCCCGCCGGGCAAGGCGCTGGCGGGCCTCTGGGAGTTTCCTGGCGGCAAGCCGGAGATGGGCGAGACGCCGGAAGCAGCTTTAGTGCGCGAATTGGCGGAGGAGCTTGGCATTGCGGTGAAGCCCGCCTGCCTCGCACCGCTGACTTTCGCCAGCCATGCTTACGAAGATTTTCACCTGCTCATGCCGCTTTACGTCTGCCGCCGCTGGGAGGGCTTTGTCGCCCCCCGCGAAGGCCAGGCCCTGAAGTGGGTGATGGCCCGGCAATTGTGGGATTATCCGATGCCACCCGCCGATGCGCCGCTGATCCACCCGCTGTTGACACTTCTGGGCTGAGGCTCAGGCCTTGAAGCTGACCACAAACGGGCTGTGGTTGCTGATCTCGGCCGTGGCGCCCTTGGGCAGAATGAACCGCAAGTTGCGCTGCTCGGGAACATGCGTTCCCGTCGAATCTACATCGATCAGGTGATGCCCGCCCTTGCGGCTGACCTTGAGGCGCAGTTCCAGCCCCGCGCCGTCGCGCCAGAAAGCGGTGCTGCCATCATCGACATAGACCACGCCCTGCGCCACATCCGCGCCGGGGATCACCACGATGTCCAGGCCATCGTCACCCGTTGTCGCCAGCAGCGCCCCGGCCCGCACCAGCACCGGCACGTGCCCAAGCGGCGCTTCAAGCTCAAGCGTTGCACCCCCCGGATGGTGGCGCATGGTCTCAAGTTCATACCACCCGCCAGCCTGCTGCGGCAGATAGAGGCGCTTTGTCGTGGCCCCCGGTTCCAGCACCGGAGCCACCAGAATATCGCCACCAAGCATGAACGCATCGCTCACGTCGCGCGCCGCATGGTCTTCGGGAAAATCATAGAACAGCGGGCGCACTACCGGTTCATCGAAAGCGGCGGCGCGCCACATCAACGTATACATTGATGGCAGCAGGCGTTCACGCAGCGCCATCACCGCCCTGATTTGCGGCAGCACGCTTTCGTGCAGCCATGGCGTCGTGGTGGTGCCGTCATCATTCCAGGAATTCATCACAAAGCGCGGCCACAGCGCGCAGAATTCAACGAACCGTGCCAGCAATTCAGGCCCTGGCGGCGGGCCATGAAACCCGCCGACATCATGGCCGATGTTGAACATGCCGGAAAGGCTCATGTTCAGCCCCTGCGCGAGATTGAAGCGCAAGGTCTTCCATGCGGTCGCATTATCGCCAGTCCAGGTCTGGCCATAGCGGCCAAGCCCGGCCGCACCGCCGCGCGTGATGGTGAAAGGCCGCCGCCCCGGCATTTGCGCCGCCGTCACCTCATAGGCAAGCTTGGTCATCAGCAGGGCCTGTCCGGCCCGCGCCAGATTCTGGCCGAATGGCCGGCCATCACCGGCACAAAGGGCATCCTCATCGTGGATTTCATATTCGTTATTGTCATTCCAGACCGTATCGAGACCCGGCCTCAGCAATGTCGTGACAATCCCCTGCTCCCACCATTGGCGCCCCTGCGGCGCGGTGAAATCAAGATGCGCACCCATGCCATCCCAGAATTGCGCCATGGCGGGTTCGCCCGTGCCCTTCAGGCAGACCAGTGCCCCCTGCTCTTGCGCTTCGGCAAAGCGCGGGTGGTCATCGAGCAGGCAGGGCTTGAGATTGGCCACCACATGCAGCCCCGCCTTGTGCAGACGCGCGATGCTGGCCGCCGGATCGGGAAACTTGTCGAGGTTCCATGTGAAGGCATAGCGCTTGCCAGCCCGCATCGTATAACCCGATCCAAAATGAAAGCTGCGGCACGGAATGCCATGGCGCACGCAATCATCCACAAATTCAGCGATTTTGGCATCGGCGTCGGTCGCATCGGCCAGCGCCATGCTGGTCATGCCGAAGCCAAGGGTCCAACGCGGTGGCAAGGCCTGCCCCCCGGTCACCCAGGAGAACCGCTTCGTCACATCGGACAGGTGCGGGCCGCTCAGGACATAATAATCGAGATCGCCGTCTTCAGCCTCATAAAAGCGGAACAGGCCGTGGTAATTATCGATCATCGCGCCAAGATCGAGCGCCCCGCGCGCCAGATTGTCATAGAACAGCCCATGATAGCCCTGCGCCCCCTCGACGATGACAAAAGGAATGACCTTGTAAAGCGGATCGCTGCTTTCCGCATCAAAGCCACATGGATCGCAGGCATCCATCTGAAACCGGCGCCCGGTGTGATCGAGCGGGCCGGATTTGTCGCCAACCCCGAAATGCCGCTCAACCTTGTCGCGGGCGGTGAAATGCTGGAAACCGCCAGCATGGCGGGCGTGAAAATAGGCCTGCGTCGGCCGGTCGCTGAGGAAAGGCTCCGCCTCGCCGTCGCGATACCAGCTGATTGCCAGCGGATCGAGCTTCACCACGGCACGAAGCCCGCCACC
>JAJZGX010000119.1 GCA_021804825.1 Pseudomonadota bacterium | reverse complement strand
ATAGGCTGCCAGCAGCGGCGTGATCAACCGCGCAACCATCAGCGAGAAGCCGACCGCGACCGCCACCGTGAGGCCGAACTGGCGGAAATACTGGCCCGCGACGCCGCCCATGAAACTCACCGGCGTAAAGACGCCGATGATGGTCAGCGAAATGGCAATGACCGCGAGGCCAATCTCGTCGGCTGCTTCCAGCGCCGCCCTGTAGGCGCTTTTGCCCATGCGCATGTGGCGCACGATGTTTTCAATTTCAACGATGGCATCATCGACCAGAATGCCGGTGACGATGGTCAGGGCCAGCAGAGTGACGAGATTGAGCGAGAAGCCCAAAGCCTCCATGGCCCAGAAGGTCGGGATCGCCGAGAGCGGCAGCGCCACGCTTGCCAGAATGGTGGCGCGGATGTTGCGCAGGAACAGGAACACGACAATGACCGACAGCACCGCGCCTTCGATCAGTGTTTCCATCGCTGACTGATAATTGCCATAGGTGTAGGCGACCTGACCATCGATCAGTTGCAGCTTTACGGCCGGGTGCTGCTTGTTGAGCGCCGCGACCTTGGTCGCCACCGCCTTGGCGACTTCGACATCGCTGAAGCCGGAAGCGCGCGTGATGCCGAAGGTGACGACCGGACGGCCATCATAGCGTGCGAAGGTGGTGGCCTCGGCGGCGCCATCGGTGATGGTGGCAAGGTCCGAGAGTTTCACCTTGCGACCATTGGAAAGCGAAATCGGCAAATGCGCAAGATCGGCCAGCGACCGCGCGCCAGCCAGCGTGCGGATGGCCTGTTCACGGCCGGCGATTTCGGCCTTGCCGCCTGAAACATCCTCATTGGTGGCGCGCAATTGCGCATTGACGGCCGAAGCGGTGATGCCAAGCGCGGCAAGCTTGTCAGGATCAAGCTTCACGCGGATCTCGCGATCAACGCCGCCGATGCGGCTGACATCACCGACCCCCGAAATGCCCTGCAAGGCCCGGGTCACGGTGTCATCGACATACCACGACAGATCCGCCGTCGACATGCCGGGTGCGTAGGCAGCATAGGTGACGATCGGCAGGCCTTCAATGTTGATGCGCTTGATGATCGGCTCGTCAATGGTGCTCGGGAACTGCGAGCGCACCGTCGCCATGGCGTCCTTGACATCATTCAGGGCACGATCAGTCGGCGTCGAGAGGTGAAACTGGATGATGGTGGATGACGCGCCATCGGTGATGGTGGAGGTGATATGTTTCACGCCGGAGACGCCCGAGACTGCATCTTCGACGATCTTGGTGACCTGGGTCTCAAGCTCGGCGGGGGCGGCGCCTGATTGCGTCACCAGCACCTGCACGATCGGCACGTCAATGTTCGGAAACCGGGTGATAGGCAGGATCGAGAAGCTGTAAAGTCCCAGAACCAGCAGAATCAGGAACGTCATGACGGCCGGAATCGGGTGCCTGATCGACCAGGCTGATATGTTCAGTCTCATGACGGGCCAACCTTGGTGCTGAACTCAGGGCGCACGCGATCGCCGGTGCGGAAGAAACCTTCGGCGCGCTGCATCACGATGGCGCCCGGCGGCAAGCCGCTGCGCACTTCGGTCCAGTCGCCATTGGTGACGCCCAGCTTCACCTGCTTGCGCGCCACCTTGTTACCCTCGATCACCAGCACGCTGGCACCGTCCACGTCGGTCATCACCGCGGTGGCCGGCACGCCAACCGATTGACGGTTCGCCACGATCACCAAGGCATGGGCAAAGGCCCCGATGTGCAAGCCTTGCGCCGCCGCCGCCACAGGGTCATCGACGGCAATGCGTATTTGTCCAAGGCGTGTCGCCGGATCGATGGCCGGTGAAATCAGCCGGATATGGCCTTTGACCGGCGCTGCCCCCACCGCCGTGAGCGTGGCGGCCATGCCAGTGCGCAGGCGGGCGAGATCCTGCTCGGGCACGTCTGCGGCAAGCTCGATCTTGTCGTCGCGAATGATCCGGAACAAGGGGCCGCTCGCCGCCGAAGCAATGGCACCGATCTGGGCATTGCGCTGGCTGATGACCCCGGCAACGGGTGCGGTGATCGTGGTATCGGCGAGCTTGATCGCCAATTGCTTGCCGGCTGCGATCTGGCTGATCTTATCGGATTGGGCGGCAGCCAGCGCCTGTTGGGCTGCCGCCAGTTGCGCCTTGGCGGCGTCGGCGGCGGCAAGTTTCTGGTCGTAGGTGGCCTGGGCGAAAGCAGGGCTGTTGCGCAGATGCTGCATGCGCACGAGATCACCGGCGCTTTGCACGACGCTGGCCTTGACTTGCGCAATCGTCGCCGCAGCCTGGGCGATGGCGGCACCGGCGCGGGTGATGGCGGCGTTGTTCTGGGCAATCTGTGCCTGCAATTGATCTTGCGACAGGCGCGCCAGCACGGCGCCTGCGGCGACATGATCGCCGACATCAGCGTCAAGCGCCCGGATTGCAAAGCCATCAACCTGGGCACTGACCAGCACCTCCTCGCGGGCCACCAGCGAACCGGTGAGCGCGACCTGGTCCTTGAAACTGCGGGTCGCCACTTTGACGACCGTGACCAGCGGGGATGGCGGCTGGGCCGGCGCTGCGGCTGCGACCTTGGCTGGGTGTCCTTGCCAATGCGCCGCCAGATCAGCGCGAAGGCCCGGCGATTTCATGACGACAACCCCCACCGCTGCTACAAGGCAGACAGCAAAAATCGCCATTTGGGTTGATCGTTTCATGGTGCGGCATTCCTGAAGTTCGGGCTTTTCAAGGCGTCGGCGGCTATGGCGCCCGACAAAATCGCCCGGCATACGGCCAAGGCCATGGCGAGTTCGGCTTCGCCATCAAAATTTGCTTCCAGGGCCCGACGGCGAAACAGGCCGGTGATGAAGGTGAGCAGCGCTGTAATCGCAAATTCGGTGTTGAGTTGCGGCGCCACCAGATGCTTGTCTTGCAGCAGAGCAATGAATTGACGCAATTCGGCGCGCACCTGCGCATCGACCTCGGCATTGATATTTGCAAGATGCGGATTGCGTGCCGCTTCCGCCCAGATTTCCATCAGCAGGATGAAGCGGGCGCGCGGTTCTTCGACGAGATGATGGCGCAAGACCCCGGCCATGACCGCGAACAAGTCAGCGCCATCGCGCAATTTGGCAAAATTGGCGCGCATGACCTGCTTGTCCTGCTGGCACATGCCCTCGACCACGGCCTCTTTGGAGGGAAAATAGCGGTAGATATTGCCGGGACTCATGCCGGCCGCCCGCGCCACATCCTGCATGGTGGCGCGATGGAAACCCGCGCGGCCAAAACAATCGCGGGCTGCCTGCACGATCAACTCGCGGCGCGCATCACCGGGGTGCGGCAAGATCGTGCCAGTTTCTGTCTGGATGGGCCGGGTCATGCCATGTCGCGTTGTGAATGAACGTTCATTCACTACGGGATTTTTGCAACGGCGTCAACTTCCCCGGTAGGTTGAATAGCTCCATGGCGTGGCGAGCAGCGGCACATGATAGTTGCCTTCGGGTTCATTGATGGTGAACCGGAGCGGCACGACATCGAGAAAGCCTGCGTGGTGGCGCGCGGCGAAATAAGCGCCGATATGAAAGCTCAGTTCATAGGTGCCGGTCATGAATGCCGAATCTGCCATCAGCGGGGCGTCGGTGCGCCCGTCGGCATTGGTGATGGTTGTGACGACCAGATGCCGCGCGCCGTCTGCGGTCACGCGGTCGAGGTCGATACGCACGCCGCGTGCCGGCTGGCCGGAAACAAGATCAAGCACATGGGTAGACAGGCGGGGCATGGGGCGGGCCTCGGGGCGACAATGTTGCACCGGTATCACTTTGGTCATGCCTTTGCGAGACCTCGCTGCCTTTCAGGACCGGTGCGTTTTCGGCCTTGCCAAATCAACGGAATCCATGAAAAAACGCAGCATGGACGCCTATATCCTCGATTGGATCACCATGCTGATCCGCTGGCTGCACGTCGTTACGGCGATGGCGTGGATCGGCGCCTCATTTTTTTTCATTCACCTCGATGCGAGCCTGCAACCGGAGGCCGATATTCCGCCCGGCACCGGTGGACGCGCCTGGCAAGTGCACGGCGGCGGCTTCTATGAAATGCGCAAATATGCGGTTGCGCCGGACAGGCTCCCCGCTCATCTGACATGGCACAAGTGGCAATCCTACTGGACCTGGATTTCGGGATTTTTCCTGCTCACGACGGTTTATTACGCGCAATCGCAATTGTTTCTGATTGATCCGGCGGTGATGGTGCTAAGCCCGCTGCAGGCTGCCGCCATCGGCATCGGCGGGCTGGTGGTGGGCTGGCTGGTTTATGATGGGCTGTGCCGCTCGGCCTTGCGTGGCCATGACGGGCTTCTGGCGCTGGCAGGGTTCGGCTTTGTCGTGCTGGCGAGCTATGGCTTCACGCGCGTGTTTTCCGGGCGTGGTGCGCTCATTCACACCGGCGCCCTGATGGCGACGATCATGACCTTCAATGTGTTTTTCGTGATCATGCCGAACCAGCGCAAGACCATCGCGGCGCTCAGTGCCGGGCAGGCTCCTGACCCGGCCTGGGGGGCACAGGCCAAATCACGTTCGCTCCACAATAACTATATCACCCTGCCAGTGATCTTCATGATGCTGGCCAATCATTACCCCGTGACCTATGCCAACCCGGCGGTGATCCCGGCGCTTACGGCGCTGGTCACGCTCACGGGGGCGATGGTCCGGCATTTTTACAATCAGCGCCACAAGGATCATGCGTCATCGCCGTGGTGGGCATGGCTGGTGGCGGCGCTCGCCATCTGGACGGCGTTTTTTGTTGCCGCCAGTGCCAGTCCGGGATGGCGCAAGACACTTGGTCTGGGGCCATTGCCGCTGCTGCCTGCGGTGCATTATGCCGGGCTGAAGACGCCCCCGGTGCAGGTCGTCAACATCATCGAGGGTCGGTGTGCGATGTGTCATGCGGCAAAGCCGTTCTGGCCGGGCATCGACATCGCTCCCTATCATGTGTTGCTGGATTCTCCCCGGCATATTGCCATTGCGGCACCGGCCATCCTGCGCATGGCGGTGATGACCCATGCCATGCCACCCAATAATGTTTCAGGGATCACGCGCGCCGAGCGTGGCACTTTGGCGCATTGGTTGGCGGGATCATGATACGTTGCGGCGCAACAAGCCCGAAAGGAGCCAGAGCATGAGCGTCAGGATTGATGGCGTCAAACTGAAGGGGCGCGAAGTCGCGCGGGTTGCGCGGCGCTCCGCAAATGGACGTTTTGAAAAGGCGCAGCTCGCCCCCGGCGCGCGTGATGCCATTGCAAAGACTAGAGCCTATATCGATGCGCATTTCATGCGCGATGACGCGCCGCTGATGTATGCCTTCAACACCGGCGTCGGGCTGTTCAAGGATCAGCGGGTGCTGATGGCAGACATGGCGGAATACCAGCGCCGCTCGGTCTATGCACATGCCACGGGCATTGGCGAACCCTTTGCTGAAGATGTCACAAGGGCCACCATGCTGCTGCGGGCCAATGCCTTTGCCTCGAATTATTCCGGGGCGAGCCTTGCCATGGTCGAGCGCTTGCTGGCCTGCCTCAATGCCGGGCTGCATCCGGTCATTCCGCAGAAGGGATCGGTGGGTGCCTCCGGCGATCTTGCGCCGCTGGCCCACATGGCCGGGGCGATCTGCGGCTTCGACGAGGCCGAAATGGTGTTTCGCGGCCAGCGGATGTCGGCCCGCGCCGCCTTGGCGAAAGCCGGCCTTCCGCCCGATTTCACGCTGGAAGCCAAAGATGCGTCGGCGCTGATCAACGGCTCGACCGTGTCGCTGGCGGTTGGGGTGCTGGCGGTGGAAGACGTGCGGCGTCTGCGCAAACATGCCGATATTGCCATGTGCCTGTCGCTGGAGGCGATGCGCGGCGAGAAGGGGGCGTTCGATCCGCTGGTTCACAAGGCCCGCCCGCATCCCGGTCAAGCGCTGGTGGCACGCAATATCCTGCGCATCATCGAAGGTTCAAAACGCTGCGACGCGGCGGCGCGCGATGTGATCTTTCCCGAGGAAAGCCGCGCGCCCGGGCAGGCGGCCGCACCGCGCGTGCAGGATGTCTATTCGCTGCGCTGCACGCCGCAGGTGCATGGCCCGTTCCGCGAGGCCTTTGCCTATGTCGAGGGCATCATTGCCCGCGAGATCAATTCTGCGACCGATAACCCGCTGCTTGTTCCCGATCAGGGCGGCTATGCCTGTATCTCGGCGGGGCATTTCCACGGTGCCTATGTCGCGCAGGCGATGGATGTGCTGGCGATGTCGGTGACGGATCTGTCCTCGATCAGCGAGAGAAGGTTGGCGCGGCTGATCGATCCGACGTTGAGCTATGGCCTGCCGCGCAATCTGCTGGCGGGCAAGCGCGGGCTGAACACCGGCTGGGCGACGGTGCAATGCTCGATGTCGGCGCTGGTCATGGAGAATCGCGGCCTTTCCATGCCCGCTTCGGTTGACTCGATCCCCGGCAAATCCAATGCCGAGGATCACGTTTCCAATTCCACCTATGCGGCCAGAAAGGCCCGCACCATCGTCGAAAATGCCGAGCAGGTGATTGCCTGTGAAATGCTGATGGCGGCACAGGCGTTGAGCTTAGTTGAACCTCTCTGCAAAGGCTTTCCCTTGGGGCGCGGCAGCGCAGCGGCGCTGGCGGCCCTGCGCGATGTGATCGGCCCAAGCCTCGAAGGCGACCGCTGGTATCAGACCGAAATGCTGCAGGCCTTGAGCCTGCTGCGCTCCAACGCTGTGGTCGAGGCTGTGGAAGCGGCGGCGGGCAATCTGGAGTGAACCAGCGCAAATTGCCGTTAAAATGGGGACAAAATGCCCCACAGCACCGCCTTTGACACGATTGCGCCATTATATCTTGCGCGAGTGCGGCTTCAGGTTATACATGCAGTCAGTGAGGTTTTGCACCCATGCCTACCATTGCTCTGGTCGATGACGACCGCAACATTCTGACATCGGTCTCTATTGCGCTCGAGGGCGAGGGCTACCGTGTGCAGACCTACACCGATGGCGCGACAGCGCTCGATGGCTTGCGCGGCAATCCGCCCGATCTGGCGATCTTCGATATTAAAATGCCGCGCATGGATGGCATGGAACTGCTGCGTCGACTGCGGCAGAAATCCGATCTGCCGGTGATTTTCCTGACCTCGAAGGATGAGGAAATCGACGAGCTTTTCGGTTTGAAAATGGGTGCGGATGATTTTATCCGCAAGCCGTTTTCGCAACGCCTGCTGGTTGAGCGGGTCAAGGCAATCCTGCGCCGGGCCAATCCGAAAGATGCCGCCGCCACCAAGGAATCCGAAGCGAAAATTCTGGAACGCGGCCAGTTGCGCATGGATCCTGATCGGCACGCCAGCACGTGGAAAGGCGAGGCCGTGGTGCTGACCGTCACCGAGTTTCTGATCCTGCAGGCGCTGGCGACGCGGCCCGGCGTGGTGAAAAGCCGCAATGCGCTGATGGATGCGGCCTATGACGACCAGGTTTATGTCGATGATCGCACCATCGACAGCCACATCAAGCGGCTGCGCAAGAAATTTGTCGCGAGCGATCCCGAGTTTGACATGATCGAGACGCTCTATGGCGTCGGCTATCGTTTCAAGGAAGCATGAAGCCGGGCCGACGCCGGAAATGAGGGTGCCCATGCCCCCGGAGGCTGACTCCCAGCGAGAGGAGCACGCGCGGCCGTCGCCTTGGGCGACGGTGGCCAGGATGCGTCTGGGCTTGCGCGCGCGGGTGCTGCTGCGACGCCTGACGGCCCGGCTGTCATCCTCGCTGACGCGGCGTATCATCGTGCTCAATCTTGGTGGGCTGTTTGCCCTGCTGCTGGGGTTTTTGCTGCTCAATCAACTGCGTGCCGGGCTGATCGTGGCACGCGAGCAGAGCTTGCAGGCACAGGCCTCGATCATCGCTGCGGCTCTGGCGGCGTCAGGCAGTGTCGATGCTGACACGATCACGCTCGATCCCTCGAAATTGTTGCAACTCGAGCCCGCGGCGCGCCGGAAATCGCGCGAGCGCGATTCGCTGAATTTCTCG
>JAJZGX010000118.1 GCA_021804825.1 Pseudomonadota bacterium | reverse complement strand
AGCCATTCGAAAACTCGAAGACAGTAAATTGGTATGCAGGTCGCCTTCGGCCACAGATACTCGCGCCGTGCAGGTTCGTTTCACGGCCGTCGGGCGGGAACTCATTCATCAAGCCATCATCGCTGTCGAACGCGCCGACGATGAATTTTTTTCCTGCCTCAACGAACGGCAAATGCGATCTTGGAAGGCGATTGCCGTCTCCCTCATCGCGAGCAACAATCGATAAGGGACGGCGCCCAGGCTGCCCGACATAGCTGGCGGCTCCGACAAATGCGCCTTTGCCGTCCACCAACTCCGCTTTGACGCCTGCATTGATCATCGGGTCGCGGATTTCGCCGAAAGCTTCAAGAAAGCCTTGCCCGAGGGCCTCGATGCCGCCCCACCGCCTTCATTGCCAAGCAACTGGTGCGGTTGGGGTGAAGGCGGCATCATCAACGTCCGTCATGGTGAGGAGCGCAGCGATGATGCAACCCAGCGGGCGCGGCGAGCGGTGGTGGGCTCGCGAAGCCTCTGGGTTGCTGCGCTGGCGTTCGCAATGACGGCGGTGGGGGGCTCGCAACGACGATCGCGCGCTCCCGATGCCTGACGGTTGACACACCCCTCCTGCTATGGCCCATGCGCAAGGCGGCGATTTTCAAAGGGCTCGTTTCATGTCGATCATCAAATCAGTGCGCGCACAGATGGTGCCGATTCACCCCGAGGGCTATATTTTCATTGGCATCGCGGTGGTATTGACGTTTTTGCTGCATTATTTCTGGACACCGCTCGGCTGGATCGGTGCGATCATCACCTTTTGGGTGATCACGTTTTTTCGGGATCCGGCGCGGGTGACGCCGGTGCGCGACGGCTTGGTGATTGCGCCTGCCGATGGCACAGTTTCGGCGGTCGGCTTTCACGTGCCGCCCAAAGAGCTCGAACTCGGCGACCAGCCGATGCAGCGCATCTCGATTTTCATGAGTGTGTTCAATTGCCACGTCAACCGCGCCCCCATGGCCGGCCGCGTCAGCCGCATCGCTTACACGCCGGGCGTGTTCTTGAGCGCCGATCTCGACAAGGCCAGCGATGACAATGAGCGCAGCGGCATGGTGCTGGAAACAGCGCAAGGTCATGTCGGTGTCGTGCAAATTGCCGGGTTGGTGGCGCGGCGCATCGTCAGCTTCACCCATGAAGGCGCAACCCTGAATGCGGGCGAGCGCTTCGGGCTCATCCGCTTTGGCTCGCGGGTCGACGTTTATCTGCCCGGCACCGTCTCGGCGCTGATCGGTGTTGGCGCCAAGACCATTGCTGGTGAAACCGTCCTTGCCGATTATGCTTCCAGCGAGAAACCGCGCAGTTTCAGGATCGGTTGATTGACATCGCTATATCCGATGAAATATCACGACATGGCGTGAACATTTCAGAGGGGCGAGCAGCATGGCACAGCAATCAACACCACGAAACACCGCACCAAACCAGCTTGTCGGCCGTTTGGCGCGGCGCACCGGATGGCTGACCATGATCGCCACGGTAGCGACCTTGGGCCATGGGGCTGCGCGTGCGGATGGTGTTTTGCACGTTGCCTTTGCAGGCTCGATGGGCGCGGTGATGGATCATGGTCTCGCACCAGCCTTCAAAAGTGCTGAAGGTGTCACCATTCAAGGCACCGGGCAGGGGGCGCTGGCGCTGGCGCGCCTCATCAAGGGCGGCACGCTGGCCGAAGATGTGTTCATCTCGATCACGCCGGGGCCGATGCTTCTGTTGCAGCGGGCTGGTCTGGCTGGCCCTGCCGCTCCCATCGCCAGCACCTCCATGGTGATAGCCTACAGTCCCAAGAGCAAGTTTGCCGCTGGTTTTGCCAGCGCGGCGGCGGGTAAGGCCGATATTTTCAAAGTGCTGCAAACCAAAGACCTGCGCTTTGGCCGCACCGATCCACGCACGGATCCTTTGGGGCAGAATATCATCCTGACGCTGAAACTCGCTGCCCTTTACGATCATCAGCCGGGCCTTGCCGCCAAAATTCTCGGCAAGACCATCAATCCCGTGCAGATATTCGCCGAGCCGTCGCTGCTGGCGCGTCTTGACGCTGGCCAGATCGACGCCGCCGCTGCCTATGCCAGCTTTGCCGCCTCGCATCATATGACTTTCGTGAAACTGCCCGATGAGGTCAATCTTTCTGACCCCACCAAGGGCCCGGCATGGTATAGCAAGGTGTCTTTCATGTTGCAGGGTGCCAAGGGGCCGGCCAAAATGATCAAAGCTTCGCCCTTGGTATTTTACGCTGCGGCGCTCAAGAACGCCGCCAATCCCAAAGCCGCGCAGGATTTTGTCAACTTTCTCACCAGTGCTAAAGGGCAGAAAATTCTTGGCACCCAAGGCTACGGCCCGCCCAAGGGCGCAACCTTGATGCCCGCCAAGCCTTGATCATTCCAGCACCAGCCGCGCGCGAACACCGGCTCGTGGTGCCGGGCCTGATGGCGCTGCTGGTGCTGTTGTTATTGGTGGTGCCGTTTGCGGCGCTGGCGCTCGGCACCGATTGGCGGCATTTTGGCCTGAGTGACGGTGACGGCGCGGCGATTTTCACGTCGCTTGGCTTGAGCCTGGTCTCGCTCGCCGTCGTTCTGGTTCTGGGCACGCCGCTCGCGTGGTGGCTGGCGCGCGCCCGTTTCCGTGCGCAACTGCTGATCGAAGCTCTGGTTTTGCTGCCTTTGCTGACACCGCCGCTAGCGCTCGGCATCATGCTTGCCGCGCTCTATGGGCCGCAAAGTCCTGTCGGCCACCTCATGGCCAACATCGGCATCAGCCTCACCAACAGTGCGCCCGCTTTCGTCGTGGCGCAGGTCTATGGTGCCTTGCCCTATTATCTGGTGGCGGCCCGTGCAGCCTTTGAGGCCGTGCCACGCGATTACGAGCAGATCAGCCTGACTTTGGGCAAAACCCGCTGGCAGACCTTTTGGCGGATCAGCCTGCCGCTGGCACGCGCTGGCGTTGCGGCGGGCGCCGCTTTGGCATGGGTGCGGGCGATGGGCGAATTTGGCATCGTGCTGATCATTGCCTATTTCCCGCAAGGCATTCCGGTCAAGCTCTGGGTGAATTTGCAGGATGACGGCTTGCAAGCGGTCTATCCTTTGCTCTGGTGTTTCTTCGCCCTGGCATTGCCGCTGCCGCTGGTGCTTGGGCTGCGCTCGCGCCGGGTGCTGGGCTAAACAATGCAGATCAGAGCCAGCCTGACCCGGCCCCTGAAACTCGACGTCGAGTTTTCGATAGAAGGCTTCACGGTGTTGCTGGGCCGTTCCGGGGCAGGCAAGACCACGCTGTTGAAGGCGCTTGCCGGGCTGGTGCCGGGGCGCACGACACCGTTTGGCGACCGCGCGCCGGGGCAGCGCCCCATCGGCTATCTGCCGCAAGGTTTTGCGCTGTTTCCCCATCTCGATTGCTGGCGCAATGTCGCTTACGGCCTCGGCAAGGGGGCTGGCCGCAGCGAAGCCGTCGCCCTGCTGGCCCGCTTCGGCATGGCCGATTTCGCGCAGCGCATGCCGCACACGTTGTCGGGCGGTGAGCAGCAGCGGGTGGCTCTGGCGCGGGCTCTGGCACGCAAACCACAATTGCTGCTGCTCGATGAACCGACCTCGGCGCTCGATGCCGCAACGCGCGAAGATGTGTTTGGCGAGGTGCGCGACATGATCGCAGCGCTCGGCATGCCGGTGCTTGCCGCAACCCACGATCCGCATCTGGCGCTGAAAGCCGATCGGCTGGCGGTGCTCATGGACGGCACCATCGCGCAGCAGGGCGTGCAGGATGATTTTTATCTGCGCCCGGCCACAGCCGCCGTGGCGCGGCTGTTTGGCTGGCGCAACCTGATCAAGGGCCGGATTTTGGCGTCCGACACCAAGGGTCTGGTTTTCGGCAATGGCGCCATGACGCTGCTTGCCGCGCCGCAACTCTGGGCGCAGCCGGGCGTTGCCGCCATAGCCGCGATCAGGCCGGAATCGCTGCTCATTGGCGTAGCTGCGTCAGCAAGCAGCAATCGCATCCGCGCCCGGTTCGCTGCCAGTGCGCAGGAAGGCCCGATGCTGCGGCTGATTTTTGACGCGCCATTACGTCTGGAAGCGCTGGTGCCACGCCAGTCAGTGGCCGGGCCTTTCCCTATTGGGGACACGCTGGATGTGGCTATCCCCGAAGCGCTGGTTCACGTCATGCCGGGCTGAGCCTGTGTCGCCAATTCGGCCTCAAAAAGGCCGACGGCGGTTTGCGCAACGCCAGCGGCCTTGCCTTCGGCATCACGGTAATGGGCAACCAGCCGCGCCCCGAAATCGGTCAGCGCCGCCCCGCCGCCCGCCTTGCCACCGCCCCGCGCAATCACGACCGGTTGCTTGAACATGCGGTTCATCTCATCAACCAGCAACCATGCGCGCCGATAGGCCATGCCATGCTGGCGTCCGGCGGCGGCGATCGAGCCGGTAGCGGCCAAGGCTTCGAGCAGGGCAATCTTGCCCGGCCCGAGCCTTTGTCCGTCGGCGAAATCAAACCTTATGGTCACGCGCGTTGCGGTCACAATCTGTCCTGCGATCCTGATACGGCACCCAACATGCGCCATCTTTGCGCGGTTTTCAAAGGCTTCCTGAATGCGGAGGCTTTATCGCGGCAGAAGGCCATGGCACAACACGAGAAGCGAGTTACGCAACTCGCCAAGGATGATGGCGTCATGACATTGGAACAATTGCGGATTTTCGTTGCCGTCGCCGAGCGCCTGCATGTGACGCAGGCCGCCGAAGCGATGCACATGTCGCAATCGGCGGCCAGCACAGCTTTGGCGGCCCTAGAAGCGCGCCATAACGTCCGCCTGTTTGATCGCATCGGGCGCCACCTCGAACTCACGACGGCGGGCGCGGAATTTCTGGTTGATGCGCGCGAAGTGCTGGCCAAAGTCGCGCAAGCCGAAGCCTTGCTGGATGATCTGGCCGGGCTTCGCCGTGGTCGGCTGACGATCTATGCCAGCCAGACCATCGCCAGCTATTGGCTGCCGCGCCATCTGGTGCGCTATTATGCGCGTGCTCCCAAAATTGATCTTGATCTACGCGTCGCCAACACAGCCGAAGTGGCGGCAGCGGTGCAGTCTGGGGTTGCCGAACTTGGCTTTATCGAAGGGCGCATCAACGCGCCGGATCTCATCAGCCGCAATGTGGCGCGCGATCAACTCATGCTGGTGGTGGCCCCCGGCCACGCCCTTGCCCAGAAACCACCGGAGGGCTTGCAGGATTTGAAGGGGATCGCCTTTGTCATGCGCGAGGCCGGGTCGGGCACAAGGTCAGGCTTTATCGAGGCATTGCAGGCCTGCGGCATGAAACTAGCCGACATCATCATTGCCCTGGAATTACCCAATAACGAGGCCGTGCGTGCCGCTGCCGAAGCCGGGGCCGGGGCTGCGGTATTGTCGGCTTCGGTGGTCGCTTCCAGCCTTGAGGCCGGCTTGCTGATCAGCGTGCCGCTGGCTTTGCCGGTTCGCGATTATGCGGTGCTGCAACATAACCAGCGCCGCCCCAGCGCAGCCGCGCGCGCGCTTCTCGCCCTTCTGCCCGAACAGGCGGCGGATTAGACTTCCGGCAATTCTGCCAGCGCCTTGCGGATTTTCGCCGCATGTTCGCCAAGCGCTTCGGGCTTGGCCATGGCCCCGCCATGCGGGCGCAAGGCCACATCGGCAAACCGCGGAATTATGTGCATGTGCAGGTGAAATACCGTCTGCCCGGCCGCCGTTTCATTATATTGCACCAGCATTACGCCCTCGGCCGCAAAGGCTGCTTTCACGGCGCGCGCCACTTTTTGCACGTCGGCCATCATGGCGCCAAGAATAGCCGGATCAGCATCGAGGAGATTGCGCGATGCCGCCTTGGGAATTACCAGCACATGACCATCGGCGCGGGGCATGATGTCCATGAAGGTCAGCGTCTGCGCGCTTTCGTAGACCTTGATGGCAGGAATTTCGCCACGCAGGATTTTGGCAAAAATATTGCTGGGATCATAGGCCATGGCAAACATACCCCCGGTTGATGAAAGCCTCAGCCCTTCACGCGGGCTGGTCGTGCCGAAACGGCATATGCGCCTCATAGAGTTCGATATCGGCTTCGACAAGATGGGTTTCGCGAGCCAGATAGTCACGCAGCGCCGCCATCATGCGCGGATCATCAAAATGATGCGCTGAATGGGTGGCGACCGGGCCATAGCCGCGTGCCAGCTTGTGCTCGCCTTGCGCACCGGCTTCCACCCGTTTCAAACCGCGCGCCAGCGCAAATTCGATCGCCTGATAATAGCAAAGCTCGAAATGCAGGAAGGGATGATGCTCGATGGCACCCCAATTGCGGCCATAAAGCGCGTCGGCTCCGATGAAATTCAGGGCTCCGGCGATCCAGCGGCCATTGCGCCGCGCCATCACCAGCAAGATATGTTGTGCCATGCTCGCGCCTACAGCCTCAAAAAAGCTGCGGGTGAGGTAGGGCTGGCCCCATTTGCGCGCGCCGGTATCCGTGTAAAATTCAAAAAATGCGTCCCAATGTTCCGGCTTGAGATCGGAACCGGTAAGGCACTGCACATCAATGCCCGAAGCCAAGGCTGATTCGCGTTCGTGGCGCACCATTTTGCGCTTTCGCGCCGCCAAGGCGCCAAGATAAGTCGCAAAATCACCATAGCCGGGGTTCTGGAAATGGAATTGCTGGCCCTGACGCGCCAGAAATCCCGCCTCGACCAGCGTCGTGCGGTCGGCGTCACCAATGAAATTGACATGCACCGAGGAGGCTTTGCTGGCGCGCCGCAGCGCCTCCAGCCCTTGCACCAGCACGCCGCGCCCTTGCGGGTTGCCCGCCAGCAGCCGCGGGCCTGTGACGGGCGTAAAGGGCACGCCGCTCAGCACCTTGGGATAATAGCGCCCGCCAGCCCGCTCCAGCGCATCGGCCCAGGCGTGATCAAACACATATTCGCCCATCGAATGCGTCTTGAGATAGGCGGGCGCCACGCCGATCAACCTTCCATCGGCGGCTTTGGCCAGCACATGCGCCGGTGTCCAGCCGGTACGCGGGCCAACGGAACCCGACACTTCCAGCGCATGCAGAAAATCATGCGAGGTGAACGGGTTGAAGCGCTCTTCGCGCTGCGGCTCCTGCATGGCGGCTGCGGCAGCGCAGCCATCCCAGGCATCGCGATCAACGGTCGCGATGCCGGGGACGATATTCAGCGACACGGTCTCGGACATTGCAGATTTCCGGGTGGAGACGGCCACACCGGGCACGAAGCATGGTGCGGCAAGGGGCACTGCCCTCAGGGGTCGATATGTTCAAAGACGATCTGGTCACAAGAGGCCAGGGCAGTTTGCCGCTGCGCGGCGCTGCGCACTGTCCAAGTCATGACCGGCAAATGCAGGCCAAGCCGCAGCAAGGCCGGAATGGCATGCGGCAGATCGCCCACATGCCACGACAGAAAATCCGGCCGGGTCTGGGGGTAATGCAAGAATGCCGTCATGCTCTGGCGCAGCGGTGGCGGCACATCCCTCCAATCCGGCGCATCATAGGTGGCCATGGCAATGACGCCAAGGGGCAGTTTGGTGTCGGTGGCGCGAAGATGCGCAATGATTTGCGGATCGAAGCTTTTGAGCGCCATCGGCCCGGCATAGGCCTGCGCCAGCGCCAGCGTGCGGTCAGCAAGGCGCATGTCGCCGTCAAACCGGCTCTTGATCTCGCAGATCAATGGCACACGGCCAGTGATCAGTTTCAGAAAATCGCCCAAGGTCATGATGTGATCCTTGCCTTGGCGAAAGCTGATGCCGGCAAGTTCGGCGGCGCTATGCTGATCGAGCCGCCCGGTCGCTTCCATGAGGCGATCCAGCGTGAAATCATGGAAAACCACCGCCTCGCCATCGCGAGTCAGTTGCACATCGCATTCAATGGCAAAATTGCGCGCCATCGCCGCTTTGGCGGCATCGCCGGTGTTTTCCACACATCCTGCCGCTGCGTCATGCAGGCCGCGATGGGCGATGGGGCGCGCGGTGAGCCAAGGCCAGCTCATGGCTTGACCTCAAAAATGGCCTCGATTTCCACGGCGCTATCGAGCGGCAACTGAGCGACGCCAATGGTCGAGCGCGCATGGCGACCGGCATCACCGAAAACAGCCACCATCAGAT
>JAJZGX010000117.1 GCA_021804825.1 Pseudomonadota bacterium | reverse complement strand
AGGCAATGGCGATGCTTGGGTTTCGGCCGACGGCAAAACCTATTCACCCTCGCAGATTTCGGCCTTCACGCTGCAAAAAATGAAAGAAACAGCGGAAGCCTATCTCGGGCAGAAGGTCGATCAGGCAGTGATCACCGTACCGGCCTATTTCAACGACGCCCAACGCCAGGCCACCAAGGACGCAGGCAAGATTGCCGGCCTTGACGTGCTGCGCATCATCAACGAGCCGACGGCGGCGGCGCTTGCCTATGGCCTCGACAAGAAGGGTTCCGGCACCATCGCAGTTTATGACCTTGGCGGCGGCACATTCGACGTCTCGGTGCTGGAAATCGGCGATGGCGTGTTCGAGGTGAAATCAACCAACGGCGACACGTTCCTCGGCGGTGAAGATTTCGACATGCGGCTCGTGGAATATCTGGCTGCCGAATTCAAGAAGGAACAGGGCATTGACCTGACCAAGGACAAGCTCGCCCTGCAGCGCCTGAAGGAAGCGGCTGAAAAGGCCAAGATCGAGCTCTCGGCAACGACGCAGACCGAAATCAACCTGCCCTACATCACCGCCGATGCCAGCGGGCCGAAGCATCTGACCCTGAAACTGACGCGCGCCAAATTCGAGGCGCTGGTCGATGATCTGATCCAGAAGACCATCGAGCCTTGCCGCAAGGCGCTGAAGGACGCGGGTCTGTCGGCTGGCGAAATCAACGAAGTCGTGCTGGTTGGCGGCATGACCCGCATGCCCAAAGTGCAGGAAGTGGTGAAGCAGTTCTTCGGCAAGGAGCCGCACAAGGGCGTCAACCCCGACGAAGTCGTGGCCATTGGTGCGGCTGTGCAGGCCGGTGTGCTGCAAGGCGATGTCAAGGACGTGCTGTTGCTCGACGTGACCCCGCTGTCGCTGGGCATCGAGACTCTGGGCGGTGTGTTCACGCGCTTGATCGATCGCAACACGACGATCCCCACTAAGAAGAGCCAGGTGTTCTCGACCGCTGAAGACAACCAGACCGCAGTGACGATCCGGGTGTTCCAGGGCGAGCGCGAAATGGCGGCGGACAACAAGATGCTCGGCCAGTTCGATCTCGTGGGCATTCCTTCAGCGCCGCGCGGCGTGCCGCAGGTGGAAGTCACCTTCGACATCGACGCCAACGGCATTGTCAATGTCACGGCCAAGGACAAGGCGACCAACAAGGAGCAGCAGATCCGCATTCAGGCGTCTGGTGGCTTGTCGGATGCCGACATCAACAAGATGGTCAAGGACGCTGAACTGCACGCCGCCGATGATAAAAAGCGCCGTGAACTGGTCGACGCCCGCAATCAGGGCGAGGCCCAGGCCCATGGCGCAGAGAAATCGCTGGTCGAATATGGCGACAAGGTCTCGGCTGCCGACAAGAGCGCCGTTGAAGCAGCGATTGCCGACGTGAGAGCTGCGCTGGCCGGCGAGGACATCGAGGTCATCAAGGCCAAGACCAATGATCTGGTGCAGGCTTCAATGAAGCTTGGCGAGGCCATGTACAAGTCGCAGCAGGCGGAAGCTGGTGCGGGTGCTGCACCCGGCGCGGAAACCGCCGCCAAGGATGACGTGATCGACGCCGACTTCAACGAAGTCCACGACGACAAGAAGTAAGCTCAGCCGAGCCGCGCGGTGGCCTTGCCGGTCGCCGCGCGCTTCTCCCTTCGACGTTAGGCCAACATGCTGAACTTGCTCGGACTTATCAACAAGTCATCGTCTGTGGCAGGGGCTGGCGCGTTGGTCGCGGCGCTGGCTTGCGGCTACGCCGATGCGGCGGCGTTGAACCCTTTGCCCTATCGGCCAACAGCCTTCCCGGTGGTGGCTTGCGCCTCCGCGACAGCAAAGTTGCCGACGGCCGTGGCACATTGGGCGACGATTTATTGCACAGCCCAACATGGCCAGATTTTTGCCTATCGCGATGGCTATTTCAGCATTTTTCCGGGAAATTCGCGCCGCTTCAGCGTCAATGCCGAAGGCTTTGGCGGCACCGGCAAGGCATTTGGCAAGAGCTTCACGAAGGTGAGCCTGACGCCGCTCAAGACCAGCCAGCTTGCCGCCTATTTTCCGAAGTTTGCGCATGTGCCGGATTATCTCGGCAAGGCCCACAGGCTCGACCTGTTGACATTGACCGTCGATAATGGTGACACCGCCAGCATGATCGTGGCCGATGAAACACAGGATCCCTTCTGGGTGCAACCCGTGAACGATCATCGGCCCTACGGCCAACCGTGTTACATTATTTCCCTCGCGCTGCTGAACAAGATGCACTAATGGCCAAACCCGATTTTTACGAGACGCTTGGCGTCAGCAAGACCGCTTCCGAAGCTGAAATGAAAGCTGCATTCCGCAAGGCGGCGATGCAATGCCATCCTGATCGCAACCCCGGCGACACGGCGGCTGAAGCGCGTTTCAAGGAATTGAACGAGGCCTATCAGACCCTGTCCGATCAACAGAAACGGGCGGCCTATGATCGCTTTGGCCATGCGGCATTTGAAAATGGCGGCATGGGCGGAGCAGGCGGCATGGGCGATGGCTTCGCCTCATCCATGTCGGATATTTTCGAGGACCTGTTCGGCGAAATGATGGGCGGGCGGCGTGGCCAGCGCTCGGGTGGCCGCGAGCGTGGTTCGGATCTGCGCTACAATCTGGAAATCACGCTGGAAGAAGCCTTTCACGGCAAAACCGCGACGGTGCGCCTGCCAACTTCGGTCTCGTGCGAGGCCTGCGGTGGCTCAGGCGCCAAGGCTGGCTCCAAGCCACGCCAATGCGGCACCTGTGGTGGCCATGGCCGGGTGCGGGCGCAGCAGGGATTCTTTGCGATCGAGCGCACTTGCCCGGCCTGCGGCGGGCGCGGCGAAACCATCGAGAACCCCTGCACATCCTGCACCGGGGCCGGGCGTGTGCAACGCGAGCGTTCGCTGTCGGTCAGCATACCGGCGGGCGTCGAGGATGGCACCCGCATTCGCGTGGCGGGCGAGGGTGAGGCCGGCGTGCGCGGCGGCCCGGCTGGCGATTTGTACATATTCCTGGCCCTGAAGCCGCATCCTTTTTTCCAGCGCGATGGCGCTGACCTGTTCTGCCGCGTGCCGATCTCCATGGTTCAGGCGGCGCTGGGGGGTGAATTCACGGTGCACACTGTCGATGGCACCGAGGTCAAGGTGAAAATCCCCGAGGGCACGCAATCAGGCAAGCAATTCAAGATCAAGACCAAGGGCATGCCGGTGCTGCGCTCGCGCGATCGCGGCGATCTGCACATTCAGGCCAATGTCGAAACCCCGCAGAATCTGACGCGTCGCCAGCGCGAATTGCTGGCCGAGTTCGATGCCGAAAGCTCGAACAAGACGCACCCTGAATCATCAGGGTTTTTCGCAAGGATGAAGGATTTCTTCTAGGCCTGCCGAGGTTTGCGCGCGCTGGAGTTCATTCATTGCTTTGCGCGGCGCCAAGAATGGCGCCGTGGTTCTTTTGGACCAGCACCACGTAGTCGCCGTCCGCAGCATCGACGTTGATGGTTTGCGCGGTGCCGTTCCAGCGACCAATGTTGCGCATCGAGAGCACGATGTTGCTGTAGGTGAGGGTTCGCCCGGCATTCTCGCCGCGGCCGATCTTCACCGTGGCGCGCTCGCGTAGCTTCAGGAGCCAGACATCGGCCGCGCCCGGTGCGGTGCAGGTAGAAGCCGCCAGCGTCACCAGCAGACCATCGTCGCGCCTTGCAAGCCTCGTCGGCACGCAAAGCGCCCCGCCCCTGCCCTTGTCGCTCGCCAATAGATTTTGCACCGCCCCGGCATTCGAGCCCACGCTTTGTCCGACGCCATCGATCACCGCCTGCGGCGTGAAGACATTGTCATCCTTGCGGGCCTTGGCATAGGCTTTCTGCCGCACAGTGAAGGCGGGCTGGGAGAACGTGTCGCTCCAGCCGATGTAATTCCAGTAATCCACCGGGAACGACAAGGTGATCAGGTCTTTTGAGGCGCTCAATCTGGTCAGGAGCCGGTCGGCCGGTGGGCACGATGAACAGCCCTGGCTGGTGAACATTTCCACGACGCCGCGCACCTGCGCCAAGGCCGGGGTTGCCCCCAGAACTGGCGCCGTGATGAACAGCAAGGGTAAATATCGCTTCATGAGAGTGATCCAGCAACGAAACTGACGGCCACCTTAAACCCCGCCCCTGTCTAAGCAACTCACGTTGAAGTGAGTTGCCTGTGTCTCAGGCACCCTGCTCGCGGGCGATCTCCAGTTCCAGCCAGCGCTCTTCGGCTTCGGCGAGGGCGGCATCGGCCGTCGCCAGTGCGGCATTGGCGGCGTCAAAACGTTTCTTGTCGCGATGATAGAGATCAGGATCAGCCAAGAGCTTGTTCAGGCGTTCCTTTTCAGCTTCGAGTTCAGCCATGCGGGCGGGCAGATTTTGCAGGGCATGGCGCTCGTTGAAGCTCAATTTGCGTTTGGCGGCCGGTGGCGTGACGCGCGGTGCCGGAACGGCTTTGCCGGTGGCTTGGCGGGCGGGCGGCGGCGCAGCGGCTTCAATGCCGGAGCCGCGTTGTGCCAGCATGTCGGTATAGCCGCCGGCATATTCGATGAAACGGCCATTGCCTTCGGCAAAAATCACGGATGTGGCGACCCGGTCGAGGAAATCGCGGTCGTGGCTGACCAACAGAATGGTGCCAGGGTAGGAGGCCAGCCATTCCTGCAGGAGATCGAGCGTTTCGAGATCAAGATCATTGGTGGGTTCGTCCAGCACCAACAGGTTTGAGGGCAAGGCCAGGGCGCGAGCCAGAGTCAGGCGATTGCGCTCGCCGCCCGAGAGCCGGGACACCGGCGTTCCCGCCTGCTCCGGCAAAAACAGGAAATCGCGCATATAGCCGGCAAAATGCCGCTTTTCGCCGTTGATCTCGATGAAATCACTGCCGCCGCCGGTCAGGTAATCCTTCAGGCTGGTTTGCGGATCAAGCGACGTGCGCTTTTGGTCAAGGGTCGCCATTTGCAGCCCTGCCCCGAGTCTGACGATGCCGCTGTCGGGCGGCAGCTTGCCGGTCAGCAAATTCACGAGCGTGGTTTTGCCGGCGCCATTGGCACCCACCAGACCCACCCGGTCGCCGCGCTCGATGCGCAGTGAAACGTCGCGCACGACCAGTGTATCGCCCCAGGATTTGCTGATCTTTTCGGCTTCGATCACCAGCTTGCCAGAGACGCGGCCCTGATTGGCTTCAAGCTTGACTCCGCCCAGCGCGCGCAAGGCCGTGCGTCGCACTTCACGCAGGCCCTGCAACCGCTCCAGCCGCCCCTGATTGCGTTTGCGTCGACCGGTGACGCCATAGCGCAACCAATCCTCTTCCATGACGATGCGGCGATCGAGCTTGTGGCGGTCGCGCTCCTCTTCTTCGAGCACGGCGTCGCGCCAGGCCTCAAAGGCGGCAAAGCCCTGATCGAGCTGGCGGGTGCGACCCTGATCGAGCCACAGGGTCACCGATGACAGCCGCTCCAGAAACCGCCGGTCATGGCTGATCACCACCAGCGCCGAGCGCAGGCCGACCAGCTCATTTTCGAGCCATTCGATGGCCGGCAGATCAAGATGGTTGGTGGGCTCGTCGAGCAGCAACACGTCCGGCCGCGGGCCGAGAACACGCGCCAGAGCGACGCGGCGCGCCTCGCCGCCAGAAAGCTGTGCTGGATCCTCGTGACCACTCAATCCGAGATCATTGAGCAGGGATTGTGCCCGCCACGGATCGTCGGTTGGCCCCAAGCCCGCCTCGACATAGGCCAGTGCCGTATCAAACCCCGAAAAATCCGGCTCCTGAGGCAGATAGCGCACGCTCGCGCCCGGATGAACGAAGACTGAGCCGCTGTCGGGCGCCAGAAGGCCGGCGGCGATTTTCAGCAGCGTCGATTTGCCGGAACCGTTGCGCCCGACCAGCCCGAGGCGGCCGCGCGGGCCCATCGACAGGCCCGCCCCCGCCAGCAAGGGCTTGCCGCCAAGTGTGAGGTGGATATCCTGAAGGGTCAGGAGCGGAGGGATGGTGGGCGATCGTGACATGATGCTGCGCGTTCGACACCAGCGCTTCGCATCCGTCAAGTCCATGCTAGAAGAGCAGTGTATCGACAACGGCCAGCGCGAGTGACCGCCCATGAACCAACCTTCCGATTCGTCCGCTTTGAGCGTCCCCGAGCAGCTTGCAAGGCTCAAAAGCGCGGTGACAAGCCAGACGCAGCCCACGATCATGCAGCTCTTCGCCGAAGATGAACGCCGGTTCGAGGATTTTCATGTGCGTTTCGGCAGTTTGCTGTTCGACTATTCCAAGCAGCGGTTGAGCCGCGGCATGCTGGCCGAACTGACGGCGCTGGCGCAGGCGGCGCATGTGCCAGCCCGCCGTGCCGAACTCTTTGCCGGCAGCGCCATCAACAGCACGGAAAACCGCCCGGCGCTGCATATGGCGCTGCGCGATTTTTCGTCACCCCGCGTCATGGTCAATGGCCATGACGTCTTGCCCGAAGTGGCGGAGACGCGGGCACGGGTTGCGGCATTTGCCGAATCAATCCGCGATGGCAGCCTGACGGGCGCGACCGGCAAGCGCTTTCGCCACGTCGTCAATATCGGCATCGGTGGTTCGGACCTTGGTCCCGCCATGGCGGTGCGAGCGCTCAAACCGTTCTGCACCAAGGAACTTGCGGTGCATTTTGTGTCGAATGTCGATGGCGCTGATATTGCCGACACGCTCGAGGCGCTTGATCCGGCAGAAACCCTGTTTATCGTCGCCTCCAAAACTTTTACCACGCAGGAAACCATGACCAATGCGGCGACCGCGCGCGCATGGCTGGTCGCCAAACTGGGTGAAGCGGCGGTGTCGCGGCACTTTTCGGCGGTTTCAACGCGGCTGGATCGTGTTGCGGCTTTTGGCATACCGCCTTCGAAAGTCTTCGGTTTTCAGGATTGGGTGGGCGGGCGCTATTCATTATGGTCCAGCATCGGTCTTGCCATCGTCATCGCCATTGGTGCCGCGCATTTTGAGGCCATGCTGCGCGGTGCTGGCGAGATTGACCGGCATTTTCAGGAAGCGCCGCTGGAGCGCAATATACCGGTGCTGATGGCGCTGGTCGGCATCTACAACCACAATATACTGTGCTGCGCGACGCAGGCGATCATCCCCTATGACCAGAGGCTCGGACGGTTTCCGGCCTATTTGCAGCAGCTCGACATGGAGAGCAACGGCAAGAGTGTCACCCGCGACGGGCAGAAGGTGCAAGCCGCCACCGGCCCGGTGATCTGGGGCGAACCTGGCACCAACGGCCAGCACGCGTTCTTCCAGTTGATCCATCAGGGCACCGAAATCGTGCCGGTGGATTTTCTGGTGGCGGCCAAGCCGCTCGATGCCGACAGGCACCACCATGATCTGCTGCTGGCCAATTGTCTGGCGCAGGGCGAGGCGCTGATGAAGGGCCGCGCGCTCAGCGAAGTTGAAGCGCTGCTGCGGGCCGATGGGCAAGATGAGGCGGGCATTGCGGCGCTGGCGCCCCACAAGGTTTTTTCCGGCAACCGGCCTTCCAGCACCCTGCTCTATCGCGAACTCGATCCGGCGACTCTGGGCGCCCTGATCGCGCTTTATGAGCACAAGGTGTTCGTGCAAGCGATGATCTGGGACATCAACCCGTTCGACCAATGGGGCGTTGAACTCGGCAAGGAACTCGCCAACCGTCTCGCCCCCGTGGTGGCCGACGCCAAGGCACCACTGGCAGCGCTGGACGCGTCAACAGCGGGCCTCGTGTCGTGGCGGCGGCACCTGATCAGCTAGCATCACGCATAAACGAGCAACCAAGCCGCCGTTTTCGGGGGCTCGCGCACAATCTCGCCGTCATTGCGAGAAGCGCAGCACCCGCGCCGTCATCGCGAGGAGCGGAGCATCATCGCCGTCATTGCGAGGAGCGTTGCGACGAAGCAACCCAGGGGTTTCGGAGATTGCTGCGGTGGAGATATCACGAAACCCCTGGGTTGCTTCGCTGCGCTCGCAATGACGGGGGTGGTTGTGCACCAACATCGCCGTCATTGCGAGGAGCGGAGCGACGAAGCAACCCAGGGGTTTCGGGGATTGCTGCGGTGGAGATATCACGAAACCCCTGGGTTGCTTCGCTGCGCTCGCAATGACGGTGGTGGGGGATGTGGTGAA
>JAJZGX010000026.1 GCA_021804825.1 Pseudomonadota bacterium | reverse complement strand
TTCCGGCGGTGTGCATTGCCTGAAATATGGCCTCACCACCAATAATGTCATCGGGGTGGAATTGGTGACGATGGAGGGCGAAATCCTGCGGCTGGGCGGCAAGCATTATGATGCCGGTGGGCTGGACCTGCTGGGCGTGATGGTCGGCTCCGAGGGGCTGCTCGGCGTCGTGACCGAGGTGACGGTGCGGATTCTGCCCAAGCCTCCGGGCGCGCGGGCCTTGCTGATCGGCTTTCCTGATGTCGAGGGCGCGGGGGCTTGCGTGGCCGCGATCATTGCCGCCGGGATTATCCCCGGCGGTATGGAAATGATGGACAAGCTGGCGATCGAGGCGGCGGAAGCTTTCGTTCATGCGAATTATCCGCTGGATGCGCAGGCCTTGCTGATTGTTGAACTCGATGGCTGCGAGGCCGAGGTCAATCATTTGGTCGAAGCTGTCGAAGTGCTGGCGCGCCAGCATGGTGCAAGCTCGATCCGTGCCAGCACCTCGGAGGAGGAGCGCCTGTTGTTCTGGGCGGGGCGCAAGGCTGCGTTTCCGGCGGTGGGGCGGTTGTCGCCGGACTATTATTGCATGGACGGCACGATTCCGCGCCAACGCCTGACGCAGGTACTCACCCGCATGAAACAATTGGAAGCGCAATACCGCCTGCGGGTCGCCAATGTGTTTCACGCCGGCGACGGCAATCTGCATCCACTGATCCTCTATGATGCCAATGAGCCCGGCGAACTTGAGCGGGCCGAGGCCTTCGGCAGCGATATTCTGCGCCTGTGTGTCGAGGTTGGCGGGGTGCTGACCGGCGAGCATGGCGTGGGCGTCGAAAAACGCGATCTGATGGACACGATGTTCAATGCTGTAGACCTCGATCAGCAATTGCGGCTGAAATGCGCATTTGATGCGCGAAGTCTGCTCAATCCGGGCAAGGTGTTTCCGCAGCTCTGCAATTGTGCCGAACTTGGCCGCGTCCATGTGAAGGGCGGGCAGACCCGCTTTCCCGAACTGCCACGATTTTGAGGGGCATCCGTTGACCATTCACAAGCCGCTGGAGCGGGCCCATGTCGCCGATATCATCTCGCAGGCAGGTGCGACCAGCACCGCACTGGCCATTGTCGGGTCAGGCAGCAAGCTGCGGCTGGGGCGGCACGCGCCTTGTGCTGATCATCTCGATATGTCGGGGTTTGCCGACGGGCTCGATTATCAACCCTCCGAATTGGTGCTCACCGCCGGGGCGGGAACGCTGCTTTCCGAGATCGAAGCGTTGCTTGCCAAGAACCGGCAGATGCTGGCATTCGAGCCGCCAGATTGGTCGGCGCTACTGGGCGCGCGGGGCACTGGGACGCTCGGGGGCCTGATTGCGACCAATATTGCCGGGCCACGCCGGGTGAAATCCGGCGCGCCGCGCGATCATTTTCTCGGCTTTCATGGCGTCAATGGCCGCGGCGAGATGTTCAAGGCGGGCGGCCGCGTGGTGAAAAATGTCACCGGCTACGACCTTGCCAAAATCCAGGCTGGTGCTTTTGGCACCTTGGCGGTGCTCACAGACATCACGCTGAAAGTGGTGCCGGCACCTGAAACCAGTGTGACGCTGGTGCTTCGAGGCCAGGACGCCGCGCAAGCGGTTGCCAGCATGGCCCAGGCGCTCAACAGTCCGCACGAGGTTTCTGCCGCAGCTTATTTGCCGCCGGACGCCGCGGCACGGGCGGCTGGGTCTGGCGGTGAGGGCCTGACGCTGCTACGGCTGGAGGGACATGGGCCATCGGTCACGTTCCGGGCCGGGGCCTTGCGCGAGATGCTGGCGGCGGGGGACTTGCTGCCGGAGGTGGCCAGTGTCGCCCTGTGGCGCGATGTTGCCGCTGTGCAACCCCTGTTGCAGCGCGCCGACAGCCTGCTCTGGAAACTCAATCCGGTGCCCGCCACCGCGCCGAGCGTGCTGGCAGCGTTGCAATCAAGCCTGCCGGTGATCGGCAGTTTCATGGATTGGGGCGGCGGCTTGCTGTGGATCGAACTCGATCCGGCGGTGCCGCAGGCGGGGGCGAATGTCATTCGCAAGGCGGTGGCGGCTGGGGGCGGCCATGCGATGCTGCTGCGCGCACCTGTTGATCTGCGTGTGCAGGTCGACGTGTTCGAGCCGCCAGCGGCCGGGCTCGCCGCGCTGACGGCGCGGATCAAGGCTGCTTATGATCCGGCAGATGTGCTCAATCGTGGGCGGATGTATCAGCCGCAGGCGTGAGGGCACGCGCTACAGCCGTCAGGCTTTTGCCCGGTGGCATGGTCACGTGGCTTTATTGCGCCGAGCCCAGTTGTATCGGCTGTTCCGAGAGGCTGGTGGCCTCGAACAGCGAAGCCGGGATCGGCGCCAGCCTGTGACGGTGCTGTGGCAGTCGCGCATGCGACAGATGCAGCACCGGGGCGAGATCAAGTGCTCTGGTGCTTGCGGTCAGAACATGCGGCTTGGAGACATAACGATCCTGCGGCATGGCCTCAGGCCGTCTCGGGTGCGCCATGGCCACAGACACGGCCTGCTGGTCGGGACGGGGGGCGTGGGCAGGATGGTCGAGCGCTATATCGGTGTTGTCGGCGGGAAGCGCTTCCTTCGTGCCCAAAAACGCCTGCCATTGCTTGTGATCGCCGTAAAAGGCATTGCGGTCGACATGGCCGGGGACGCCCGGCACATGCCCGTCCGACTGATATTGCCAAAAGCGCCAGGGGCGTTTGCCATAGGCAACCTGCGGCTTGTATTTGGTGCTGCGCACCCAGATCGGGTATTGCTGCAACGCGCCGCCCGACAGAATGCCGCGGTAGAAATCGACGGTCGTGTAGATGATCGGCGTCTTGTGATAGAAGCGCTTCATCTCGGCCAGCATGATGCCGATTTCGCGCACCGTCTCGGCGCGATGCAAGATGCGCTTGCAGGTTGGCGAGGTGGGGGTCAGTTCGACATCGAGCACCGGCGGCAGGGCCTTCGGGTCGGCGGGGACGTTCTTCTCGAACCATTTGATCTGCGAGCGCGGGTCGCGGCACCAATAAACGAAATGATAGGCGCCACGCGGAATGCCGACACGTGCGGCACCGCGCCAGTTGGCTTTGAAATTGTCATCGACCCGATCACCGCCCTCGGTCGATTTGATCCATGCGAATTTGACGCCGCTGGATTTGACGCGTGACCAGTCGATCTTGCCCTGAAACTTCGAAACATCGATGCCGGAGATGTGGTAGGCCGCGCTATAGGCCAATGCCTGCGACCACTTTGCGCCATGAAGGCCGTGGTGGCGAATGGGATGATAAGCCAGCGCCTCTCCACCCGGTGCCACACCACAGCCGGGCAGGGTCATAAGGACAGGAACCAGTGACACGAGGAGCAGCAGTCTGGTACGCATGACGATTACTTATCATAAGTTTGCTTCGATACACAAATGCTGACAGATTCAAGGTAACAGACCGTTAACGACCGGCCCTGCCCTGATGCTGGCGCCAGCGCGCTCATGCAAGCTCGCGCCTTTGCACGCCACCCGGCGCCATAAGCGGGCGTTTTGCCGAAATGACGCGCGAATTGACCCCAGTCCAGCCGATTTCGCCAGTCAGACGGCCAAACTCGATCTTGGGACAGCGGTTCATGATGACCGTGACGCCGCGGGCCTCGGCGCGCGCTGCCGCTGCATCATGACGCACGCCAAGCTGCATCCAGATGTATTTGGGCAAAGTCGGCAGCGCCAGTGCTTCATCGACAATCATGGCCGCTGCGTCGCTGTTCCGGAAAATATCGACCATGTCGATCGGGCCCGGCACATCGACAAGGCTGGCATAGACAGGCGCCCCTGCGATGGTTTTGCCTGCCTGTCCGGGGTTGACCGCCACCACCTTGAAACCGCGGCTCATCAGATATTTCAGCACCAGAAACGAAGGCCGCGCCGGATTGGGCGACGCCCCGACAAGGGCGATGGTCGTGACTGAGGCAAGAATGGCGTGGATCATCGCGTCGGGATAATCATCATGATCGACACGCGGCGAGGTTTCGGCACATTCCGGCCAGAGCGGCGCGCGCTTTTCCAGAAAGGCGGCGATGCCTTCACCGGCATCGGCCTGCATCATGCTCTGCGTCATGATCTTCGAGGCTTGGTCATAGGCCTCCGCGACCGGTTGGTGGCGCAAATCATAATAGGCGCGCTTGCCGGCCTGGAGCACGCCGCTGGGTTTTTGTGCGAGCTTCTGGCCGAGGGCCAGCGCCGCAGCGACGGCGGTGCCCGCCGCAACGATGCTGTTGACGAGACCGATACGCGCGGCCGTGGGCGCATCGATCATCTCGCCGGAAAGCAGCATGTCGAGCGCGTGTTTGGGCTGCAACGCGGTGCTGAGCGCCACCATTGGTGTGGTGCAAAACAGGCCGATATTGACGCCGGGCGTGGCAAAGCTGGCATTTTCCCCGGCAATGGCGAGATCGCAGGTGGCGACCAATTGGCACCCGGCTGCCGTCGCCGTGCCTTCGATGGCGGCGATGACGGGTTGGGGCAGGGCGCTGATCGCCTGCATGAGCGCCGAGCAGGTGCTGAATGTTTCGGCAAAAAATTGCGCCCCGGCATCGGAATCGGCGCGGTGGCGGCTGAGTTCGGAAAGATCATGCCCGGCGCTGAAGGCCGGGCCCTCACCGGAAATCACCACCGCCCTGATGGCTGGTGCTGCGGCGATGGCGGCCAGCTCGGCGCTGAGTGCCTGCATCAGCGCCAGAGACAGGGGATTGCGCCGTTCGCCACCACATAATTCCAGATGCGCGACGCCGCCACGGTCGGTGCGGCGATGCCCGCTGGCGAGATTTTCAGAAGTTTCGGTCATGGTGGAATCCTGCAACCCTTGAGCGTCGTGACGCAAGACCATCTTGCCAGCCCCTGGCGCATGAAGCACAAGCTCTTGCACTAACACGACATGCTCGAAAGGCTCGATCCATGACCCGCCATCAAAGCCCGGTTATGTCCATTGACGACATGCAACAGTTTCTGGCGGCGCGGTTCCCGCAAGTCAACCAGCAAGGCGACGGCGCGCTCATCGTCGAGGACATCGGGCCCATGTCCTGCCAGATGCGATTGATTATCGGGGACAAGCATTTGCGCCCCGGCGGCACAGTATCCGGCCCCACCATGTTCACGCTTGCCGATGTCGCGCTTTATGTGGCGATTCTCGGCCAGATCGGGCCGATCGAACTGGCGGTCACCACGTCTTTCACGATCAATTTCCTGCGACGCCCGGCGCAGCGCGACATGATTGCGCAATGCCGCTTGTTGAAGCTCGGGCGCAATCTGGCGGTCGGCGAAGTGACGCTGTTGTCGGAGGGCGCAAGCGAGCCCGTCGCCCATGCTACCGGCACCTATGCCATTCCGCGCTGATCAGGGCGAGACGATCTTGCCGGTGCAGGGCGCGATGGACACCGGCTTGTCGAGCACACTGCGGATGCGCGTGTAAGTGCGATCACCACCCTGAGGGATCGAACCGGTCGCGTTGTAATCGACCTTGCCGAATGAGGCTGGCGTTCCGCCAGGACGCGCCCAGGCCAGAGTTGGAAATTCACCGCGCGCGGCCCAGAAGCTCATGCCATTGGCCGCGACAACGCCGATGCCGCACAGCAAAGCACCGATCGTCAGCCAGGTCTGAACACCACCGGCACCAAAAAGACCCTTGCCCATCTGCGAAGCTCCTGATTGCTTCGCGGCACATTCACCCAGTTTGGTAAACGAAGTGTTGATTTGGCAGGTTTTGCCTCAGGGCTGCTCGTTGCCAACCGGCAGGGCGGTGGTCTGGGGCGCCCGTGCTGTGGGCAGCATGCGCTGCAACACGCCATCGGCGCGCACGTAATGGTGATAAAGCGCGGCAAGGATATGCAGCCCGGCCAGCCCGAGAAGCGTGTAGGCCGCCAGCGCGTGGATGTTGCCGATCAGTCTCGCCGTCGTTTGGCTCGCGGTCCAGGGGGCAGGCAGGCTGAACAGCCCGAAATCAATGCCGTGGCCATGAGCAAAGCGCAGTGCAATGCCGGCCATTGGCACCGTGATCAGCAGAACATAAAACAGGATATGGGTGCCATGCGAAGCCAGCTGCATCAGCGAGGGCATCGAATCGGGCAGGCGCGGCACGCCCGCTTTCAGTCGCCACGCCAGACGCACCAGCACAAGCAGCAAGATCAGCGTGCCAAAGGTCGCGTGAAAGCCGATCAGTGCAGTTTTGGTTGGCCGCGCGAAATAATCGAACGTCAGGCCCATGACCCATTGCACCACCAGCGCCAGTGCAATCAGCCAATGCAGGAATTTGGCGGTGGCATTGTAAGATTGAATGTCAACAGAAGGCATTGTCATTATCATCCATTCAAGAAATAGCGCAGCCGGGAAGGCTGTCGAGACCAGCGTTCACCATGATTATGCGGCGGCAATATGACATGTGCTGCATTGCACCTGACATGAAGATGTCAAGCCGGGCGGCTCGCGGCGGGCCGTGGTGCCGGAACTGCACACCGAAATCTGCCCGCGGCATTTGAAATCCTGGCGTCGATGAGGCACCTTCCGCTTGCTTCGCGCGAAGGCGGTGTTTGATTCGCGCCACTTATGCCCTGGAATCCCTCTGCCATGCGTCTTTCCCGCTATTTTCTGCCGATCTTGCGTGACACCCCCAAGGAGGCCGAAATCGTTTCGCATCGGCTGATGCTGCGGGCAGGGATGATCCGTCAGGAATCGGCCGGGATTTATGCCTGGATGCCGCTGGGGCTGCGGGTGCTCGACAAGGTCTGCGCGATTGTGCGCGAGGAGCAAAACCGAGCGGGCGCCGTGGAATTGCTGATGCCGACGTTGCAATCGGCCGATTTGTGGCGCGAGTCCGGGCGTTATGAGGATTACGGCAAGGAGATGCTGCGTATCAAGGATCGCCATCAGCGCGACATGCTCTACGGGCCGACCAATGAGGAGATGATCACCGCGATTTTTCGCGCTCATGTGAAATCCTACAAGGATCTGCCGCTCAATCTTTATCATATCCAGTGGAAATTCCGCGACGAGGTGCGCCCCCGCTTCGGCGTCATGCGCTCTCGCGAGTTTCTGATGAAGGATGCCTATTCGTTCGATCTCGATGCGGCAGGCGCCAATATCGCCTATCAGCGGATGTTCGTGGCCTATTTGCGCACATTCGCGCGGCTGGGCCTCACCGCCATACCGATGGCGGCCGACACGGGGCCGATTGGTGGCGATAACAGCCATGAATTCATCATTCTGGCCGACACTGGCGAAAGCGAAGTGTTCTGCCACCGCGATTATCTGCAATTTGCCACGCCGCCGTCCGATGTGAATTTCGATGATCCGGCAGCGCTGGCTGCCATCGTCAAGAAGTGGACGTCGCTCTATGCGGCCACATCCGAGAAACATGACGCCGCTGCCTTTGCGGCCTTGCCCGAGCCCGAGCAGGTCAGTGCACGGGGCATCGAGGTCGGCCATATTTTCACCTTCGGAACCAAATATTCCGAACCGATGAAAGCTACCGTCACCGGCCCGGATGGGCGCGAAGCTCCGGTGCATATGGGCTCTTATGGCATAGGCCCGACGCGATTGGTGGCGGCGATCATCGAGGCCGGGCATGATGACAAGGGCATTGTCTGGCCGGAAGCGGTCGCGCCGTTCAAGGTGGGGCTTGCCAATCTGAAAATGGGCGACAGTGCCAGCGATGCGGCCTCGGCGCAGATTTACGATGCGCTGCAAAAAGCCGGGGTCGATGTGCTTTATGACGACCGCGACGAGCGCCCTGGTGCGAAATTCGCGACGCTCGATCTGATAGGCTTGCCCTGGCAGATCATTGTCGGGCCCAAGGGGCTGGCGCAGGGCAAGGTCGAGGTGAAGCATCGCGGCACCGGCGCGCGCGAGGACATGTCACCTGAAGCTGCCATGGCGAGGATGCTGGCATGAGTGCGATCGGCGAGGTTCAAAACATCGGGGCGAGCGAACCGGCGTCGCGCGCGACGCGGCCGTTTTCGACCTTTGAATGGATGGTGGCTTTGCGCTATCTGCGGGCGCGGCGCCAGACCGGCTTTGTCTCGGTCATTGCCGGGTTTTCGTTTGCGGGCATCATGCTCGGCGTGGCGACGCTGATTGTGGTGATGTCGGTGATGAACGGCTTTCGCCATGACCTTCTGCAGAAAATTGTCGGCATCAATGGCCATATTTTCGTGCAAGGCGTCGGCAAGCCGATCTCGGATTACAATGATCTGGTGACGCGCGTGGCCAAGGTGCCGGGTGTGACCATCGTCTTGCCGATGATCGAGGGGGCGGCGGGCGTGTCCTCGCAGTTCAACCAGTCGGGCGCGCTGGTGCGTGGGGTGCGCGGCTCTGATCTGGCGCGCTTGCCCGGCATTTCGGGACATATCGTGCAAGGCACCATTGCCAATTTCGATACCAGCGGTGGTGTCGCGATTGGCGAACGCATGGCCCAGCAACTCAGTCTGCAGGTTGGCGACCGCATCTCGGTGCTCACGGCCAAGGGTGATCAGACCCCGTTTGGCGTCGCGCCGCGCATCAAGGCCTATCCGGTCGTTGCAATCTTCAAGGTCGGCATGTCGGAGTTTGATTCCACCTTCGTGTACATGCCGTTGCACGAGGCGCAGGCGTTTTTCAACCGTGAAGGCGAGGCCAGCGTCGTCGAGGCCTTTGTCAGCAACCCCGATGATACCGCGCCGATCGACGCGAAAATACAGGCGACGGCCGGGCGTCCGGTGATTGTCACCGACTGGCGCGAGCGCAACAAGACGTTTTTTGATGCGTTGAACGTCGAGCGCAATGTGATGTTCATCATTCTGACGCTGATCGTGCTGGTGGCGGCACTGAACATCATTTCCGGCCTCACCATGCTGGTGAAAGACAAGGGCGCGGATATTGCGATATTGCGCACCATCGGGGCAACCCGCTGGGCGATCATGCGAATTTTCCTGATCAATGGCGCGTTCATCGGAGTGGCGGGGACTGTCGTCGGCGTGCTGCTCGGCTTGCTGGTCGCCTCCAATCTCGAACATATCCGCAATGCCCTGAACCGGTTCTTCGGCATGGATCTGTTTCCGGCGCAATTGTATTTCCTCTCGAAATTGCCCTCGGAGGTGCGCTTCAGCAATGTTGTCGAAGTGGTGGTGCTGGCCTTAAGCCTGTCGCTGCTGGCGACATTCTACCCTTCTTGGCAGGCCGCCAAGCTCGATCCGGTTGAGGCTCTGCGTTACGGATGAATGATCCTGTCCTTTATCTCCATCAGGCCGAGCGGCGCTACCACCAGGGCAGCGAGAGCCTGATCATCCTCGATCAGGCCGATCTTGGCCTGTGGCCGGGCCAGTCGGTGGCGCTGATTGCTCCCTCGGGCGCGGGCAAATCGAGCCTGCTGCATATGGCAGGGCTGCTCGAAACCCCTGACGGCGGCGAGGTCTATATCGAGGGCGTGCCAACCTCGAAACTGGATGACGGCCAGCGCACGGCGCTGCGTCGCAGCAAGATCGGCTTTGTGTATCAGATGCACCATTTGCAACCGGAATTTTCGGCGAGCGAAAACGTCATGCTGCCGCAGATGATCGCCGGATTGAGCCGCAAAGAGGCGGCTAGCCGCGCTGCCGAACTGCTGGATTATCTCGGGCTCGGCGCGCGCAAGACGCACCGCCCGGCCGAGCTTTCCGGCGGCGAGCAGCAAAGGGTGGCCATTGCTAGGGCCGTGGCCAATGCCCCCAAAATTTTGCTGGCTGACGAACCGACCGGCAATCTTGACCCCGCCACCGCCGACAAGGTGTTTGCGGCGCTGACGGCACTGGTGAAAGCCACCGGCCTTGCGGCGCTGATTGCCACCCATAACCTCGATCTTGCGGCGCGGATGGACCGGCGTGTCACGCTGCGCGACGCCAAGGTGCACGAGTTGCCGTGAGCGTGTTCTCACTTTTTTTCACAAACGTGAACAAAAGGGGTTGACACGGAACTTAAATAGAACATACTGGCGTCATTCTCGAAATGCGAGGGTGACATGTTGCGTTTGTTGTTCATATCGGGTCGTTTCTGCCTCGAGCTGACCTCGGTTGCGGTCTATATCGCCATGGTGGTGAGCGTGGGGCGCGTTTTGGCGGGAACGTGACGGGCCCATGGCCGCAGGAGCTGGAATCATGCAGGACCCGGGTTTTGTTCATTTGCATGTGCACTCGGCCTTTTCCCTGCGTGAAGGGGCGATCACGCTGGCGCAACTCGCCAAGCGGGCGGTCGCCGACAAAATGCCGGCATTGGCGCTGACCGATACGAACAACATGTTCGGCGCCCTGGAATTTTCGGAGAAAATGGCGGATCTTGGCGTGCAGCCGATCATCGGCTTGCAGATGAGCCTGATATTCGCCGGTGAATTGCAGCAGACGCAGCGCCAGGGGCCTTTGCACGATGGCCGCTCGTCGCTTGTGCTGCTGGCGCAAGATGAAGCGGGCTATCTCAATCTGATGTGGCTCTGCTCGCAATTGCACCTTGATTCAGCAAGTGAATTCGGGCCGGCTTTGGCGCGCGATCAACTCGTGGGTCATGTTGGCGGGTTGATTGCGCTGACCGGCGGGCCTTCCGGGCCGCTCGATCTGGCGTTGCGGGCGGGGCGAGGCGAGGTCGCCGAGGCCCGGCTGCAAAGTCTCAGCGGGCTGTTCGGCGACAATCTGAATATCGAGTTGCAGCGCCAGGGCTTGGCCGACGAGCGCCAGGTCGAGAGCGCGCTGATTGATCTGGCTTGCCGTCATTCTCTCGGGCTGGTGGCGACCAACGAGCCCTATTTTGGTGATGCGGCCGATCATGAAGCCCATGATGCGCTGCTATGCATTGCGGAGGGCACGTTTGTGGGGGTGGAGGAGCGCCGCCATGTCACGCCGCACAACAGGTTTCTGTCGCGCGCCGAAATGGTGGCAAAATTCAAGGATGTGCCCGAAGCGTTGGCGACGAGTGTCGAGATTGCGCAGCGTTGCGCCTACCGCCCGCGCAAGCGCAAGCCGATTCTGCCGCGTTTCGTGCGCGAGGACGGGGCGGCAGTTGATGAGGTGGCCTGTCTACAGGCTGACGCACATGGCGGCCTCGAAGCGCGGCTGGCGGTATTGCCACCGGCCAGTGGCCTCAGCCTGCAAGATTATGTGCAGCGGCTTGAATTTGAACTCGGCGTGATCGGCCGCATGAAATTTCCCGGCTATTTTCTGATCGTCGCCGATTTTATCCGCTACGCTAAGGCGCGCGGCATCCCGGTGGGGCCGGGGCGCGGCTCGGGCGCGGGGTCGCTGGTCGCTTACGCGCTCGGCATCACCGATCTCGATCCGCTGCGTTTCGGGCTGTTGTTCGAGCGGTTTCTCAACCCCGAGCGTATTTCCATGCCGGATTTCGACGTGGATTTCTGTCAGGAGCGCCGCGACGAGGTGATTGCCTATGTGCGCCGACGCTATGGCGCGGACAGGGTGGCGCAGATCATCACTTTTGGGTCGTTTCTGGCGCGTGGCGTGATGCGCAATGTCGGGCGGGTGCTGGAAATGCCGCTCGGGCAGGTGGATCGGCTGGCGAAAATGGTGCCGCAAAACCCCGCCAAGCCTGTAACCTTGCAGGAGGCGCTGTCCGGGGAGCCGCGGCTGCGCGAGGCGGCAGAGGCCGAGCCGCGCGTCGCCAGAATGCTGAAAATCGCCGGCACATTGGAGGGGCTTTATTCCAATGCCTCGACGCATGCGGCGGGCGTGGTCATCGGCGACCGGCCGCTGACCGAATTGGTGCCGCTGTATCGCGACCCGAAATCCGACATGCCTGCAACCCAATTCAACATGAAATGGGTTGAATCCGCCGGGCTGGTGAAATTCGACTTTCTGGGTCTGAAAACCTTGACGATGCTGGCACGCGCCGTCAGCTTGCTGGCGCAGCGCGGTGTAGAGATCGATTTGGGCGCCATTCCGCTCGATGATGCGACAACTTACGAATTGCTCGGGCGCGGCGAGACCGTGGGAGTGTTTCAGGTTGAAAGCGGCGGCATGCGCAAGGCGCTGGTCGAAATGCGCGCCGATCGTTTCGAGGACCTGATCGCGCTGGTGGCGCTGTATCGCCCCGGCCCCATGGATAATATTCCGACCTATTGCGCCCGCAAGCTGGGCGATGAAGAGCCCGATTATTACCATCCCAAACTGGACGCGGTGCTGCGCGAGACCTTTGGGGTCATCATCTATCAGGAACAGGTGATGCAGATTGCCCAGCTGCTGTCGGGCTATTCGCTGGGCGAGGCCGATATGCTGCGCCGCGCCATGGGCAAGAAGATCAAGAGCGAGATGGATGCGCAACGCGCCCGCTTTGTCAGCGGCGCGGTCGAGCGCGGGCTGGAGCGGGCGCAGGCCGATAATATTTTCGACCTTCTGGCAAAATTTGCCGATTACGGCTTCAACAAGAGCCATGCGGCCGCTTATGCGCTGATTTCCTATCAAACGGCCTGGCTGAAAGCCAATTATCCGGTGGAATTTCTGGCGGCGTCAATGTCGCTGGAGCGATCGGATACAGCGAAGCTGGCGGAATTGCGCCACGAGGCCCGGCGGATGGGTGTTGCGGTGATCGCGCCCTCGGTGCAGCGCTCGCAGGCGGATTTTTCGGTGCTCCGGCAAGGTGATGGAACTCTGGCGATTGCCTATGCGCTTTCGGCGATCAAGGGCATTGGCGAAGGTCAGGCGAGTGCTCTGGTTGCGGCTCGCGGCACGCAGCGCTTTGCCTCGTTGGGCGATTGCGCGGAACGGGCGGCGGGCACGGCCTTCAACCGCCGCGTCATCGAGACGCTGGCGGCAGCAGGGGCGTTCGACGAGATCGAAGCCGACCGCGCACTGGTGTTCGAAAATGCCGAGCGCATGCTCCAGCATGGCTTGAGTCTGGCCTCCGACCGGCAAAGCGGCCAGGACGGGTTGTTCGTGCAAACCGAGGCGGCGGCCTTGCGACTGGCGCCGGCCAAGGGTTGGGGCGCGCCCGAGCGCATGAAGCGCGAATTTGATGCCATCGGGTTTTTTCTTTCCGGTCATCCGCTGGATGATTATGCCAGCGTCATGGCTCGCATGCGGCTCGATGTGTGGGCCAGATTTTCCGAATCGGTGCGTCGCGGCGCCTCGGCGGGGCGGCTTGCGGCGTTGGTGCTGGAGCGGGCCGAGCGGCGCACCAAATCCGGCTCGAAAATGGGGATTGTCACGCTCTCGGACAGTTCAGGACAATATGAGGCCGTGCTGTTTCAGGAAGCGCTCAATCAATTTCGCGACCGGCTTGAAAAGGGCGCGCTGGTGATTGTGTCGTTGCAGGCGACGCTCGAGGGCGAAGATGTGCGCGCCCGCATCGTCGAGATCGAACCGCTGGAGGCAGCAGTTGCCCAGCGCCAGCGCGGTATGCGGATTTTCCTACGCGATGCACATGCCATTGATCATGTCGCCGAGGGGCTTGCGTCAAAGCGTGGGGTGGAGGCCGGCAGTGCGGCCGGGGATGTGAGTATCGTGGTGATGCTGGGGCCCAAGCGCGGCGAGATCGAGGTGAAATTGCCGGGCAAGTTCAGCATGTCGGCGGCGGCGAGCGGCGCTATTCGCGCCATTCCGGGAATTGTTGCCGTCGAGATGATGTAAGGGCTCGCGGTCAGCGTCAGGCGAGCCGTGCCACCAGGGCGAGCAGGGCGCGATCATGCAGGATCAGGGTGATTTCGCGGCGGTTCAGCCAAGCGCAGGCTTCATCGATCGTGGTGGCCTCGGTGAGCTTGGCAATGGCGAGGGCGCGGTCGGCGCTGATGTCGCCGCGCCTGCGGGGCTGGGCTTGCGGCAGCAAGGCCTCGTGCTGCTGGGCGAACAACGGGTCACCATGGATGACACGCAGCGCGTTGAGGACGGGGGGCGGCGGCGTGGTCGCAGGGGTGAGGTCATTGGCGCGCTGCACCACATCGGGGGGGCGTCGTTCCTCCGGGGTTTGCAGCAGTCCGATTCGTTTCAGGCCGAGGCCGATGGAAGCCTGACCGCTGGCCCAGGACAGCGGGATGGCCAGCAGCAGGCCGAGGATGGTGGGGGACATCCACGCCACCAGGGCGGGCGAAATCAGCCAACCAGCCCCCAAAGTCAGCAAGCCCAGCGCCATGTGGCCGCGATGGCGCCCGATGATATCGCGTAGTTCCAGCGTGCCGTCGCCGCGCCTTTGCGGGTTCCAGCCGCTGTCGCGCCCCCGCAGGATCTGCATCACCGAGCCGGTCTGAATCAGCATCATGATCGGCGAGAACAGGGCCGAGAGCAGAATTTCAAACAGCCCGGAGGCCCAGAGGCCGATGACGCCGCCAGCCCCGCGCCGCACCTTGTTGTTGAATGTGCCGAGCACCAGCCCGAGCAGTTTCGGGGTGAGCAGCACCGCCATGGTCATTTCAAACAGGTGCAGGGCGCGCACCGGATCGAACCGCGGCCAGGTCGGGTAGAGCGGAAAGCCGGGGGCGAAATATTCCGGGCGGATGAAATGGGCCTGCAGTGCCAGCATCACGCCGATCAGCAATTGCGCCAGCCACAGCGGCGAGGCGAGATAGGCCATGATGCCGGTGATGAAATGCTGTCTTGTGGGCCAGGCCAAACCGCGCGCCCGCACAATACGCATGTGCTGCAGATTGCCCTGTGCCCAGCGCCGATCCCGCAGCGCAATGTCGATCAAAGACGGCGGGCTTTCTTCATAGCTGCCACCAAGATGCGGTAGCATCGTCACGCTGTAACCGGCGCGGCGGATCAACGCCGCTTCGACAAAATCATGGCTCAGCACGTGCCCGCCGAAGGGCGCTTTTCCGGGCAGCGTCGGCAAGCCGCAATAAGCGGCAAAGGCGGCGGTGCGGATAATGGCATTGTGCCCCCAATAATTGCCGTCGCGCCCGCTCCAGGTGGCAAGGCCGGTGGCAATCAGCGGGCCATAGACCCGTGCTGCAAATTGCTGCAACCGCGCAAACATGGTGTTGCGGTTGATGATCAGCGGCAGGGTCTGGATGATGCCAGCGTCCGGGTCGCTCGCCATGGCTCGCGCCATGGCCAGCAGCGTCGGGCCTTCCATCAGGCTGTCGGCATCAAGCACGATCATCTGCGGATAGGCGGCGCCCCAGCCTTCGACAAAATCAGCGATGTTGCCGGCTTTGCGGGCGCTGTTGATGGCGCGATGACGGTAATAGACACGCGCGCCCGGCCCCAGTCTGGCGCGAAGCTGCAGCAGCGCCTGCTCTTCAGCAATGAATATATCGGGGTCTGTGCTGTCCGACAGGATGAAGGCATCAAATTGCGCGGCCTCGCCCGTCGCTGCAAGGCTCTCAAGCATGGCTTGCAATGCGGCGATGATGCGGGACGGTTCCTCATTGTAAATGGGCATGAGCAGCGCGGTTTTCACGGCGAGAGCAACTGGCGGCGGCGGGCGGTGCCAGTTCGCGACCATGGTGGCGGCAAAACCGAGCCAGGCGTTGCCGAAGGCGAGCGCGATCCACGAGAAATTGACCGCAAACAAGATGACAAGCAGCCATTCGAGCGTCGTGACCTGCGACAGGGCCACCACCTCATACATCTGCCAGGTGCCGAAGGCTGTCAGCGCGAGGGCTGCGCCGAACACGAACAGCCGTGCCATGAGGGGCGAAGCGATCGGCGCCGCCTTGTGGCGATGCGGCGGCACCTGGTCAAGCCGCTGCGTTGGCATGGCGAGAGGTGCAGCCGGAGGCATGGCGGCAGGGTAGGCCGACACGCTATCGTCGATGGGGTGCGCCCTTGCGTCGGGGTCGCTTGCAGGTGATCGTTGTGCGGTGGTCAGCTTCATGATGTCCAGCGATAGAGCCAAGTTTCGCTGATATTATGGCCAGCTTTCACCAGCACCACCCGCAATTCGCACATATCTGCGCCATCAGGGTTGAATTCAAACTGGACGCGCACTTTTCTGGCCTCGTGTTCGTAGGCGAGACTATGACCTTCGAGCCTTCCGGGATTGACGTCAATCCTGGCGCTCAGGCCGCTGGCGGTGCTGGCGCTGGCAAAGCTGTCATCCTGGAATTCTATGATAAAGGCCCGCCATGCGGTTTTGCTGCCAACGCCGCCGAGCGTGGTGGTGACGCGGGCCAGCGGTGCGTGGTCCGGCGGGTGCCAGCACCAGAACTGGCGGTAGGCAAAGCGCAGCATCGCGCCGCTGTCGAGCGTCGCCGCCGGGCGAAACGCCAGCACGATATTGGCATTATCTTCGGCCGAGGAGGGAATTTCCACCAGTTCGAGGCCGCCATCGCCCCATTTTCCTAAAGGCTCGATCCACAGCGACGGCTTGGCTTCGTCGTGGTGGGTTTCATCCTGATAATCGCCAAACCGGCGATCGCGCTGCAGCAGGCCGAAACCTTGCGGGTTGTTGTCCGCAAAAACCGAGACTTGCAGGGTCTTGCGATTGGCCACCGGCCGCCAGATCCATTCGTTGGCACCGGTGTTCAGGTTGAGACCATCGATCTGGTGCACCTGCGGGCGCAACAGATCGCTGGCGTGCGCTGCCAGCGGCCCATAAAAATAAGCGCCGGCCATAGCGCCCATGCCAAAATGATCGAGCGGCGCGCGGGCATAAAGCACGGTTTCAACATCGATGATGGTGGCGTCGCCGGTATGCAGCGTAATATGGACGATGGCCGCAGCACTGGGGGAATCGATCAGGGCGTGCAGGCGCAGCGAGGCCGCGGCAGGGGGCGGGGTCTCGATCCAGAAACTGCGGAACTGCGGAAATTCCTCGCCGCGCAGATCGGCGGTGCGGATGGAGAGCGCGCGCGCCGTGATGCCGAAATGCTGACGTGGCGCGATGGCGCGAAAAAAGCTCGCACCTTGAAATTCAGCAATCTTGTGACGCACGCCGGTGACATCTGGGGCGTGAATGGCAAAGCCGGAAAAGCCCAGATCAGGCAGGCCATCAGGGATTTTGAGATCGCCGAAATCAAACTGGCCGGGGCTGTAGGTGAGCGGTGTCACCTTGCCGGCGTCAACGATGTTGAGGGCTACCGGATTGGCAAATATTGGCCCGCGATGCAGCGGTTCGAGCATGAAGCCATGCGTGCCGCCTGGCCAGACATAGGCGCCTTGCCTGGCACGAATTGCCTTGTATTGCGCCGGTTGCAGCGTCGCGAACGGGGCAGGCAGGCTATTGTCGACGGCGTGGAAGGGTGCTGCGGCCAAGGCTGCGGCCTGCCGTTCAAGGGCGCTGTGGTCGAATTTGGCCGGAGGTGTCGGGCTCGCGTCAGCCGCCAGCGCGGGCGTCGGCAGAGCCGAGGCGAGCGAGCCCAGAGCAGCCCATCTCAACAAATCGCGACGTGGCACCATTCCGATTGATTCCCTTAAAACAAACCCTGCCTCATGCGGCGCATACCCTTGCAAGGACGGAGCCAAGTCAAGAGGGGACGGCTTGCCGATGCCAACTGGCACGCGGCGGGCCTTGGAGCGCGTGCGCAAAGCCGATTGTAGCAGGCGGGCGCGGGGCGCGCGACGTCCGGGAGGGGGGCACAGGATTTTTGCTGTGTGTCATGTTGCTTTGCGCTAAGGGGCAAAGACGACGGATTTGTGGAGATTCATGATGAGCGACGACGTTGCAACAGGCCCTGAAGCGCGAGCCTGCCTGACGCTGGTTCTGGCGGCGGGTGAGGGCAAACGCATGCGTTCGGCCTTGCCCAAAGTGCTTCATCATGTCGCGGGCCAGGCGATGCTGGCTCATGTTCTGGATGCCGCCCCGCGCCAGGCTGATGACGAAATCGCCGTGATCGTCGGGCCGGATCGCGCCGATGTCGCCGCGGCGGCGCAAGCCAAGCACCCGGGCGTGCGGATTTTCACGCAGACCGAGCGACGCGGCACGGCCCATGCGGTGCTGGCGGCGCGCGCTGCCCTCGAAGCGGCCAAGGGCGATGTCATCATTGCTTATGGCGACATGCCGCTGATTCTGCCCGAAACTCTGGCACGCCTCAAGGCGCGCCGGGCGCAGGGGGCTGCGGTGGTTGTCCTTGGGTTCCATGCCGCCGACCCGACAGGCTATGGCCGGTTGCTGCACAAGGATGGCCGCCTCGCCGCCATCCGTGAGGAGCGCGATGCGTCCCCGCAGGAGCGGGCTGTGACGCTTTGCAACTCCGGTCTTGTGGCCTTTGATGGCGCGGTGGTGCTGGCGCTGCTCGATGCAATCGGCAATGCCAATTCACAGGGCGAATTCTATCTCACCGACGCGGTTGAAATCGCCTGCGCGCGCGGCCTTGTGTGCGATGTCGTGCTTGCCGACGAGGCTGAAGTCAGGGGTGTCAATGACCGCGTGCAACTGGCCGAAGCCGAGGCCCTGATGCAGGAGCGTCTGCGCCGCGCCGCCATGCTGGCGGGGGCGACGCTGGTTGATCCTGCAAGTGTGCATCTGTCGTTCGACACGAAAATCGGCTTTGATGTCATTATCGAGCCGCAGGTGTTCATCGGGCCGGGGGTCAGCATCGAGACCGGGGCGGTCATTCATGCTTCCTCCAACCTCGAAGGGGTGAAGGTGGGGCCAGGGGCTAATGTGGGGCCGTTTGCACGTTTGCGGCCGGGAGCGGTGCTGGAACAGGGCGCGAAAGTCGGCAATTTTGTGGAGATCAAGGCGGCGCGGATCGGTGCCGGGGCCAAGGTCAGCCATCTCAGCTATATTGGCGATGCCGATATCGGGGCCGAGGCCAATATCGGTGCCGGGGTCATTACCTGCAATTATGACGGCTTCCTGAAATATCGCACCATCGTCGGTGCGGGAGCGTTTGTTGGTTCAAATTCGGCGCTGGTGGCACCGGTAAGCATCGGCGCCGGGGCCTATGTCGGATCAGGCTCGGTGATCACCAAAGACGTGAGTGCCGATGCTTTGGCGCTGGAACGCAACCAGCAACTGGAAAAGCCGGGCTGGGCGCAAAGTTTTCGCGCGCGCCGTCTTGCCATGAAGGCCAAAGGGCGGTCATAATCGTTTAGATCGAAACCGGGGAGCGACCGATGGACTTGCATCTTGACCCGCAACAGCGTGCCTTTCGCGCCGAAGTACGGCAGTTTTTCAAGGACAATTTGCCTGATCGCGTCCGCCAGAAGGTGATCAAGGGCGGTTATCCCGAATATCAGGACATGGTTGATTGGACGCGTGTCATGCACGCCAAAGGCTGGGCGACGCCGCAATGGCCAAAGGCGCACGGCGGCACGGGCTGGTCGCCGGTCGAACTGGCGATTTTCGATGATGAATCGCAGGCCGCTGGCGCCCCGCAAATGCTGCCTTTCGGTGTGAACATGCTCGGCCCGGTGCTCTACACTTTCGGCTCGCCGGAACAGCAGCAGAAATTTCTGCCACGCATTGCGCGGCTCGATGACTGGTGGTGTCAGGGCTTTTCCGAGCCCGGCGCCGGGTCTGATCTTGCCTCCTTAAAAACAACGGCGCGGCGCGAGGGGGACGAGTTTATCGTCAACGGGCAGAAGACCTGGACGACCATGGCGCAATATGCCAACTGGATATTCTGCCTTGTGCGCACCGATCCTGACAGTCTGAAGCCCGGCGGCAAGCGCCAGGAGGGCATTTCCTTCATTCTCATCGATATGAAAACCAAGGGCATCACCGTGCGCCCGATCCAGACCATTGATGGTGGGGTCGAGGTCAACGAAGTGTTTTTTGATGACGTGCATGTGCCGGCGGAAAATCTGGTGGGCCAGCTCAACAAGGGCTGGGACTATGCCAAATTTCTGCTCGGCAATGAGCGCAACGGCATTGCGCGTGTGGGTGCCACCAAAGAGAAACTGCGGCGCATTCGGGCGCTGGCGCAAACCAGCCAGATCGGCGCTGCGCCGATGAGCGAGAATCACAGGTTCATGGAGCGCCTGACGGAAGCCGAGATCGATTTGAAGGCGCTGGAAATCACGCAATGGCGGGTGCTGGCACGCTCGGCGGCGCGCCATGGCAAACCCGATCCGGCTTCATCCATCCTGAAGATCAAGGGATCGCAATTGCAGCAGACCGCAACCGACCTCGCGGTGGCGCTGGCCGGGCCTTATGCAGCAGTGGGCAAGAGCGACCAGAGCGGCGACAATCTTGGCCCGATCGGCCCAGAATGGGCGGCAACCAGCGCACCGGTCTATTTCAACTACCGCAAAGTGTCGATTTACGGTGGGTCGAACGAAATCCAGCGCAATATCATCGCCAAGGCCATTCTGGGGTTCTGACGGCGGTTTATCGGGCGGCGCGGCTGTTTGCGGCGCGCACGCGCAACGGGGAGGGTTTGCTGTGGATTTTGACCTGAACGAAGACCAGCGCTTGCTGAAAGACACGCTGGTGCGGTTTTTCAAGGATCATTACAGCTTCGAGCAGCGCAAACAGGCCATGGCCATGTCAGGCGGCTGGAGTGCGGATATCTGGAGACAACTGGCGGAACTGGGCTTTACCGGCCTGTTGGCGCCAGAGGCGGCGGGCGGCTTCAATGGCGGCCATGTCGAGGCGATGGTGGCGATGGAGGCGGTCGGCGAAGCCTTGCTGGTCGAGCCGCTGTTTGCCTCGGCGCTGATGTGCGGGTTCCTGTTGAGGCAATGTCCGGCCAGCGCCAAGATCAGCGACCTCGAATCTGCCATGGTGAGCGGCACGGCGCGGCTCGCCCTTGCCCATATGGAAGGCGAGGCGCCGCTGAATGGCGCACATGTCACCACCTCTGCAAGGCACGAAGGCGGCAGAGTGCTGCTGAATGGCGACAAGACGCTGGTGCTGCATGGCGACAGCGCCACCCATATCATCGTCAGTGCTCGCCATGCGGGCACGCCGGGCGCGCATCATGGCATCGGACTTTATCTGGTGGAGGGAGATGCCGCAGGCTTGCGTCGTCGGGGCTTTGCGACCCAGGATGGCCAACGCGCTGCCGAGCTGAATTTCAACCAGACTCCGGCTCATGTGTTGGATGCGGAAGGTTATGCAACCCTCGCTAAGACAATAGATTTTGGCATTGCGTGCATTTGTGTGGAAGCGGTCGGTGCCATGAGTGCCCTGCACGCCATGACGGTGGATTATCTTAAAATCCGCAAGCAGTTTGGTTTGCCTATCGGGGCGTTCCAGGTGTTGCAGCACCGCGCGGTCGACATGCTGGTGGCGCTGGAACAGGCGCGCAGTCTTGCGCTGGTGGCGATGTTTGCGATGGATGACAAGGATGCTGCGCGCCGCCATCGCACGGTTGCTGCGGCCAAGGTGCAGATTGCGCGCTCCGGCAAATTTGTGGGCGAGGAGGCCATCCAGTTGCATGGCGGCATCGGCATGACCATGGAATATGCCGCTGGGCATTATTTCAAGCGCCTCAAAATGATCGATGTGCAATGGGGCGATGGCGATCATCATCTCGTTGCGCTCGCCGAAGGGCCGAGCTTGCTGGAAGATGAAGCCATGGGGTGAAGGCGGGTGCGGCGCTCCAAATCGGCGGGATTTTTTGCCGTTCCCGCAAGCATTGTTTCACCCTGGCGCGCATTGTCGCGTGCGTGCCAACCATAGTGTGCTAGTCTTGGCTGCATGAGGGCGCAGAGCAGGGCGGCTTGCCATGACCAGATTTTCCTATCCGCAGCAGTTGGCGGAAGCCATTGCCCAAGGCGCCGGTGATGCACCGGCCGATGTCGTTCTCAAGGGCGGGCAGGTTTATGACCTCGTGACCGGCGCGCTGCGCCCCAGCGATGTCGCGATCTGCGGCGCGCGGATCGTCGGGGTCGATGCCGCCTATGCCGGCACACACGAAATCGATGTCAGCGGCAAGGTGCTGGTGCCGGGCTTCATCGATGCGCATCTGCACGTCGAATCATCGCTGGTGACGCCACAGGAATTTGAGCGTTGCGTCCTGCCGCACGGTGTGACGACGGCGATTTGCGATCCCCACGAAATTGCCAATGTGCTCGGCGATGCGGGCATTCAATATTTTCTGTCGTCCTCGCTGAACATGATCATGGACCTCAAGGTCATGCTGCCAAGCTGTGTGCCAGCGACCCACCTGGAGACGTCGGGTGCTCGTCTCGAAGCGGGTGATCTGAAGCGGCTCGCCGAACACCGCCAGGTGCTGGGTCTGGCCGAATTCATGAATTTCCCCGGCGTGCTGGCGCGCGATGCCTATGTGCTGGACAAGCTTGCGACCTTTCAAAATCGCCATATCGATGGCCATGCGCCCCTGCTCACCGGAAAGCGGCTCAATGGCTATCTGAGCGCGGGCATCAGCACCGACCACGAAACCACTACCGCCGCGGAAGCGTTGGAAAAGCTCGCCAAGGGCATGGTCATTCTGGTGCGTGAAGGCTCGGTCTCGAAGGATCTTGCCGCGCTGGCGCCAATTATTTCGGATGTGACGGCGCCGTTCATGGCCTTTTGCACCGACGATCGCAACCCGCTCGACATTGCCGAAGAGGGACATATCGACCATCTCATTCGCACGGCGATCAAGAGTGGTGCGCCGGTGCTAGCGGCCTATCGTATGGCCTCGATTTCGGCGGCGCGGGCTTTCGGGCTGACGGATCGCGGGTTGATCGCGCCGGGCTACCGGGCAGATATTGCGGTGCTTGATGATCTGGCGGATTGCCGTGTTGCCAAAGTCATGAGCGCCGGACGCATGGTCGATGAGGCGCTGATGGCGTCACGCCGCATCATTGCCCCGGTCGGGCGCAATTCGATCAAGGCGGCACGCATCACGGCTGCGGATCTGGTGGCGCGCGGGCAGGGGCCGAGCACGGCGGTGATTGGTGTCATGCAAGGCAAGATCATCACCGAGCATCTGACCATGAGCCTGCCGTTCACGGAGGGCGTGCGCAGCGCGGACCTGGCTCAAGATGCTCTCAAGGTTGCGGTGGTGGCGCGGCACGGCATCAACCGCAATATCGGTGTCGGCTTCGTCCATGGCTTTGGCTTGGCTGCGGGGGCGATCGCCTCGTCGGTCGGCCATGATTCGCACAATATCTGCGTCGTCGGCGCCAATGATGATGACATGGCGATAGCCGCCAACCGGCTCGGCGAGATCGAGGGTGGCTTTGCTGTGGTGCGCGATGGCAAGGTCCTGGCGGAAATGGCGCTGCCGGTGGCGGGGCTGATGAGCCTGCTGCCGTTCGAGACTGTGCATGGTGCCTTGCTGGCGCTGCGGTCTGCAGCGCGCGGACTCGGCTGCACGCTGGCAGAGCCGTTCTTGCAGGTTGCCTTCCTGCCGCTGCCGGTGATTCCGCATCTGAAAATAACCGACATGGGCGTGGTGGATGTGGATCGCTTTGAACTTGTGCGGGATTGACGCTTGCGCCTAGGTCAGCGCGTGGGCAGGGTGGTGCGATCATGATTCGCAAATGCAAGCTGGAAATGCGCAGGTCGGAGCTAAGGTTGTGAGTGGCACGCCGCTGGCCCGGCGCGGGCTGATGCTGATTTTGTCGTCGCCGTCCGGCACCGGCAAGACCACGCTTACGCGCATGTTGCTGCAGGATCGGTCGCTGAACCTGACGCTTTCAGTGTCGGTCACGACCAGAGCGCGTCGTCCCAGCGAAGCGGATGGCGTGCATTATCATTTCATCGACAAGGCACGTTTTGACGCCATGGCTGCGGCGGGTGACCTGCTGGAATGGGCGCAAGTGCATGACAATTTTTATGGCACACCGCGCTCGCTGGTGGAAAAGGAATTGAGCCTTGGCCACGATGTGCTGTTTGACATAGATTATCAGGGCACACAGCAGGTCAAGCGCCGGGTCGGCAAGGATGTCGTCACCATTTTCCTGCTGCCGCCGTCGATGGCTGAATTGCAGGCGCGACTGCACCGCCGGGCGGAAGATTCGGAAAGCGTGATCGCCACGCGCCTCGCCAATGCCCGCAAGGAAATGCTGCGCTGGCGTGATTATGACTATGTGCTGGTCAATGACGACATTGACGCCACCTTCCGCCAGCTTCAGGCGATCATCGCGGCCGAGCGCTTGCGCATGACACGCAGCGCGGCGGCAGTGGAATTGAAGGTGGCGGCGCTGCTGGCGGAACCTTCTGCTTGAGGCTTGCTCGGCGGGGGAAGCTGGCGTCACAGTTTTCCATGGCGGTTTCTGCCGCTATTGCGGTTTTTGCCACAAGCCCTTCACAAGTTCGTCATCTTCACTATAAATAAGGGGAGCATGAAGGGAGCTGGCATCTGCACCCTCGCAGCTTGTGAGGTTTCGTTGTGACCATTCACTACGCCCCGCACGTTTCCCCAGACGCCTGTCCGGCGCTGGTCTTGAATGCTGATTTCCGACCACTGAGTTATTATCCCTTGTCGCTATGGTCGTGGCAGGATGCGATCAAGGCGGTGTTTCTGGACCGCGTCAACATTGTCTCCAATTATGAGCGGGTAGTGAAAAGCCCATCCTTCGAGATGGCGCTACCCTCAGTTGTGTCGTTGAAGACCTACATCAAACCGGCGCGCCATCCGGCCTTCACCCGGTTCAACGTGTTTTTGCGTGATCGGTTCACCTGCCAGTATTGCGGGGATCATCATGATCTGACCTTTGACCATGTGACGCCGCGCTCCAAGGGTGGCACCACCATATGGGAAAATGTTGTTGCGGCTTGTTCAGCCTGCAATCTGCGCAAGAGCGATCGCCTGCCGGCCGAAGTGCAGATGTTTCCGGCACAAAAGCCGTTTCAGCCGAGCGTCAACGATCTGCACCAGAACGGTCGGTTGTTTCCGCCCAATTATCTGCACGACAGTTGGATGGATTATCTTTACTGGGATACTGAACTCGACCCATGACCTGCCCGGAGGGCGTTGGCGGGGATTGATCAGGCCGGATGCGTTTGAATGAAGCTCGTGCTTGTCGTTGCGGCGTCGTTGCTATCGCCGCATCTTTCGGGCGGGGTTGCGCCGCATATGCGCATGCCCTGCGTCGCGCCGCCGATTCCCGCCTGTCTGCTCGTCGGCGACCGCAAGCGCTCGCGGGCGGAGATTCGCGCCTGCAAGGGCGCTATTGAACGCGAGGTCGCGGCGCTGTTTGCGTGGCGCGCCTGCACCAATGCTCTGGTCGAGCAGCATGTGCAGCAGGCCAATGACGCTATCGACAGGTTTCGGTGCCAGGTGGCGCATCGGCGCGATTGCAAGGCAGCCGCGCCTAATTTGCAGGGGTCGCCGCAATAGAAAGGGCGTGGAGGCCAGTGGCAAATTCAGCGCGCAACGCCTCGTTGATCAGGCGATGGCGGGCCACCAGCGTGGTGCCCTGGAAGGCCGCGGCGCTGATGATGATGCGATAATGGGTTTCACCGCCGGGACGGGCGCCGGCATGGCCGATATGGAGGTGTGATTCGTCGAGCACCTCCAGCATCGCCGGGTGCAGCGCCATGGTCAAAGCCTGTTCGATTCGTTGCAGTCGCGACATGGGTTTCTCTCGTCAAGAGTCAGGCGGCACTTATCTTTTTGGGCGCTGGGCTTGTGAAGCGCGCCACTCCTCCTTACACTTGCCTGATCATGAATTTCAATTCTGACCTCTTTGAGCGCATTCGCATTCACACCGAGCCTGACGCCGCCGCCAGCCCCGATGCGACACCTTGCGACCATGAAGGATGCGCCAAGGCTGGTGAGTTTCGCGCCCCCATGGGCCGTGGCAATGAGGGGCGGTATTTTTGCTTCTGCATCGACCATGTGCGCGAATACAACGCCAAATACAATTATTTCGCCGGGATGAGCGATGAGGCTGTGGCGCGTTTCCAGAAAGACGCCATTACCGGGCATCGCCCGACATGGGGCATGGGCACGCATCACCCGGCTGGCACGCATCGCGCCGACCAGGCGACGATGGAAGAAGATATTTTAGGGCTGTTTCGCAGCCGCTTCGCCCAGAAGAGCGCCAGCCGCGCCGCCCCGGCCCGTCCCCAGGTGGCGCGCCCCACCCTGCGGGCGTTGAATGCCATGGGGCTGGATGAGCATGCCGACCCCGCCAGCGTCCGGCAACGCTACAAGGATCTGGTGAAACGCCTGCATCCTGACGCCAATGGCGGTGATCGCTCCAGCGAGGACAAATTGCGCGAGATCATCAATGCGTATAAACATCTGCGCACGATCCGTCGCGCATGAGACCCCATGGTGCCACGCGGCAGGCATGCCGCCGTGCACCAGCGCCGCAATTTGCGGTTGATTTTTGAGGAGTTGGAGGAACAATGCAAACCGCTACCGCCCGTGCCGCCGGCCTGCCTGACATGAAAGTCTCGGTGCGGCAGGTGTTCAACATCGACAGCGACATGGAGGCACCGGCCTTCAGCGCGGCGGACGAGCACGTACCCGATCTCGATCCCGATTATCTGTTTGATCGCGATACGACCATGGCGGTGCTGGCTGGCTTTGCCTACAACCGCCGCGTCATGGTGACCGGCTATCATGGCACCGGCAAATCCACGCACATCGAGCAAGTGGCGGCGCGGCTCAACTGGCCCTGCGTGCGGGTGAATCTCGATAGCCATATTTCGCGCATCGATCTTATCGGCAAGGACGCGATCGTGCTGAAGGACGGCAAGCAGGTCACCGAGTTTCGCGATGGCATTCTGCCATGGGCGCTACAGAACAATGTGGCGATCTGCTTTGATGAATATGACGCCGGGCGCCCTGACGTGATGTTCGTCATCCAGCGCGTGCTGGAGGTTTCGGGCAAGCTCACCTTGCTCGACCAGAGCCGGGTCATCAAGCCGCATCCGGCGTTCCGGCTGTTTGCCACAGCCAATACGGTGGGCCTCGGCGATACGTCGGGCCTTTATCACGGCACACAGCAGATCAATCAGGGCCAGATGGACCGCTGGTCGATTGTGACGACGCTGAATTATCTGCCCCATGACAATGAGGTCGAGATCGTGCTGGCCAAGGTCAAGGCGTTGCAAGCCGGGCGCGAGGGCCGCGATACCGTGAACAAGATGGTGCGGGTTGCCGATCTGACACGCAACGCCTTCATGGCCGGTGACCTTTCCACCGTCATGAGCCCGCGCACCGTGATCACATGGGCCGAAAATGCGCAGATTTTCCGCGATGTCGGCTTTGCCTTCCGCCTGACATTCCTGAACAAATGCGACGAACTGGAACGCGCCCTCGTCGCCGAATTCTACCAGCGCTCCTTCGGCAAGGAATTGCCCGAAAGCGCCGTGAATGTGGTGATGAGCTAAGGAAGGGCAGGGCTGATTCCCATGACGGGTCGCTGGCGTTCCGGCTGTATGTCTAAGAGCGACCATCTGCTGCTAATTAGTTGCGGTATTGCGAACCTAAGGACTTGCTTCGGGCGCAGCCTCAAGTAGCGCCTCCTTCTTCGGCGATGTATGGTTTCAATGAACCAGTCTTGGCAAATTCCGGCTAAAAGCATGGGACGTTGCGTCGCAATAATTCATTGGTGAATTTTAGAAAGCCATGTCAGACTGTCATGAATTCTCCCAGCTTTAGAATTGCGAATCATGGGCGACCTTATAAAGACGGAATTTACAATCTTACGTGAGCAGGCCGGTTTGACGCTGACTGATGCGGCACAATTGCTTGAAGTTTCGGAGCGAACTGTGTTTCGCTACGAGCATGGTGATAGTCGTCCTGATCGCTTAGCTATTCGGGTTTTGCGCCAAGCAGTCGGTGAGCGCATTGTGCAATGCGGCCAAGGAAAATATGGATTTCGGTTCATCGACCTTTTCGCTGGGATTGGCGGTTTGAGGTTAGGATTTGAACCGATAGGTGGAAGATGCGTGTTCAGCTCGGAATGGGATCCATGGTCACAAAAGACCTACCGGTTGAACTTTCCAGACAATCACGAACTGGTCGGCGACATTCGGCCTTTCGCGCAAACCCCATCGCAAATTCCGCAGCATGATGTGCTTTTGGCGGGGTTTCCGTGCCAACCATTTTCTATTGCGGGCGTTTCAAAGAAGAACTCGCTTGGCCGGCCGCACGGATTTTTATGCGACACGCAGGGCACATTGTTCTTCGATACGGCGCAAATTATTGCCCATCACCGCCCAGTTGCATTCGTCCTTGAGAATGTGAAAAACCTTGAAAGACATGACAAGGGCTTGACGTTTTCAACAATTCTTCATGCCCTCACCAATGAGCTTGGTTATCATGTGCAGCACCGCGTGATCAATTCGCAATCTTGGGTTCCGCAAAAGCGGGAGCGTATTTTCATCATTGGCTTTAGAGAACCGACAGCGTTCAATTTTTCTGCTTTGAAGATACCTGACCCTGAGAGCGGCCCAAAATTAGGAAGTATTTTGGAACCGCATGTTGATGAAAAATATACGTTGACGCCAAAATTGTGGAAATATCTTCAAGATTATAAAAAAAAGCACCAAGATGCGGGGAATGGCTTTGGCTATAGTTTGTTTACTGATAGGGACGTAACAAGAACTCTTTCGGCTCGGTATCACAAGGATGGTTCCGAGATATTGGTAGCGCAATCCAATCATCGCCCGCGGCGTCTTACGCCGCGCGAGTGCGCGCGCCTCATGGGTTTTGAAACCACTAAGCGTGCCTTTCGAATCGATGTCTCAGATACGCAAGCTTACCGACAGTTTGGAAATGCAGTGGTCGTGCCGGTTGTTGAATTCATCGCTAAGGCCATGAGACCGCATCTCGAAAAAGCAGTGACGCAGGCGGCAAGCGGATCTACCGGGAGCAAAGGTGACTATGCTTTGCCGATGACCATCACAAGGCCAGACCGACGCGCACCGGCAATGTCGAACGTGGCACCGTATGACGGCCTCGCTGTCAAATGACAGCAGATATTGCCTCCATAGACTTGAATGGCCTACGGCAGATGATGGCTATTCACGGCGTCGGCGAATTGCTTGTCAAAACGCTTGCTGCCAATGATAATTCGAAAAACCAGCCCTATTTGGGTGGCAGTTTGGGCATTTTGAACATATTACCTATTGGCGATGTGATCGAACATACAACGGCATCAGGCAAGATCGGGCTTAAGGCGGCATTGCCGCTCTCTTGGCTTCGTGCCGATGGCAGCCTTGCAGCTGCGCCGCACGCGCAAATTATTCTTTATCCTCAATATCCGGAAATCCGCTTCTCGGGGTTTTTGAAGGGCACGCAAGGCGCCCCAAATGACATGATGACCGTGCGTGAGGCTGGGCGACTATTATTTTTTGGCGTAACGGCGGATCGCAAGATTATCGCAGCAGTTGCTGGCGCGCGTAGTCGTCTGGCGGCGGAAATTATCAACTTGGGCGGTCTGCCGCGAACCGGTGTATTTCAACATGTTGGAATGGGGCACCTTCAGACATCGCGCGCTCGGCTCTTAGCAAAGTTATCGATTATCCATCAAAAAGGATGGATAGACTCGGGGCGACTTCGTGCCGACGGCTCACGAGGGCCATGCCAAGCGACGAACTGCGGCGGCTATACGCTCGAAGCGGAACTTGGAATTACACCCAATGGTCGCGCGGAGCCCGATTTTGACGGTTGGGAGATCAAGGCACATGCGGTCAAAGATTTCGAACGAGCGCAGAGCGGTAACATAACGCTCATGACGCCGGAACCGACTGGTGGCCTCTATAAAGCCAATGGGGCCGAAGCTTTTGTTCGACGCTTTGGTTATAGCGATATGTCTGGCAAACCTGATCGGTTGAACGTGTCTAGCCCGCATTATTTTGGGGTAAGAAATAACAAGACAGCACTTACCTTGTCATTGATTGGCTATGATCGGCCAAAGGGTCGCATTATCGATCCACAGGGGGGCTTTGCGCTGGTTGATGACCAAGGCAGCGAGGCGGCGGCATGGCATTATGCAAGTCTCATCTCGCATTGGAACCGCAAACATGCGCAAGCTGCCTATATTCCCTATCGAATGCAAAAATCCCCGATATTGCAATATAATTATGGAAGCTACATCCGACTAGGTGAAATGACAGATTTTGATCTATTTCTGAAAGCGATGGCTGACGGTAGAATTTTTTACGATCCAGGAATTAAATTGGAAAAGGCCGGAGAAACTAAACCGATATTGAAGAGGCGCAGCCAATTTAGGATAGGATCGGCGTTTGTTAGCAGTTTATACGAAAAATTTGAAACCATTGACGTGCAATAGGCGTTAACAATTTTTTGTCTTCGGATTTGGCATCGATCACTTTTTGGCTTTTGGCTCGGCAGGATGGTTTTTGCTCCAAAATGCGGCTGATTATGTCAGGCTTGTGACACACTTGTCGCTCATCGCATGATTGACTTTCGCCTTGCAGCGCTGCTAGGTCGCGGCGGGTTGGCGCGGCGCGGCCCTCTTGCACTTAACCCCGGT
>JAJZGX010000116.1 GCA_021804825.1 Pseudomonadota bacterium | reverse complement strand
GAGCGCGTCGAAGGATTCAATGCGCCCTTCGGTATCGCGGACGGCAATGGTCCAGACCTTGCGGTTTTCATCGAAGGTGAGGCCGGTGACCTCGCGGCCCATCAACACCTTGCCGCCATAGCCGTGGATCTTGTCGCGGGCGGCCTCCCACATCATGCCGGGGCCGCGGCGCGGATAACGGAAAGATTCGATCAAACTTTTGGCGCCGTTGGCTTTTTTGCTCTTGCCGAGACCCAGCGAACGCGACAGCCCATCGATGATCGCCGCCCCAAGGCTGAGGCCCTTGATGCGTTGCGCCGCCCAATCAGAAGAAATGGCATCGCAGCTCATGCCCCAGACTTTTTCGGTATAAGTCTTGAAGAAAATCGAAAAAAGCCGCTCGCCGAATTGATTGCGCACCCATTGATGGAACGTTTTCGGGACCTTGATTGGCGAGAGTTTGGCCAGACCGAAGGAGGCCATGCAGCGCGTGCTTTCCCAAATGCCGAGATTAGCGAGCGCTTCAAAGGCTTTCAGCGGATAGGCATAGAACTTGTTCTGATAGTAGATCCGCGACAGGCGCGGGCGATCAATGAAGTCATCGGGCAGGATTTCGTTCCAGAGATCGACAATTTCCCGCGACTTCGAGAAAAACCGATGGCCGCCGATGTCGAAAAGAAAATTCTTGTAATTCACCGTCCGGCTGATGCCACCGACGTAAACGGGGTCCTTTTCGCAAACCACGACATCACGGCCGTTTTGCGCAAGGATGTAGGCCGCCGTCAGTCCAGAGGGCCCGGCGCCAATCACAAATGTCTCGATCATCAAACACATCCTCGCTACACGCGGCCGTCGCTTTGTTCATAGCGGGCAGGTGTTAAGAGTGTTTGAAACGGCTGCGGGCACCGGGCGGTGAAACGATTTGGCGAGATTTAACGGGTAAGTTGAAAGTACATCGACCCGAGGCGACTTCGCGGCGGCGGTGCCGGGAGCAAATCGAATTGACTCACTCGCTTTTACCAGCCGAGGGCGCACCACCAGAAGCAAAGATCCTGACGTATTCCGGCGCGAGCAACGATTTTTTCCGCATTCTGTGGCGCGGAAGCATTTTGAGCTTGGTCACCTTCGGGATTTATCGTTTCTGGATGATGACCGAGCTTCGCCGTCACTTGTGGATGAATACGGGGATTGGTCAGGATCGGCTCGAATATACCGGACGCGGCATCGAATTGTTCTTCGGCTTTCTATTCGCCATAGCTATTCTGGCACCATTTTATGTGCTTTATTTCGTGACTAGCATTGAGGCTGCGCGTCACGCGGCGTTTTTGGGCGTGCCTTTGGTTGTTGTATTATTTTTGTTTGGACAATTCGCGATTTATCGTGCGCGCCGCTATCGACTGACCCGCACTACGTGGCGCGGAATCAGGTTCTGGATGTCGGGCTCCGGCGCACGTTATATGCTGCTTTCAGTCGGGTGGTCGCTTTTGGTCATTGGCACCGTTGGCTTGCTTCTACCATGGCGCGAGGCGGCGCTGGAGCGGTACAAAATGTCGAACACGCTTTATGGCGATCTGCGCGGATCCTTTGTTGGCCGGGCAAGGGATTTCTTCAAGCGCGGTGTCTGGATTTGGTCGCTGTATTTCGGTTCAGCTGCGCTTTTTGTCCTTGCGTCAATTTTTGAGAAAGCTGCGCCACAGGGCGGCGCGGGTTCCCTGATCGGGCTGGATTTTTTTGTAATGGGTGTCGCCAGTCCCTTTCTTTATGCTGCTTACCGCAAAACCGAGATGACATGGTGGATCGAGGGCCTGCGCCTTGGGGAGGTGCGCTTTCGAGCCGATCCAGACCGAATCAGCTTTGTCGGGCTTTATTGGCGCATGATCGGGAGCCTACTGCTGGCCATTGCAGTCTTTGCTCTTTTTGTGACTGCAGATGCTGCAGACTACAGGCAAGGTGTGCGGGCGACATCGCCAGCCATGTTTCTGCACTCGGCGGCGGGGATGGTGAGCATAACCTTGGCCATTTTGGGCTATGTAGCGTTTATTTTGGCAATCGGCATGATCAATCGCTGGTTCATGCAGCGCGGGCTTTGGAAAATCGTTGCCAATGCGACGCGGGTTGAAAATCTCGGTGCGGCTGACCACGTGAAAGCCATGGGCCAGCCCTCCAACGCCTTGGGTGAAGGTTTGGCGTCCTTGCTCGATGTCTCTGGATTTTGATGGTGCCAGGATGAGCGCACTGACCGAAGTTGGTTTCTTTGATGGCCGCGTTAACCTGCGCCATAATGTCGTGGTGCGGATCGCGGATTGTCTGAACATTCTCGAAGACGATGTGCCTTTGGCGCGTTGGCCTGTGGGCGAAGTCAGGCTGCTGCCAAGCGCCCATGGCATGGCACGTTATGGCCTTGCCGATCCGAACAATCTCGCGCGCCTCGAAGTCACGGACGAGATGCTGATGGCTGCCATCAGGCGCAGCTGCCCCAATCTGGGACGCGGTGACGGTGCCGTCACCTCGCGACGCACGACGTGCCGCATTATCGGCTGGTCACTGGCAGCCGCTGCTTCTGTCGTTGGTCTGGTGATATTTGGCCTGCCACTGGCAGCCAACCTGCTGGCACCGCATATTCCCCAAGCATTGCAATATGATATTGGCGAGGCGTCGGCCAAGCAATTGAAGCTGGTCTATCATGCCAAAACCTGCCGCGATCCGCAGGGGCAGGCCGTGCTCGACAAACTCGTGGCAAAGCTGGCGACAGCTGGCGGCCTGGAGCAGCCCTTGCGCCCGCGCATCATTGAAACCAGCATTGCCAACGCCATGGCCTTGCCCGGCGGGCGGGTCTATGTCTTTTCAAAACTGCTGGACGAGGCGCAAACGCCTGATGAGCTTGGCGGCGTGATCGCCCATGAGCTTGGTCACGAAGCTCATCATGATTCAATGCGTCGGCTCATCGAGAGCGGCGGCACCGGGCTGTTGCTCGGCATGGTGTTTGGCGATTTTACTGGTTCGGCCGGGCTGGTCTTTGCGGCCAACACGCTCATCAACGCGTCCTACTCGCGCCAGGCAGAAAAGCGGGCAGATGATTATGCCATCAAGGTCATGACGCGGCTGGGACGCTCGCCAAAGCCATTCGGTGATTTGCTTCAGCGCCTCGTTCGGGGCCACGACATTCCCCAGGCAATGTCACTTCTGGCTGATCATCCCACGACCAGAAGCCGACTGGCCGCTATCGCCGCCCATGATGTGCCTGACACCGGGCCACCCTTGCTTTCACCTCCGCAATGGGTGGTGTTGCGGTCGATCTGCAAGACTTGATTTCTGGGTTTCGTCAAGCTCGGTATGGTTGCTCTGTTGACAAGCCCGCGAGGGGGGTATTCAAATCGGCACCTTCGCCTTTGGGGGCCTATTCCTGTGCCACAGCCGGACATCAGCAAGACCTCGGCCACCGCTGACCAAACCGCCATTCTGAACGAGGTTCTCGCCCGTTTCGCGACGACGCCGGACCCGCGTTTGCGGGCCATCATGGCGGGGTTGATCTCCAGCCTGCATCAATTTGTCTGCGACATGAAAGTCACCTGGCCGGAGTGGGAGCAGGCCATGGCGTTTCTGGCGCGGGCGGCCAGTGTCACCGGGCCGGGGCGCAATGAATTCATCGCCTTGTCGGATTCCATCGGCATCAGCATGCAGGTGCTGGCGGCCTCGCAACCCAAGCCGCCGGGGGCGACAGTGCCGACGCTGATCGGGCCGTTTTTCATCGAGGATGCGCCGCTGTTTCCCATGGGCGCGAACATCGCCAAGGGGGTTTCGGGCGAGCCGCTGCATGTTTCGGGCCGCGTCATCGACACGACGGGCAGGCCGGTCGAGGATGCCATTGTCAATGTCTGGCAATCGGATGATCGCGGGCTTTATGACGTGCAGGACAATTTTGATCCGGCGCATATGTGGGGGCGCGGGCGCATTCATGCCGATGCAGAAGGCCGCTACGCTTTCTGGAGTGTGATGCCAACGGCCTACCCCGCACCGATGGATGCGGCGCTTGGCGATCTCGTTCACGCGACGACCAACAAGTGGTGGCGACCGGCGCATTTGCATTTTGCCATCCTCACCCAGAAGGCCGATCCGCTGGTGACGCATATTTTCGTCAGGGACAGCGCCCATATTGATGAAGATGTCGCCTTTGGCGTGCGCCCGGCCCTCATCGCCGATTTTGCCTCGCATGCGCCCGGCATGGCGCCCGATGGCACGCGCATGGAGACGCCGTTCCGCAGCCTCGCCTATGATTTCGTGCTGACGCGCGCCGGGCAATGAAGGCGACCCGACATTGACCCTTCAGGCTGATTTGCGGGTGTCGGCCCTAGTTTTGACCATGGGCGCATCCAGCACGGTTTTCAGCAACAGCAGTTCGCCGTCGGCAAGCGCATCAAGGGGCAGGCGCTGCCGGATGCCAGATTGACGACGCAGATCGGTGAGTTCGGCGGCGGGCACGGCCTTGCTGAACAAAAAGCCCTGCACCTGATCGCAGCCATTGGTTTTGAGTTGCGCCAATTGCTCGGCGGTTTCAACGCCCTCGGCAGTCGTGACCATGCCGAGGCGCGAGGCCAGATCAATGACCGAGCGCACGATCGCCTGGCAATCATCACGCTGGCCGATGTCCTGAATGAAGCAGCGGTCGATCTTGATCTTGTCGAAGGGGAAGGTGCGCAAATAATTCAACGAGGAATAGCCGGTGCCAAAATCGTCCAGCGCGATCTTCACGCCGAGCGCCTTGATCTTGCGCAGCGTGGCGAGATGAATCTCGCTATCCGACATGAGAATGGTTTCGGTCACTTCCATTTCGAGCCGCGAAGGGTTCATGCCTGACGTCACCAGCGCCGCTGTGATGGTGGAAATGAGGTTGGGGCTGCGCATCTGGTTGGGCGAGAGGTTGACCGAGATGCTGATATGTTCGGGCCAGGTCGCGGCTTCGGCAATGGCCTTGCGGATCACCCATTCGCCCAAGGGCACGATCAGCCCGGTTTCCTCGGCAATCATCACAAATTCCGTTGGCATGATCAGGCCCCGTTTGGGGTGCACCCAGCGCAAAAGCGCCTCATAGGCAACGGTGACACCAGAGGCGACATCGATCAGCGGCTGATAATGGAGCGATAATTCGTCGCGTTGCAGGGCGAGGCGCAGATCGAATTCGATCAGGCGACGGGCCTGGGCAATTTCGTCCATTCCCGCCTCATAAAAGCTGATGCGATTGCGGCCACCGTTTTTCGCGGCGTAAAGCGCGAGATCGACCTTTTTCAGAATCACGTCAGCCGAATCGTCGCCGTGGCTGATCATCAGCGCGCCGAGGCTCGCCCCACACAGCACTTCATGCTTTTCGACATTCACGTTCTGGCTGAGCTTCTTGAGAATGCGGTTGGCGATTTCGCTGACTTCCTGCGGGCTTTCGGCTTGCGTCAGAAGGATGGCAAATTCGTCACCGCCCATGCGCGCCACGACATCGCGAGCCTTGACGCAGCTCGAAATCCGGCGCGCCACGACCTTGAGCAAGGCATCACCGGTTGGATGCCCCAAAGTGTCATTGACAGCCTTGAAATGATCAAGATCGATTGACAGCACGGCCGCCTGGCTGGCCGGGGTCACTTCGTTCAAAGCGTGGTTGAGCGCATCCTGAAACAAGATGCGGTTGGCAAGGCCGGTGAGGCCATCATAATGAGCCATATAGGTAATATGGGCCTCGGCGTTTTTGGCCGCGGTGATATCGGTGGCGACACCCCGATAAAGCGGGCCGCCTTCGGCCTGCGCCATCTGACGCCCGCTGAGCGACCACCATTTGCGTTCGCCAGCGACCTGCAACGGCACGGCAAAATTGCGCAGTGCCTGCCCGTGGGCGACGTGGCTGTTCAGCGATCTGGTTTCAGGCCCTGGTGCAAATAAATCCAGAAACAGGCTGCCTTCCAGAGTCTCGAGCGGCCGTCCTGCCGCATCGGCAAAACGCACGGTGGGGCGGAAGATGGCGCCATCGCCATCAAGCTCCCAAATCCAGTCGGAACCGTCTTCCTCATATTGATGCAAGACCAGCTTTATGGTTTCAGCGTGGGTTGCCACGTCACGCTGGCTGAGCAATCTGTCCTTGAAGCCACTCAGCAAAATGCGCGCGTAGTTCATTTGCACCATGGCGTAAGACAGCAAAAGCCCGGCACCGATCAAGGATATCGGCGTTGCCAGCCACAGCATCGCGGTCAGAATAAACGCGCCAACAATACCGATATAAATCATCACGCCGCGTGGCAGTGCCGTCAGTGTCATGGTTGCTGCCGACATCATGCCCGCCGCCAGCATGCCCACAAAGGCTGCCTGCGTGCTGCTCATGGTCAGCGTCAGGCCGGCCATGGCCGAGCCCCAGATCAGCGCCAGTGCTGCGACATGGCGTTGCGCCGTGCGGCTGATTTTCGGCAGGTTTTCGTCAGATATTTGAGTGGATTCATACTTTTGTTTCAAGCCGTACCGCAGCCATGTAGCCAATGTAAACATTGCGACATACGAAAAAATCCACAATTCCGGAATGTACCAGCTGAAATATGCAGCACATATCAATGCGTTGAACACATTTCCGGCTATCGATGTCGGCAATTGCTTGAAATATTCATCCAGCTCCTCACGTAACATCCAAGCTTGTTCGGGTTGAGAGGATTTCATGAAACATCTCTTGTTGCTTAAAGTAATGCAAACTTGTGGTTAATAATTGCAATGATTTGCTGGCTGTCATTGGTATTTTGAGTGGTGACTCCCTAATTTTCCGTAAAGTCCGATGAACATTGCATATACGTAGGTAAATGGTTCGAATGTTTCATGTTTTTATAAATTACACTGGCAATTATGTGTGTAATTTGCCATCGTGCTAATGATCGCATCATCATAACGCGCACAGACAATCAAGGAAGTTCGACATGGATCTCGCACTGGGTCAAAAGCTGGTTCTGATTACCGGCGGCTCCAAAGGCATCGGCTTCGCTTGCGCCCAGGCTTTCCTTGCGGAGGGTGCTCGGGTGGCAATCGTGGGGCGCGAGCGCGTGACGCTGGATGCGGCGCTGGCACGGCTGCCGGGTGCAGCGGGCTTTACGGCCGATCTACGCGAAGCCGAAGCCGCCGGCGCCATGGTGGCGGACGTCGAGCGACAGCTTGGGTCCATTGACGTCCTCGTCAACAGCGCCGGTGCGGCCAAACGCACGCCCGCAGCCGAATTGACCCCGGCGGCATGGCGGGCTGCCATGGACGCGAAATATTTCACCACGATCAATGTCGTGGATCCTGTCGTCAAGCTGATGGCGCAGCGCGGCGCGGGCGTCATCGTCAACATCATCGGGGCTGGCGGCAAGCAGGCCTCCGCCATCCATCTGCCGGGCGGTGCCGCCAATGCCGCGCTCATGCTCGCCACCGCCGGGCTCGCCAATGCCTATGCGGCGCAGAATGTGCGGGTGATCGGCATCAATCCGGGATTGACCGAAACGGACCGGTTCATCGAGGGGCTCGCGGCCGATGCACGTGTGGCAGGTATCAGCATGGCCGAGGCGCGCAGCCGCGCCATGGCGCGCATCCCGCTGGGGCGTCTGGCGCAACCCGGTGACATTGCTCAGGCGGTACTGTTTCTCGCCAGCAACCAGGCGAGCTATATCACCGCCGTCAACATCTCGATGGATGGTGCTGCAAGTCCGGTTGTGGTGTGACGCGCCGCGACTGTGCCGCGGCCAGATTTTACGAATTTCCAACCACAACAGGCCGTTGTAGTGGCGTTCAGATGCCCATGTTTATGCTTTACAAAAACTGATAAATCATTATGATTAAGACTATGGGATAACTTCCATCGATTCTGGCGGGCTGATGCGCTCGTTGCAGCCGAATGTGGCCCACGCCTTGATGGCGCTTTTCCCACAAGACGGGGAGACAGCCCATGAAAAAAGCATTGTTAGCTTTGGTCGCACTTGCGACAATTTATGCCATGGGAATTGAAGGTGCCATGGCGGGCATGACCGCTGGCGCTTCGGCTTCCGGTTTCCAAGGCCTTGACTCTGGCCTTCACAAGGCCCGCCTTTACTGTGCAAACCGCTACACGGGGCGATTCTTGTATTGGGGTCGCTGCGGGCATCGCCATATTTATTATCATCATTACTACCGGCGGCACTATCATTATCGCGTGTATTGCCGCACGCGGTATACGCACCGATTCCTGCATTGGGGTCATTGCTAGGACACAGGTGGCCGAACTGGTGTCAACGCGGTGGCGTCTGAGCTGCCGCGCTGGCGGCGGCGGGATCATACCGCGGGCCTGAGCCTGGCCTCCTGCTGATTGCATGTCGCGCGGTTTTCGCCGCTAAATCGTGCAGGTGCTGCCATTCTCCCTTGCTGGCAGGCACCGGGGGGTCTAGGG
>JAJZGX010000115.1 GCA_021804825.1 Pseudomonadota bacterium | reverse complement strand
GGTGATTGTGCACCAACATCGCCGTCATTGCGAGGAGCGGAGCGACGAAGCAACCCAGGGGTTTCGGGGATTGCTGCGGTGGTGGTGCCACGAAACCCCTGGGTTGCTTCGCTGCGCTCGCAATGACGGGGGTGGTTGTGCACCAACATCGCCGTCATTGCGAGGAGCGGAGCGACGAAGCAACCTAGGGGTTTCGGAGATTGCTGCGGTGGAGATATCACGAAACCCCTGGGTTGCTTCGCTGCGCTCGCAATGACGGGGGTGAGGCGCTTGCAACGACGGTGGTGGGGGATGCCGGGTTGATACGGCTCGCGACTAGGCCACGTCTTGCAGGGCTGCGGCTATCTCGGCGGGCGATTGCATGACTTGCGGGAATTCCAGCCTGGCGCGCTTTTCACCTGCCGCCAGCGTCAGGCCGCTGGCGTCGAGTGCGATAGCGCGCCAGCCCGTGCCGGCGGCACCGGCGCGCGCGGCCAGGGTGTCGGCGCGGGCGCGGTCGATGGCGGCAAGCAATGCGGCTTCGGCATCGGCAAGGCCCGGCACTTCGGGGGCCAGCAAGGCGCGGCCAAGATAATCGCCGGCCCGGGCGCAGCCACCGTTGAAATGCCCGGAGACCAGCTCGATCTGCCAGAAGGCGAAATCGCCAAAATCGGCATAGCGCGCCGCTTTGGGATTATGCGCCAGAAATCGCGCGCGCAGGCGGTTGCGGGTCGGCGCATCAGTGCACAGGCGCGCCGTTCCCACCAGCGTCAGGCGCGGATGGGCCAGCGGGTCACCCTTGCCGGATGAAGCCAGCAGCAGCGAACAACGCCCGTCGGCGCTGAGCGACCGGCTGTGAATCGACAAGGCCGAAAGCAGCAGGATCGGCCCACCATCAAAATCCGTCGCCATTGTTGCCAAAGTCGCCAGCGGGAAGCCCGTTGTCGGCGCGACAGTCGCAAGCGCCACACCCGTCGCAAGACGCAACATTTTTCGGGCAGCTTGCAAATTGCTTTCAGTTTCAGTCATGCGGGCTCTGACGATGGTTGTGTATATTTAGAGCGAAACCGCTTCCGGTGCAGGTTGTCACTTTATGCTACAATCTATTTATCACTTATGATTTCAATGCGCTTCTGCGGGTTAATTCCTGTTAATAACTATCGGCGGGCTTGGCTGAAAAGCGCGTTTGCAATTCGGCGTTTTTCGAGATAGGACAGCGGGGTTGACCCTTTCGAAGGGTGGCGCAGATCGCGTGGGAGCGTGACATGAAAGCGGAGACTGGGAAGGCCCTTGATGTGAATGATGCAATGGCGAAAGCCGCGGCGTCAAAACGCATAGCCACCCCGCTGACTGCCCGCAACACCATGCTCAAGGAGCACGCCATGTCGATCTCGCCCGCCGGACTTCCCCCCGCTCAAGGTCTCTATGACCCATCGCATGAGCATGATGCTTGCGGCGTCGGCTTCATCGCCCGGCTCAGCAACCAGAAGTCGCATGATATTGTCGAGCGCGGGTTGGAAATCCTGCTCAACCTCGATCATCGCGGCGCCGTCGGGGCCGACCCGAAGGCCGGCGATGGCTGCGGCATGCTGGTGCAGATTCCGCATGATTTCTTTGCCACAGAGGCCGCGCGGCTAGGCTTTCACCTGCCCGCGCCCGGCACTTATGGCGTCGGCTTTTTCTTTGTGCCCAAGGTTGCGGGCGCAAGGGCCGAGGTCGAGGCGGTCATTCGCCACGCGGTCGAAGCCGAAGGCCAGACGCTGATCGGCTGGCGTGAGGTTCCGGTCGATGCCAGCGTGCTGGGTGAAAGCGTCAAGCCGACCGAACCGCTGTGCTTGCAGGCCTTCATCGGACGCAGCGCCGATATTGCCGATGTCGATGCTTTCGAGCGCAAGCTGTTCATCCTGCGCAAGGCGATTTCCAATCGGGTGCGCGAGGTTTCCGACCTGCACAACCGCGGGTTCTACCCGGTGTCGCTGTCGGCGCGCACGGTCGTCTACAAGGGCATGTTGCTGGCCACGCAACTCGGGGATTATTTCGCCGATCTGCGCGATCCGCGCTTCACCTCGGCGATGGCGCTGGTGCATCAGCGGTTTTCGACCAACACCTTCCCGTCATGGCAATTGGCGCATCCCTATCGCATGGTTGCCCATAATGGCGAGATCAACACCCTGCGTGGCAATGTCAACTGGATGGCGGCGCGGCAGGCTTCGGTCGCCAGCGCGCTTTATGGCACGGACATCACCAAGCTGTGGCCGATTTCCTACGAGGGCCAGTCCGATACAGCCTGTTTCGACAACGCCCTCGAATTTCTGGTGCAGGGCGGCTATTCGCTCGCCCATTCGATGATGATGCTGATCCCGGAAGCCTGGGCCGGCAATCCGCTGATGAGCGAGGAGCGCCGCGCTTTTTATGAATATCATGCCTCGTTGATGGAGCCGTGGGACGGCCCGGCGGCAGTGGCCTTTACCGATGGGCGGCAGATCGGCGCGACGCTGGATCGCAACGGCCTGCGCCCGGCGCGCTATCTGGTGACGGATGATGGTCTCGTCGTGATGGCCTCGGAAATGGGGGTTCTGCCGATCCCGCAGGAGCGCATCGTCACCAAGTGGCGGCTGCAGCCTGGCAAGATGCTGCTGGTTGATCTCGAACAAGGCCGCATCATCGCTGACGATGAAATCAAGGCCTCGCTGGCGAGCGCCTCGCCCTATCGTGACTGGGTCAAGCGCACGCAAATCGTTCTCGAAGACTTAAAGCCGATGGACGCGCGTGCATCGCGCACCGACGTGCCGTTGCTCGACCGTCAGCAGGCTTTCGGCTACACGCAGGAAGACCTCAGCCTGCTGATGTCGCCGATGGCTGTGACCGGTCAGGAAGCGGTCGGCTCCATGGGCACGGATACGCCCGTGTCGGTGCTGTCTGATCTCTCGAAGCTGCTCTACACCTATTTCAAGCAGAATTTCGCGCAAGTCACCAACCCGCCGATCGATCCGATCCGCGAGGAACTGGTGATGAGCCTCGTGTCGTTCATCGGGCCGCGCCCGAACATATTCGATTTCGAGGGCAATGCGAAGCGCAAGCGGCTTGAGGTGCGCCAGCCGATTTTGACCAATGCCGATCTCGAAAAGATCCGCAACATCGGCCAGATCGAGGAAACCTTCGATACCCGCACGCTCGATATCACGTTCGCGACCGAGCGCGGTGCCGAGGGTCTGCCGACCATGCTGACCCGCCTCTGTGAGCGGGCTGAGGCGGCTTGCACCAGCGGCTATAACATCATCATTCTCTCCGACCGCATGGTGGGCCCCGACCGCGTGCCGATCCCGGCGCTGCTGGCCACCGCCGCCGTGCACCATCACCTGATCCGCAAGGGCCTGCGCACTTCGGTCGGGCTCGTCGTCGAGACCGGTGAAGCGCGCGAAGTGCATCACTTCGCCTGCCTTGCGGGCTATGGCGCGGAAGCGATCAACCCGTGGCTGGCGTTCGAGACGCTGGAAGCAATGGCCGACGAGTTCCCGCGCGAAGTCGATGGTTACGAGGCGGTCAAGCGCTATATCAAGTCGATCGACAAGGGCCTGCTCAAGGTCATGTCGAAGATGGGCATTTCGACCTATCAGTCCTATTGCGGCGCGCAGATTTTCGATGCGGTTGGCCTGGCGCAGGATTTCATCGACGCCTATTTCTTTGGCACCCATTCGGTGATTGGCGGCATCGGCCTTGCCGAGGTCGCCGAGGAAACGGTGCGGCGCCACCGGGATGCGTTCGGCGACAAGCCGATTTATCGGGGCGCGCTCGATGTCGGTGGCGATTATGCCTTTCGGTTGCGCGGCGAAGCCCATTCATGGTCGCCGCTGTCGGTGTCCTTGCTGCAACATGCGGTGCGCGGCAATGCACGCGACAAGTATCGCGAATTTGCCCAGCTGCTGAATGCCCAGGACGAGCGCCTGCTGACGCTGCGCGGGCTGTTCCGCATCAAGCCGGCCAACGAGGATGGCCGCCAGGCGGTGCCGCTTGACGAGGTGGAACCGGCTGCCAGCATCGTGCGGCGGTTTTCGACCGGGGCCATGTCGTTCGGCTCGATCTCGCGCGAGGCGCATACCAATCTGGCCATTGCCATGAACCGCATCGGCGGCAAGTCCAACACCGGCGAAGGCGGCGAGGAAAGCGACCGCTACAAGCCCCTCGCCAATGGCGATTCGCTGCGTTCGGCGATCAAGCAGGTCGCTTCGGGGCGGTTTGGCGTGACCGCGGAATATCTGGTCAATGCCGACATGATGCAGATCAAGATGGCGCAGGGTGCCAAGCCCGGCGAAGGCGGGCAATTGCCGGGCCACAAGGTCGATGCGGTCATTGCCAAGGTGCGTCACTCGATGCAGGGCGTCGGTCTCATTTCACCACCGCCGCATCATGATATTTATTCGATCGAAGACCTGGCGCAGTTGATCTTCGATCTTAAGAACGTCAACCCGAAGGCTGATGTCTCGGTCAAGCTGGTGTCGGAAGTCGGGGTTGGCACGGTCGCTGCGGGCGTATCCAAGGCGCGGGCAGACCATGTCACCATTTCGGGATTCGAGGGTGGCACCGGCGCCTCGCCGCTGACCTCGATCAAGCATACCGGCTCCCCGTGGGAAATCGGTCTGGCGGAAACCCATCAGACGCTGGTGCTCAATGGCCTGCGCTCGCGCATTGCCGTGCAGGTCGATGGCGGGCTGCGCACCGGGCGCGATGTCGTGGTCGGCGCGCTGCTTGGCGCGGATGAATTCGGCTTTGCCACGGCACCGCTGATTGCCTCCGGCTGCGTCATGATGCGCAAGTGCCATCTCAACACCTGCCCGGTCGGCGTTGCGACGCAGGACCCGGTGCTGCGCAAGCGCTTCACCGGCCAGCCTGAGCATATCATCAATTATTTCTTCTTCGTGGCCGAAGAAGTGCGCGAACTCATGGCGGAACTCGGCTTCCGGCGCTTTGACGACATGGTCGGGCAAATGCAGATGCTCGACCGCAACCGCGCCGTGAGCCATTGGAAGGCCAAGGGACTGGATTTCTCCAAGCTGTTCCACAAGCCGGTCAATGCGTCCGGTGGTACGCTGTATCGCAGCCAGCGGCAGGATCACAAGCTCGGCAAAATTCTCGATCACAAGCTGATTGCGGGCGCGAGCGCGGCGATCGAGGGCGGCGCACCAGTGCAGCTCGAGATGCCGATCAGCAATGTCGATCGCACCACGGGCGCCATGCTTTCAGGCGAAATCGCCAAAAGGTACGGCGAGGCGGGCCTGAAGGATGAAAGCATCCATGTGAAATTCACCGGCACGGCGGGCCAGAGCTTTGGCGCATGGGTCGCGCATGGCGTGACGCTGGAACTTGAAGGCGATGCCAATGATTATGTCGGCAAGGGCCTGTCGGGCGGGCGCATCATCATCTATCCGCCGCGCAATGCCAGCCAGATCGTGCCGGAAAGTTCGATTCTGGTGGGCAATACGGTGCTCTATGGCGCCATTTCCGGGGAATGCTATTTCCGGGGCGTGGCGGGCGAGCGCTTTGCCGTGCGCAATTCCGGCGCGATTGCCGTGGTTGAGGGCACGGGTGACCATGGCTGCGAATACATGACCGGCGGCATTGTCGTCGTCATTGGCCAGACCGGGCGCAATTTTGCGGCCGGCATGTCGGGCGGCATTGCCTATGTGCTCGATGAAGATGGCACTTTCGCGCAGCGCTGCAACATGTCGATGGTCGATCTCGAGCCGATCGAGGCGGAGGAAGAACTCAACCGGCTTATCCATCATCAGGGCGGCGATCTCGAAAGCCATGGCAAGGTCGATGTCATGGCCGACATGAGCCGCTACGACAACGAACGTCTGCGCCAACTCATCGCCAACCATGTAGCCCATACCGGCTCCACCCGCGCCAAGGCGATCCTCGCCAATTGGGAGGTCTATCTGCCGAAATTCCGCAAAGTGATGCCGGTGGAATATCGCAAGGCGCTGGCCGAAATGGCGGCTGGCACCAGAATGGCGGCCGCTGAGTGAAGGGTCAGGACGGCCTGAAAACCTGCACGGGGCTGAAAATCGAATTTCAGCCGCTCGTGCCGGTCGTACACGAATTTTCATTGCGGGTGCGGGGCAAAGCGGGTCTGTTGCTGTCCGATCTGGGCACGTCTATAGTTGCCCCGTGGCGAGATGGCCGCCAATATCCCGACGGGTGCAGGGAAATTGCCTGACCGTGGGGTCTTCGACGCGTTGAAGGCATGGGAGGCAGCAATCATGACGAGATGGCGCACACTCTTGAGACTCGCCGCGGCCCTTGGCGTCGCGGGCGCAATGACCGGCAAGGCGTCGGCGCGTGACAATGTGCTGAGCCTGATCTGCTCCGACACTACCGGCGGCTATCATTACTGGATCGACCTCACGAGGCGCACGGTCACTCAAGGCTTTCCCTGGGCGAGCGGAGCCAAGGGTTATGGCGTTTTCAGTGCGACGATCACACCGGCTACAGTCATCTGGTCCGAGCCCGATGGCGGGCGCAGTGACATAGATCGCGGCACCGGGCGCATGACCTTCTATCTGGGCAATCAAGGCCCACGATATTTCCAGTGCAGCAAGACTTCAGCTCCCATGCCGGCGACACGGTTCTGAAACAACGTCGCGCTCAATCCATGGCGCCACAAGCCATTGCCGCAACCTGGCGTCTCACGAACCAGCACCACGCGCACGGACGGCGGCAGCGGTTTCGCGCAAGAATTGCCGCGGCGCGAAGCGCATGGCTCGGTCATCGCGACCGCCAAAGCCCTTGCGCTTGCGCCTGTGATTGCGCATAGGAATTTGCAACAATCGGATGCAGAATGCGGCTTGGCCGCCGAGGATGGCTCATGGGCAAGGTAACGGGATTTCTGGAAATTGATCGGCGTGATCGGCGTTATGCACCCGCTTCGGATCGCATCCGCCATTACAAGGAATTTGTAATTCCGCTGTCGGAAGAAGCGATCAAGGATCAGGCGGCACGCTGCATGGATTGCGGCATTCCGTTCTGCCATAATGGCTGTCCGGTGAATAACCAGATCCCTGATTTCAACAATCTGGTCTACAAGACTGATTGGCGCGAGGCGCTGGCGAACCTGCAATCGACCAATAATTTCCCGGAATTTACCGGACGGATTTGCCCGGCGCCCTGCGAAGCCTCGTGCACGCTGAACATCATTGATACGCCCGTCACCATCAAATCGATTGAATGCGCGATCATCGATCGCGGCTGGGAAGAAGGGTGGATCGCGCCGGAGGTGAACCCGCGCAAGACCGGCAAGAAGGTGGCCATTGTCGGCTCTGGCCCGTCGGGGCTGGCCTGTGCGCAGCAACTGGCGCGCGCCGGGCACGAGGTGCATGTCTACGAGAAGAACGCCAGGCCCGGCGGCCTGCTGCGCTATGGCATCCCTGATTTCAAGATGGAAAAGCACCATATCGACCGGCGCGTGACGCAGATGCAGGCCGAAGGCGTCACCTTCCATTGCCGCGTCAATGTTGGCGTCGATGTCAGTGCTGCGGAGTTGAGCGCCAGTCATGATGCCGTGGTGCTGGCTGGTGGCGCGGAGAAGCCGCGCGATCTCAACGTGCCGGGGCGCGACCTGAACGGCGTGCATCTGGCGATGGATTTTCTGCCACAGCAGAACCGCCGCGTCAGTGGCGAGCAGGTTGAAACCAACGCGCCGATTCTGGCAGCGGGCAAGCATGTCGTTGTGATCGGCGGTGGCGATACCGGCTCTGATTGCATCGGCACGTCCATCCGTCAGGGTGCGGTGAGCGTCACCCAGCTTGAAATCATGCCAAAGCCGCCCGAAAAGGAAGACAAGGCCATGACCTGGCCGAACTGGCCGCTGAAGCTGCGCACGTCCTCCAGCCAGGAAGAGGGAGCGATGCGGGATTTCGCCGTCAATACCACGCATCTTTCCGGAGAGAATGGCACGGTGAAAAAGCTGCATGTCGTGCGCGTTGACGACAAGATGCAGCCCGTGCCGGGCAGCGATTTCGAGATCAAGGCCGATCTGGTGCTGCTCGCCATGGGTTTTATGGCGCCGCTGCACGAGGGCATGATCGACGCGCTTGGCGTGAAACTCGACCCGCGCGGCAATGTTGCTGCCAACACAATGACTTACAAGACCACGGTGGGCAATGTCTTCGCGTGCGGCGATATGCGGCGCGGGCAATCGCTGGTGGTCTGGGCGATCCGCGAAGGCCGTCAGGCGGCGCAGGCGGTGGACGTGCATTTGATGGGTGTCAGCGACCTGCCGCGCTGATGCGACGCGGCGGCCGGAATTTCCCGCCGCCGTGCCATTGCCGACCTGCGCTCAGCCGCTGTTGCGCAGACCCGCAGAAATGCCGTTGATGGTGATCTGGATCGAGCGCAGGGCGCGGTCGTCGGCGCGGGCATCGCGCAGTTTGCGCATCAGTTCGATCTGCACATGATTCAGCGGATCGAGATAGGGAAAACGGTTGCGGATCGAGCGGGCGAGCAGCGGGTTTTGCGCCAGCAGTTGCTCCTGCCCGAGAATGGCGTTGAGCAGATC
>JAJZGX010000114.1 GCA_021804825.1 Pseudomonadota bacterium | reverse complement strand
CGCGCCTGGCAGGAGACCATCGAAGACAAAGCCATCGGCGACGAAGTTCTCCCGCAAATCGAGGCGCTGGCGCATCACATGCGCAACATCCTGACCTGAAACGATTTTTTCCTCATCGCGTCACTGTCTCAAAGACGCGAATTGAATTGCCGGTTGACCGCCTCCGCGACGCTCTGCAGCAAGGGACGCTTGACGCTGGCGGCCACGACGTAATCGAGATGGCGGTTTGCCCAGAAAAACGCAGCGACGGTGCCTTGCTGCTTGAAACGTAGGCCAAAACTGTGCCTGGCGCTGCTGCTGCGGGCATAAAGCGTCAGCCTATGCCCCAATCCATCGACATACATCAGCATCGCCGCCGGTTCCCCTTGCACGGCCGGCAACAAACGCCCGCCCATCAAGGTAAAGCCCTCGACGGACAAGTCCGGCACCAGAAGCGGGCGGCCGACCCGGTTTGACAGCCACTTTACAAGGTTATTGCCATCATCCGACTTGACCTCCACCGGATGCAGCTTTTCGGGAACGAATGTCCGATAGGCAGCAAAGGCGGCGGCGAAGGATTCTGTTGGCACCGGCGGCGCTGTGTGCGCCCGCATCAAGGAATTTCCCGACCAGCCAATGCCCGCACCAACAATAACGAACACCAGCGATGCTGCTAGCTTGCGCAGGGCTTCCAGCCGCCGCCGCTGCCGCTGAGCGCGTATGTTGACTACGCGCAGCCGCGCGGGAATGGGTGTCTCCAACCCCGCATCGAGCCGCGCCCGCAACTGGGAAGCAATGCCGATATCCTCATCGACAACGGCCTGCAACTCGGGATGAGCGTCGACATAGGCCTCCACAAAGGCACGCCGCCGAAGAGACAGGCGTCCATCGACTAGGCCGTGCACATCATCTTCGCTGACCGGTAGTTCGTCACTGTTCATCTGACGACCCTCAGCACATGGCCGCGACCATGTTTCATGTAAGAGCGCAATTTCTCACGGGCCCGGCTAAGCCGCGACATAACTGTTCCCAAAGGCACCCCCAGAACCTCGGCGGTTTCTTCGTAAGAGAGGCCTTCCACCACGACCAACAGCAGGACTGAACGCTGTTCCTCGGGAAGTCCTTCCAGCCCTGCCGCTGCATCGCGCAATCCATCACTCGCTTGCTGCATGTCGTCACCGGCGGGCACATGCTGCAAAGCTTCGATTCCGACATGCTCCCCGCGCCTGCCGCGCTGGCGCAGGGAATCAAGAAACAGGTTGCGTTGAATGGCAAAAAGCCAGGCGCGAACCGACCCATGTCTGCGGCGAAGATGCCAGCGCGCCAAGGCACGCTCCAGCGTATCCTGGACGAGATCGTCCGCCGTCGCCCCATTGCGGGTCAACGAATAGGCGAAGCGTCTGAGACGAGGAATCTCGGGCTCCAGCGCAGCGGCGATCTCGTCCATCTTGGCCTTTTGCAGCTACGTCGGCATTACGGCTTGGCGATATGCCAGGCACCCTTGAGGAAACCGTCCCCGGAGGTATCGCCCGGCTTGGTATCCTTGACAAAGCTATAAAGCGGCTTGCCATGATAGGCCCATTGCGCCGAACCATCCGCACGTTTGAAAACGCTCCAGCCTTTCGGGCCTGTGGCGCCGGTCGTGGCTGCGAGCGGCGGCCAGTTGCCAGCGCAAGGGCCGTTGCAGGCCGACTTGTCTTTCGAATCCTTGGCAAAGGTGTAAAGCGTCATGCCGCTCTGGGTGACCAGCGCCGGGCCTTTGGCGGTTGTTGCAACCTTGGCGGGGCTCGAAGCCGCCAGAGCGACGCCGGCCAGTGCCAGAGTGCCGACGGCGAGGGCGCTACGAAGAAATATTTTCGACATCTGTGGGATACTCCTTGTTGAGGTAACCTTGTGAAGACGCTGCACGGGCATCAATTATTCCCGGCTCCGAAACATTTTTTTGGGCGAAAGCCGGCCTCGTCACGCCAGTGCCGCTGCGCCAAGGCAACGCTTTCCGATGACGCCCCGCATGCCAGCCATCAGACTTTGCCATTCCCCGCCAAGCGCCAGCGCTGCCCCGCCTTGGCACCGCGCTGAACCTTCCGTCGCAATAAAGATATGTAATATATCCAAGACAGATGCGGCAATAGAGCCGGAAAGCGCTCGCGAAACGCCAAGTCAACCGCCACTGCACCGCCAAAGCTAGTCCATTCAACCGACATACAAGCCCAGAAATCGAAAACTCGATCAGCGCTAAACTATGCGGCCTTGCAAAAGTTCAACCATGCCGCGCATAAAAAACCATCGACGCGCTACCGCGCGTGTTCACAATTTCGACATTGCGTCATAAAATATCAGAATGATTCCAAATTACTTGCGTGGAAGTAATCGCACATTAACATATCGAATGCAATATAATTGTCATGTCTTACAGGAGGCAGTTTTGACGAAAACAGTTATCGCCGCTGCACTTGGAGTTATCATTATATCTATCGGTTTCATAACTTATTATAGTGTCTGGGCACGCGCCACGGTAACGACAAAATCCGACCATCGCGTGATTGTCATTACCCAGAAAGGACAAGAATTTCACCCTTCCAACATCACCATTAAACGCGGTGACATTGTTGAGATATACAACAATGACGGCAATTTTCTGCATCATGCCTATATTGCACAGTCCAACTTCCATTTTGACTCAGGAGATCAACTGCCCGGCGCCCGCAGCGACATCGACATGGTAAAATCCGGTGTCTTTACGGTGCTGTGCGGCATCCATCCGCAAATGCACCTGCAGATCGTGGTTCATTGAGGCCACGCGGCGAGGCGATCACCAACGGGTTCTAGGCTCCACCACCTCAGCGCAGGCTTGCCGCGGTTTGGCGCCCGCCCGGCATCGCCGTCAATGACTGCAGAAATGCGACAATATCCTGCACGTCCTGCTTGCTGAGGCCAAGCGGGTGGATATTGTCGTCGAGACTGGGACGCTTGATGCCGCCCTTGTTGTAAAGGTTCACCACGGCCGTCAGCGTCGGCAGGGCGCCATTATGCATATAGGGAGCGTGGAGGGCGACATCGCGCAGCGTTGGCGTCTTGAAGGCGTGTTGCAGCTTGACCGAAGTCGGGAATTGCGCACCCCGACCCAAATCCTTGCCTGTCGAGGCGCCAATGTCATGGAAGGCCCGGTCCGTGAAAGCAAAACCCTTGTGGCAAATGGCGCAACGGGCTTTGCCTTCAAACAGCTTGAAGCCACGTTTGGCGGCGGCGCTGATGGCATGCACATGGCCGTGCCGCCAGCGATCAAACGGGGCCGGGCCAGCGACCAGCGTGCGCACATAGGTGGCGAGCCCGCGTGAGACATTCCTGATGTTGACCGCGGCACCGGGAAAGGCCGCGGCATAGCCGCGACGCAAGTTCGGCGCATCCTTCATGGTCTTTTTCAGCGAAGCTTCAGTGACCGCCATATTGATCGGGTTGACCATAGCACCCGTGACGACGGCGCTGAGGCTGGGAAATTTGCCCTCCCAGCCGTAGATTTGCCCCCAGGCCGCATCGATCAGGGTCGGCGTCCGCAAGGCCATCATGCGCCCGGTGACGCCGCGCGACGCTGCCAAATGATCGGTAAAGCCATTGGCCGGAATATGGCAACCGGCGCAAGCAACGCTGCCATCGCCAGAGAGCTTCGGATCATAAAAGGCGGCGCGCCCGAAAGCCAGTTTTGCGGCAGTGTAAGGATTGCTGGCCGGAAATGGAATATGTGCGGGTGTCGTGAAGTGTAGACGCAGATGTCCCGTCGACAGATCATGAAACGCAAGGCCTCCGGCGCCGACAAGGCCGAGCGAAATCAATGCCAACGGGGTGAATGCGCGGAGCAACATCTTTCTTCGAGGTCCTGCTTTTCGTAGTTTTTAGCGTAACAAACCCTCTATTGGTTGTAATGACTAAATTTTATAACGAGCAACCACGATGCTCGAATGGCATTATTTCAGTATTTATCAGATGCTTATAAAGATCATGATTGAATGCTGACGGGGCAGGAATTGAAACAGCCCGTTTTCCAAAAGTTCCAACCTTCACGCCGCAAGCGATACACCGACTGCCTGCAAGCCAAAACCGGTGACAGCCAAGCCCAGCAGCACGCAGCCGCCACCAAGGCGCTGAATGAGCAGGCGATAGGTGCTGTCGGTCTCGCTGGCATGAACCAGCATGCCACCCACACACAAAAGGGTCATAGCGAGAATGATCAACAAAGCCGTGTCCTTCTTCAGGAATTCAAGATCCGAGGCTAGCAGCAAAACCTGAACAATTATTAAACCACAATACGACAAAATTACGTTCATGTTGATTTTTTGGAAATATAATTACACATGGCAGCCTTTGCGTCATGAGTTAACGTGACAATCATCGAATGCCACGGTCATCAGGCACAATGTTTCATGCCTCTCTAAATGGCAATATCCAGTTGGACGGCACCTTGTTGCTGGCTATCGGGAAGTGTTGTGAAATTGACGCGCCGCAAAACCTCGCTTGCGGTCATGGGACGGCCAATGAAATAGCCTTGAATCTCATTGCAATTAGCCTGGCACAACCATTCAAGTTGTTCGCTCGACTCGACGCCCTCTGCGGTAACGCGCATATTGTAGCGTTTGCTGATCAAGAGAACCGCCTCGACCACGACCTTCGCCTGATCGCTAACCAGCACGTTCTGCACGAAGCTGCGATCGATCTTGATGCGGTCGAAAGGGAAGCGTCCAAGATAGCTGAGCGAGGAATAGCCCGTGCCGAAATCATCCAGGGAAATCGTTACCCCGCGCTTGCGCACGTCCTGCAACAGATTCAGCGCGTAAGTGTTCTTCTCAAGGAAGATCGACTCGGTGATTTCGAGGTCGAGCCTTTCGGGTGCCAGACCACTCTCGATGAGGCAATCGTCGAGAATTTTCTTGAAATTGCCGGGTTTGAGCTGCGCCAGAGACAAGTTGACCGACAGGCGATGTTGCGTCGGCCAGCTATTGACCTCTTTGCAGGCCGTGTTCAGCACCCATTCGCCCAGCGAATAAATCAACCCGGTCTCCTCCGCCAGCGGAATGAAGACGGAGGGCGGCACCATGCCGCGCTGGGGATGTCGCCAGCGCAGCAATGCCTCGAAACTCCCGATGTCCTTCTTGGCGACGTGATAAATCGGCTGGTAATGCACTTCCAGCTCGTTGCGGCCGATGGCAAGGCGAAGGTCCGCTTCGAGGCTGCGCCGTTCGCGCAGCGCATTATCCATCACCGCATCGTAAAAGCGCCAGGTGCCGCGCCCCTGCGTCTTGGCAAGATACAACGCAGCATCGGCCTTTTGCAGCAGTTTCTCGCCGTCATACCCATCCTGCGGCGCAACGCTGATGCCGATGCTGACGCCGATATGGGCATGGTTTCCGGAAATATTGTAAGGCTCGCTGATGGTGGTGACGAGACGCTCGACAATGAGTTCGATGTCGGCCGCAGTGGTCAAGCCACACAGGATAATGGCAAATTCGTCGCCACCGAGGCGGCCGGCAGCATCGGTTGGGCGCAGGCAATTGCGAATGCGATCTGCGACGGCGCAAAGCAGCGCATCGCCAACCGGATGCCCAAACGTGTCGTTGACGTCCTTGAAAAGATCGAGATCGAGGCAAAGCAGCGCGAAACCCTCGCCACATTCCGCGTGGCCGATGGCCTCCGCGATATGTTCGGCGATCAGCACCCGGTTGGCGAGACCCGTCAAGCCATCATGCCGTGACATGTCATAGAGGCGCTGCTCAAATTTTTTGACCTCAGTAATGTCTTCATGAATTTCGATGAACTTGCCGTCATCAATCGATTTGCGGGTCACGCGGCAGATGCCGCCGTTTTGCAGCACGACATCCTCACGCCAGTGCGTCAAATTGGCTTGCTGCCCCATGTGGCCATCGCGTTGCAAAGCCGACCGCGCGTTTTGCAGCCTGCTCGCCAGCGCCTGCTCGACGTCGTTGTAATGTTCGCCAACCCGCACCTCGGTCGGTGCAAAGCCGTAAATATCGAGGAAGGTCTTGTTGACCACCGCCAAGCGTCCGCTCGCATCATAGAGGCAAAGGCCGCGCGCCATATTTTCCAAGGCCAGATCAAGCCAGCGATGCGAGTCGGTGAGCTTTTGCTCCTGCAACTTCAGCGAGGTGACATCCGCAAAGACAAAAATCCAGCCGCCGCTGCGGGTCTCGCCGGTGCTCAGTCGCAGCCAGGTGTTACCATGCAGGAACGGCTCATCGCTCCATTTGGACTCTGCGGTGAGCCGCGCCAGAAAGTCCCGCGTGACGCCTTGGGCCTCGCCCGCGGTGGCCGCAGCTTTGGACGTGCTGCTCAATTGGCCGTAGCGCTCGAGTTCTTGCATCTTCTCGTTGGCCACGATGATTTCACCATAACCGTTGAGAACCATGATGCCGTCCGGCGACATCGCCAGTGCCTCGGCGAGGATGTTTTTCGCCTCACTTGCCAAAGCGGCTTCGCGCAACAGCGAGGCACGGATATTGTCGCGCATGCGCACCATGGCGAGGGTCAAGTGACCTAGCGTGTCGGCGGTGACGACAGGCGGCGTGCTGGCAAGGTTGCCATCGGCAATCGCCGAAGCAAATGCGGAGGCGGTGGCAATCGACCTTGATATGCGCCTGGCCAGGATGAGCAGGATCAGCGCCGTAAACATCAACCCGGCGACACCCAGCAGCATATTGAGCCGCAACTGGTCGTGTTTGACCTGCAATGATTTCAATTTGTAATCAAACGCATCGCCAGCCACGTAATTGACGACATAATTCAATTTTTTTGATAAGATGTTCTGCACCTTGTAGATGTGATGATAATCATAGTTGTGGCGATTATCAGCAATATTATCAGCAACGCTATTTATGTGAAATTGTCTTATCGTGTTGAGCGCAGCGTCGATCATTTCCTTGGAGCGAGATGATTGCGACCGTTGGCGAGCAATCATGAGATCCTGGTGTAATTTTATGGCGTCGGATTTGATTTGCAGCACCAGATCTTCGGCCTTGGTGTTGGAATGCGGCATTTGCAGAGCGAGGATGGCCTCTTCAATTCTGGCAAAATCGGTTGCTGCCTTGCGCGCGAAACTCACCGACATCAACGATTCGTCAAATGTCTTGGTGGCAATGGCGCCCAATTGCATCACACTGCGTGCAGTGCCGGCGCTCAGCAAAATAGTGACCGCGGCAAGCGCCAGAAAGGCCTGAAGTATGCTGCCATTGACGGTGAGCAGCCATTTCGTGCCAAGCAACCGCCGCCAGCCTGTGCCACGCTGAGGCTCGTGAGAGCTTTCATTTGCCCGCAAGGGTTGCGCAAGAAATTGCATAAGTGCCCGCCACGGAAGATCGACAGGCATCTTGATAGCTGCTGCAAATTAATTTGCTATTAAATCCAGAGGGTTATCTCACAAACCAAGCGTAAGGCCAATGTCAGTTTAAGCCAGCTTTCACCGGCAAATCCTTGTTGAAATCGTCCGCCGCCATGCTGTCCGGGGTCGTCAGCATTTCCCATCGCAGCCTGCAGGGCCTGCTTGCCCGCCTTGCCCCGCACCGCGCTCGCTCCCCCCGGCTTCACATGATTTCTGTGCCATAAATCGCCGCGTGCAGCCCATAATACACGCCGACATAAGCCAGCAGCGCCATCGCATATTGCAACCCGACACGCAGGAATCCGAGAGGCTTCAAGGCTTCCTGACGTTGATCGCTGACAATCACCATCAGCAGCACAATGATGCAGCTATGGCCGATGGCGTCGATTTTGCCGAAGGGAACGACGGCGCTGGTAAACATGCCGATGAGAATGGTCGCACCGACACGGCGCACCAGCGGCGTCCACAGCAGTGAAAACGCCAGGGCAAATTCAACAACGCCGGCAGCGCACATGAAAAAGCCGCGGCTGAAACCGAAAGTCAGACCGGGATGGGTGACAGCAAGCGGATAGGACCATTCAGGATAAGCAAATTTCTCGATTGATGCCCACAGCAGGGTCAGGCCGGTCAGCCAGCGCGCAACATCGAGCGGCTCCAGACCAAACACCTTGCGCTTCAAGCTTTTGGCACCGATGAAGATCGCCAGCCCGAGGAAAATTGGATAATCGAGCAAATGAAATACCGAATATTTCGTCAGCGCATATCCATAGAGGAAAAAAATTCCAACGGCAGCGAAAATCATTGTCTCTTCCCAGATCAACGAGATCGCCATAGCCAATTGTAGCCATGAAATGAATGACCATGTCGTTTTCAGTTCTGGCGTAAGAATAATTCCACCATGCGCCCATAGAGATATCAGAAATCCACCGAGCACGGCGCGAACTAATTTGTCGGATTCTCTCTGTATGATGGACGTCACGCTATCAAATGCACTCAACAGCGCCTTGCCAAACGCGGTATATTCTATGGCTGCGCCCAAAAGCAGCGCGCTGATAGCAAGAACATTGAGCAGGATAAACTGCATGTCAATAACATGATGCAAGGGGATCGGCTGTTGCGCGACCAGATATGGCGCGAACCATTTCACATGGGCCTGCGACGGGCTGATCATGCCAAACAACGAAACCCAC
>JAJZGX010000113.1 GCA_021804825.1 Pseudomonadota bacterium | reverse complement strand
TGAGCGGCAAGGCGCCATGGAACCCATGCCTGAAAACAAAACGAGCGCTGACGGCCATGCCGTGCCAGCGCTCGCTAATTTGGTTCTAAGGGCGCACCGAGATCACTTGTGACCTCTCCCGCGCCCTGATCGGTTGGCAGCGCTCAGGCTGCGGCCTTGGCCATCTTGCCGGCCTTTTCGATGGCCTGATCAATGGAGCCGACCATGTAGAACGCTGCTTCCGGCAGGTGATCATACTTGCCTTCGACGAGGCCCTTGAAGCCCTTGATCGTGTCTTCCAGCGACACCAGCACGCCCGGCGAACCGGTGAACACTTCGGCGACGTGGAAGGGCTGCGACAGGAAGCGCTCGATCTTGCGGGCGCGGGCGACGGCGATTTTGTCGTCTTCCGACAATTCGTCCATGCCCAGAATCGCGATGATGTCCTGCAACGACTTGTAGCGCTGCAGCACCTGCTGCACCTGACGCGCTACCTGATAATGCTCCTCGCCCACCACCAGCGGCGAGAGCATGCGCGAGGTCGAATCCAGCGGATCGACCGCCGGATAAATGCCCTTTTCAGCGATCGAGCGCGACAGCACGGTGGTCGCGTCAAGATGGGCGAAGGATGTCGCCGGGGCCGGATCGGTCAAATCGTCGGCGGGCACATAGATCGCCTGCACCGAGGTGATCGAGCCCTTGTTGGTGGTGGTGATGCGTTCCTGCAACAGGCCCATGTCGGTCGCCAGTGTCGGCTGATAACCCACCGCTGACGGGATGCGCCCGAGCAGTGCCGACACTTCTGAACCAGCTTGCGTGAAACGGAAGATGTTATCGACGAAGAACAGCACATCCTGGCCCTGATCGCGGAAATGCTCGGCGACGGTCAGGCCGGTCAGTGCCACGCGGGCGCGCGCACCCGGCGGCTCGTTCATCTGGCCATAGACCAGCGCGCATTTCGACCCGGCGGTCGAGCCATTGTTCTCGTGCGGGTCCTTGTTGACGCCCGATTCGATCATTTCATGATAAAGATCATTACCCTCGCGGGTGCGCTCGCCAACCCCTGCGAACACCGAATAACCACCATGCGCCTTGGCGACATTGTTGATGAGTTCCATGATCAGCACGGTCTTGCCGACACCGGCGCCACCGAACAGGCCGATCTTGCCGCCCTTGGCATAAGGTGCGAGCAGATCGACCACCTTGATGCCGGTGACCAGAATCTGAGCCTCGGTCGATTGCTCGGCATAGCTGGGCGCGGGCTGATGGATGGCGCGGGTTGCTTCAGCGTCCACCTCGCCAAGTTCATCGACCGGACGGCCCACGACATTGATGATACGCCCGAGCGTGCCAGCACCGACCGGCACCATGATCGGTGCCCCGGTATCGGTGACTTCCTGACCGCGGGTCAGTCCTTCGGAAATGTCCATGGCAATACAGCGCACCGAGTTTTCACCCAGATGCTGGGCAACTTCGAGCACCAGCTTGTTGTTGCCATTGGTGGTCTCGAGCGCGTTGAGAATTTCCGGCAGATCACCGTCGAACTTCACGTCCACGACTGCGCCGATCACCTGAGTCACGCGACCCTTGTTATTTGCCTGTGCCATTGCCTTCATCCTTATGGGGGTTGGTGTCAGAGCGCCTCGGCGCCCGAAATGATTTCGATCAGTTCCTTAGTGATCATGGCCTGACGCGAACGGTTGTATTTCGTCGTCTGCTTCTTGATCATTTCGCCGGCATTGCGGGTGGCGCTATCCATGGCGCTCATGCGTGCACCCTGCTCTGACGCTGCATTTTCCAGCAAAGCGCGGAAAACCTGCACACTGATGTTGCGCGGCAGCAAATCTGCCAGAATTTCGCTCTCGTCGGGCTCGAAATCATAATTGACGCTCGCCGCAGCCGCTGTCGCGCCATGGCTGCCCTCGGGAGCCTTGGCAGCTACCGCCGTCGTCACATCAGCCGGGATCAACCGCATCGCCGTGGGAAATTGCGCAATGACCGACTTGAAACGTGAGAAAAACAAGGTGCAAACGTCAAATTCGCCCTCATGAAACAACGCCACGATCTTGCGACCGATTGGGTCGGCATTGGCGAAGGCGAGATTCTTGACGGCGCGCAGGTCGATCAGTTCAATGATATGGCTTTCATAAGTGCGCTTGAGCTGGTCATAGCCCTTCTTGCCGACGCAGATGATTTTCACCTTCTTGCCCTGAGCGAGCAATTGCGCGGCATGTTCGCGCGCCAGCCGCACGATCGAGGTGTTGAAGCCACCGCAAAGCCCGCGCTCCGCCGTGCACACCACCAGCAGATGCGTGGTGTCCTGCCCCGTGCCGGTCATCAGACCGGGGCCCGTGCCGGGAGCCATGCTGCCCGCCAGATTCGACAGCACGACCCCCATGCGCTCGGCATAGGGACGCGCCGCCTCAGCCGACGACTGCGCCCGGCGCAGCTTGGCCGCCGCCACCATTTGCATTGCTTTGGTGATTTTCTGCGTAGCCTTCACCGAGGCGATGCGGTTACGCAGGTCTTTCAAGCTCGGCATATGTCAACCCTATGGTTGCGGGCCATCACGCCCAGCATGTGTTCAAACGAGAAGATGTTTTACGCAAAGCTCTTGGCAAAGGCCTCAACTGCACCCTTGAGGGTGGCAGCCGACGCATCTGACAGGTCTTTCGAATCGCGGATAGCCTCGAGCAGCGGCATGTTGTTGGCACGTAGCGTCGCCAGCAAGCCATCCTCGAACGGCTTCACGCGGTTGAGCGGCAGCTTGTCCAGATAGCCGTTGACACCGGCGTAAATCACGCAAACCTGCTCTTCCATCTTCAGAGGCGCGAACTGCGTCTGCTTCAGGAGTTCGGTCAGGCGCGAACCACGGTTGAGCAGCGCCTGGGTCGACGCGTCGAGATCGGAACCGAACTGCGCGAAGGCCGCCATTTCGCGGTATTGCGCCAATTCGCCCTTGATCTTGCCCGCGACCTTCTTCATCGCCTTGGTCTGGGCCGCAGAACCGACGCGCGACACCGAAAGGCCGACGTTCACCGCCGGGCGGATACCTTGGAAGAACAGATCGGTCTCGAGGAATATCTGACCATCGGTGATCGAAATCACGTTGGTGGGAATATAGGCCGACACGTCATTGGCCTGGGTCTCGATTACCGGCAGCGCGGTCAGCGATCCAGCGCCCTGCGCATCGTTCAGCTTGGCGGCGCGTTCGAGCAAGCGCGAGTGGAGATAGAACACGTCGCCAGGATAGGCTTCACGGCCGGGCGGGCGGCGCAGCAGCAGCGACATCTGGCGATAGGCGACGGCTTGCTTGGAGAGATCATCGTAAATGATCAGGGCATGCATGCCATTGTCGCGGAAATATTCACCCATGGCGCAACCCGAGAACGGCGCAAGGAACTGCATGGGCGCCGGATCGGAGGCGGTAGCGGCCACGATGATCGAATATTCCAGAGCACCCTGCTCTTCCAGCACCTTCACGAATTGAGCCACCGTCGAGCGCTTCTGGCCAATAGCGACATAGACGCAATAGAGCTTGGCTTTCTCGTCCGTGCCCTGATTGATCGGCTTCTGGTTGAGAATGGCATCGAGCGCCACGGCCGTCTTGCCGGTCTGGCGATCACCGATGATCAATTCGCGTTGGCCACGGCCGATCGGAATCAGCGCATCGACCGCCTTCAGGCCCGTCGCCATCGGCTCATGCACCGATTTGCGCGGAATGATGCCGGGCGCCTTGACGTCGACGCGGGCGCGCTGGTCGGTGACAATCGGCCCCTTGCCGTCTATCGGATTGCCCAAGGCATCAACCACGCGGCCGAGCAGGCCCCTGCCGACCGGCACATCCACGATGGCGCCGGTGCGCTTGACGGTCTGGCCTTCCATGATGTCGCGGTCGGAACCAAACAGCACGATGCCGACATTGTCGGATTCAAGGTTGAGTGCCATGCCGCGGGTGCCGTTCTCGAACGCCACCATCTCGCCGGCCTGCACATTGTCGAGGCCATAGACGCGGGCAATGCCGTCACCCACGGACAGGATCTGCCCGACTTCCGAGACTTGCGCCTCGTTGCCGAAATTGGCAATTTCGTTCTTCAGGATCGCTGAAATCTCAGCGGCGCGGATGTCCATTAGCCGACCTCTTTCATACGTTGATGGATGGTGGTGAGCCGGGTGCGAAGTGACCCGTCCACCATGCGAGACCCCAGTTGCACAATCATGCCGCCGATGATGGCGGGATCGACCTTGACATTCAGATCGACCTTGCTGGTGCCGCTGATCTTGATGATTTCTGCTTTCAGTGACGCCAGATGCGCCTCGCTCAGAGGCTGGGCCACCGTCACCTGGGCCCGCGTGACGCCCTTGGCGGCATCATTCAATTTGTTGAAATCATCAATCATGCCAGAAATAGCAAACAGGCGGCGCTTGGTCGCCACCATCTTGATGAATTGGGCGGCGAGACCATCGACCTCGGCGCGCGGCAGCAGCGCATCGAGCGCCCGCAGTTGCTCCGCCGTGGACAGCGCCGGGCTGCGCACGAAGCGCGCCATATCATTGTTCAGATTGACCAGCGTGGCAAAGTGATCAAGCGCCGTCGCAACCTGATCGGTCTGTTTGCGCTCCTGCGCAAGGTCAAACAGTGCCGCGGCATATCTGCCCGTGACGCCGGAGACAAATGTTTCTTCTGTGGCCAAGGCAACCCCGCTTAAGCCTTTCGGCGTGTCATGCTCAATCACTATGGAACTGGCCGTGCCGGTGCCAGAATGTCCTGAGCTCGAGAACTCAATTATCCAACAGGCGCAGACAATGCCCCGCCGCAGCGCCCTCGCGCCACCACCGGAACGATGCGGGCATTAACACAGCGATTTGAGGCGCGCAACAGGCGCGCGATCTCGGCATCAAACCTCGCGCTGATCGGCCGCGAGGCTTGACGCAACGCGCCGTTGCGGCCTATAAAAAGAACATATCGTTCGCATCATCGAACAACCCAACCATGCCGAGCGTGTCATGAGCATGTCTGACCCAGCTTTATCCCGGCAACGAACCTCCTTGCCGCAGGAAACCCTGATATTCAGGGCGCAGGCACCGCTGATGACCGAAGGTGGCGTCGCCCTCGGCCCGCTGGAGATTGCCTATCAGACCTATGGCACCCTGAACGCGCAGAAATCCAATGCCGTGCTGATTTGCCACGCTCTCACCGGCGATCAGCATGTCGCGAGCATCAATCCGGTCACGTCCCGGCCGGGCTGGTGGGAGACCATGGTCGGCCCCGGCCGCCCGATCGACACCAACCGTTTTTTTGTCATTTGCAGCAATGTCATTGGCGGCTGCATGGGCTCGACGGGCCCGGCCTCGCTCAATGAGGCGACCGGGCAGCCCTATGGCCTCGATTTTCCAGTGCTCACCATAGCCGACATGGTCAGTGCGCAAGCCATGTTGATCGACCATCTCGGCATAGATTCGCTGTTTTGCGTGGCCGGCGGCTCGATGGGTGGCATGCAGGTGCTGCAATGGGCGGCGCGTTTTCCCGCCCGTGTATTTGCCGCCATGCCCATTGCCACCGGGGCGCGCCATTCGGCCCAGAACATTGCCTTTCATGAAGTCGGCCGTCAGGCTGTCATGGCCGACCCTGACTGGCAGGCCGGGCGCTATCTGGAGAATGGGACACGCCCGGCCAAGGGGCTGGGAGTGGCGCGGATGGCAGCCCACATAACCTATCTTTCGGAAAATGCGCTGCAATCCAAATTCGGGCGCAAGCTGCAAAATCGCAATGCCCGCACGTTTTCCTTCGACGCCGATTTCCAGATCGAAAGCTATCTGCGCTATCAGGGCGAGAGTTTCGTCGAGCGTTTCGACGCCAATTCCTACCTCTATCTGACACGCGCCATGGATTACTTTGATCTCGCCGCCGACCATGGCGGCAGCCTCGCCGAGGCGTTCAATGGCAGCCAGACGCGATTCTGCGTCGTGTCCTTCACCTCCGACTGGCTTTTCCCCACCGCCGAATCGCGGTCGATCATCCACGCGCTCAATGCCGGCGGGGCTTCGGTTTCCTTTGTCGAGATCGACAGCGACAAGGGCCATGACGCGTTTTTGCTCGACGTGCCCGACCTTTTTGCCACCACCGGCGGCTTCATCAATGCAGCGGCCAAAGCCCGCGGTCTGGAGGTCACCTCATGAGCCAGAATGTGCTGCCACCCCCGCCCGCCACCCGCATCGACCTGCTGCTCATCGCCGGGCTGGTTGCGGAAAAATCGCGGGTGCTCGATGTTGGCTGCGGCGATGGCAGCCTGTTGACGCTGCTGCGCGACCAGCGCGGCGCCGATGCCCGGGGCATCGAATTGTCACAGGCGGGCGTCAACTCCTGCGTGGCGCGCGGCCTGTCGGTCATTCAGGGCGATGCCGACACCGATCTTGCCGCCTACCCCGATCAGGCCTTTGATTACGCAATTCTCTCGCAGACGCTGCAAGCCACGCGGCAACCGCGCAAGGTGCTGGAAGATCTTCTGCGCATCGGCAAGCGCGTCATCATCTCGTTTCCAAATTTCGGCCATTGGCGGGTGCGCTGGCAACTGGGCTTTTCCGGCCATATGCCGGTGACCGAAAACATGCCGCATACATGGTACGACACGCCCAACATCCATTTTTGCACCCTGCGTGATTTCGTCAATCTGACCCGCGAAATCGACGCGCGTATCCTCTCGGCAAGGGCAGTGAAAAGCAGCGGCGCACCCATGCGGATGCACGCCCCATGGTGGTTCTGGAATCTTTTTGGTGAACAAGCCGTGTTCATGCTGGAGCGGGGATCTTGACACTGAACATAAATAGAACGTACCCTTCAATTTGACGAGGGATAAGGGTGTGACAAATCTAACATCGCTGGAAATTTGTGCCGGTGCGGGCGGGCAAGCGCTAGGTTTGGAATGGGCCGGGTTCGAGCACGCCCATCTTGTGGAGATTGAACCTGCCGCCTGCGCCACCCTGCGCGCCAACCGGCCACATTGGCATGTGAGCGAAGGCGACGTAAGAAGCTTTTCGGGACAAGCCTACCGCGGCATAGATCTGTTGGCGGGAGGGGTTCCCTGCCCGCCGTTTTCCAAGGCCGGTCAACAACACGGCGAGAACGACGAGCGCGATCTTTTTCCGGAGGCTTTGCGCCTCGCTGACGAATGCCGACCTCGCGCCATCATGCTGGAAAATGTGCGTGGCCTGCTCGACCCGACCTTTGCAGCTTACCGGGCGAGAATCACCAGCGCGCTCGGCAAGCTTGGCTATGTAGCGACGTGGCAATTGCTCAATGCGAGCGATTTCGGCGTATCTCAGCTGCGTCCGCGTGTGTTGATGGTGGCGCTGCAACACGATTCTATTGACGATTTTGCCTGGCCTGAACCCCAACGCACCCCGGCGCGTCATGTGGGTGACCTTCTCCATGACTTGATGGCGGCGCGCGGTTGGCGCGGGGCCACAGCTTGGCGTAGGGGCGCGGCGATGATCGCCCCGACGCTGGTTGGCGGCAGTAAGAAGCATGGCGGGCCGGACCTCGGGCCAACCCGTGCGCGACGCGCCTGGCTGACCCTGGGCGTCGATGGCAGGGGGCTTGCCGATCACGCCCCGGATCCTGACTTTGAAGGCATGCCGCGCTTGACGGTGAAGATGGCGGCGCGTCTGCAAGGTTTTCCCGATGACTGGGTTGTAGCTGGTAAAAAGACCGCCGCCTATCGTCAGATTGGCAACGCCTTCCCGCCGCCAGTCGCTGCCGCGGTCGCTGGCCAGATCGCAGTAGCGCTCTTGGCAGGCGCAAAGCGCCGATTGCGACGGGCTTGATCATGGCAAAAAGCAAGTTGGGTGCACGCGATAGGCTGCGAAAGCACTTTTTGGCAAATATCGGGCGAAAAATGACATCGCGCGAGTTGCAAGACGCTTCGGGTGGCATCAGCGAATGGGCTCGACGTGTTCGGGAATTGCGAAACGAGGAAGGCTTCGTCATTCTCACGCATCATGACAGAAGCGAGTTGAAACCGGGCGAATATTTGCTGGAAACGTCAAAGCCGCAACCCGCGTTCGCGCGCGACATTTCAAAAGAAACCCGCGCTTTTGTTCTGGATCGCAACGGCTTTACCTGCCAGATGTGTGGTGCCGTCGCTGGCGAGGTTCATCCGCAGGATCACGACCGCAAAACCAGACTGCACATTGGTCACATCATTGATAAGAGCCAAGGCGGCACCGATGATGCGGCAAACCTTCGCGCCCTCTGCTCGGTCTGCAATGAAGGGGCCAGCAACCTAACTTTGACGCGGCCGGATGTGCTGAAATTGATGATTCAGATTCGTCGCGCGCCCACGGCGGATCAACTTGAGGCGCTGAAATGGCTGGTTTTGAAATTTCCGGTTCAAGCCAAGGCACTGCTGCTGCCGTGATGACGGCTCAAGGGCACCAAATACCTCCCGCCCAGCCAATCACACAGCCGGATCGCACGTCTTGATCTGCTCGAGGGGCTTCTTGTCATTTTCGGAATATATTCCTATATTCTGGCTTTGCGAGGAATGTCTCGGTGGCAAATTTTTCAATCGAGCCGG